>CANPVX010000128.1 GCA_947581815.1 Candidatus Indicimonas acetifermentans | reverse complement strand
AGCCATATCGAAGACGAGCTCCGGCATCTCCGACGGGTCGTACGGTTGAATGATGGCGTGCAGGTTGACTACGCAGATGAATAGGTCGTAGTCATCCTGCATCTTCACCCAGTTGCGGACCGCGCCCAGGTAGTTGCCGATATGCAACTCACCAGAAGGCTGGATGCCGCTGAACGCGCGCTGGCGGCCCGCGACGGGAAGTTCGCGCTTCACGGCTGTGGGGGGGGGGGCTAGTGGATTGGAGTTCCTTCACGAGCTCGCGAACGTCCGCTTGGAGGCGCGGGCCGAGCTGGGCGACGACGCGGCTGGCCAGGAAGGAAGCCAGCCGGCCGGCCTCCGCCACGGTATGATCGTTAGTGATGCCGTACAGCAAACCGCCGGCGAAAGTATCCCCGGCACCGGTCACGTCGACGGGTTGTACTTTGAAAGGCTCGAAGAAGTATTCGGTATCGCAGAAACTTGCACGGGCGCCCCGCTCGTGGAGCGTCATGATCACGTTTGGGGCGACGCGCCTCAGCTCTCTGAAGACCTCGTCCTCGTCTTCCTTACCGGTGTACTCCTTCGCCTCGACGTGATTCGCGAACACCAGCTCGGCATCCGCGACCGCCTCCTTCAACGCCTGTCCGAACTCTCTCACGACGAACGCATCCGAAAAAGTCAGCGCCACCTTGACGTCGTGCGCCTTCGCCAGCTCGATGGCCCGCCTGACCGCAGCTCGCCCGCTATCCGTCGAGAAGAGGTACCCCTCTATATAGAGCCACTCGGAGCGCCTCATCACGTCTTCGCTGACGTTCGCCGGTCCGAAGTCCGCGCTGACACCCAACGTCGTGGTCATCGTACGCTCGGCGTCGGGCGTGATGAGAATCACGCTTGTCCCCGTGGCCCCCCGGGGCACGGTCGCGGTCCGAACTTCGATCCCGACCGCCTCCATCTCCTCCCGATAGTGGCGCCCGTGCGCATCATCACCCAGCAGCCCGCTGAACGCGGCGAAGCCGCCGAGCTGGCTAACGGTGATCACTGTGTTGGCGACAGAGCCGCCGCTGGCTCGGTGGAGGGTGGCCTCGCCAAAATGATCCAGTATCTGCTGGCGTTGGCCGGTATCCACCAACGTCATTCCACCCTTCTCGATGCCGAGCGCCTCGAGGTCGGCTTCCGCTGCGTGCACCTGGAGGTCTAGAAGAGCGTTGCCAAGCCCGTAGACATTGAACTCGCGATCCGTGGTCCCTGGCATGTCCCTTTTTTCGCTGGTCGCCGCTCGAATGGTCGGTTAACTTATCGCGCGCGAGAACCCCAAACAACCTATGAAAAACTCGCTAGACGACCTACTGCATACCGCCAAGGAGGCGGCGCTCGCGGCCGCGGAAGTCCACCGCCGCTCGGGAGCGCCCGAACCGGAGGCATGGACAGAGAAAGGCCACTCGGACTGGGTGAGCGCAGTAGACGAGAGCGCCGAGCAGGCCGCGGTGGCCGAGATACGCAAACGCTTCCCCGACCACGCGATCGCGGCGGAGGAGCTTGACTGGGGCGGCCCCGCTCCCGGCGAGGCCGAGGTTACGTGGTACATCGACCCCCTCGACGGCACGACCAACTATTTGCACCACTACCCGTACTATGCGGCATCCGTCGCGGCCGCCGATGCTAGCGGATTGGCGGTCGGCGTGGTCACTAACTCGGCACGCTGGGAGACTTTCGAGGCTGTACGGGGCGATGGCGCGCTCAAAGACGGCCACCCCATCTCCGTTTCCAGCATAACGGAGCTCAGGCACGCGCTCATCGGTACCGGTTTTCCCTTCAAGAAGCTGGAACTCCTCGATTCTTATCTCGAGCAATTCCGCGAGCTGCTTCCGCGGGCGAGCGGCATCCGGCGCACCGGCTCGGCAGCTATCGATCTGTGCGATGTCGCGTGCGGTCGTCTGGACGGATTCTGGGAGTTGCACCTCGCGCCGTGGGACGTTGCAGCGGGAATCTTGATTCTGCGCGAGGCCGGCGGAGTCGTCACAGACCTCGCCGGTGAGCCGGACGTCATCAAGCACGGCGGAGTCATCGCCGGCAGCCCGCAGATATATCGAGCGTTGCGCGCTTTGTTGGACGCCGTCGCGGCAGATTCTGGCTGAGCCTAGCGCCCGAGCAGGACGAACAGGGTCGTACCCAGCCAGGCCAAGCCTAACCCGCCATACAGCCAGTACTCCAGCCGGCTGAATCTCTGCGTTCCCTTCTTGCCGTGGAACCAGGTGATGATCAGCACGGCGGGTATGCCGAAGAGGTAGGTGACCAGGGTGAGCTGGTAAGTCAGCTCGGGAACGATGGCGTGGCCGACGAGCTGATCGATGAGCTCTAGCAATCCAAAACCGCCCGCTACGTAGATGGCGACGATTTGGGGCAAGCGACGGGAGGTCAGCCGATCCACTATGGGGCCCGACGCTCCGTGGGGATCGACGGCGGTTCCGGCTGCTGTGCCGGCTGCGAGGTGCAAGCGGCGCGCGACGTCTGCGGCGGTGGGACGGTGCCCCGGCTCTTTGGCGAGGCAGCGGTTCACGAGGTCGCTAAGCTCGGGACTCGCGTCTACCCGAAATTCCGTCACCTTGCGCGGCTCCTGGCGGACGTGTGCAGCCAGCAGCTCGCGATTCGAAGCCGCGTCGTACGGCCCACGACCCGTCAGCAGTTGGAAGGCCAGCAACCCGAGGCCATAGACATCGCTGCGCTCCGTTAACTCATTCCCGAGCAACTGTTCCGGGCTCATGAAGGCTGGGTTCCCGATCAGCTCTCCCGTCTGAGTCAGACGGGCGGACTGTTCCGTCTCGCCGGTGGCGAGGATCGCAGCGATGCCAAAGTCGCTGAGCATGGCTTTGCCGGTCTCCTCGTCGTAGATGACGTTGGCCGGGCGGATATCGCGGTGCACGATCCCCTTGAGATGGGCGGCGGCCACCGCCGAGGCCACTTCCGCGACGATGCG
Organism: Candidatus Indicimonas acetifermentans; assembly: GCA_947581815.1. Classification (GTDB taxonomy): domain Bacteria; phylum Gemmatimonadota; class Gemmatimonadetes; order Palauibacterales; family KS3-K002; genus Indicimonas; species Indicimonas acetifermentans. Next base: position 3,949 of record CANPVX010000128.1, on the reverse strand, counting down.
CTCCGCTTCCGCGACCGGCAGCTTGCCCGTCTGCTGGAGTCGGTCGGCCATATTCGTCCCCTTAACGTACTGCATGACGATATAGGGGAGATCGCCGGGTAGCCGACCCACGCTATGGATCGAGACGATGTTCGGGTGGGAGAGGGAGGCCACAGCCTGAGCCTCGCGCTCGAAGCGCTGGCGCGCGCGCTGGTCTTTGGCGAGCCTGGGTGCGAGAATCTTGATCGCCACCAGACGCTTCAGCTCCTGCTCACGCGCCAAGTAGACGCTCGCCATCGACCCGCGACCGAGGCGGCGCACGACCTGGAGCTGCGGAGCGAGCTCGGCGGTCAGCTGCTTTTCGATGTCATCCGCTGAAGTCGAGCCTGCTTCGCCCGTCGGCGACGACGATTGTGTCCGCCCGTCTGCTGCCATCCTGCTCGCTTTTGTTAGCCCGAGAAACGCGATGCCCGCGCGCGGGCCCGGAAGACCGGGCCGTGGCCGCACGTTACTCCGCTCCTTTCGCTGAGGCAAGGTCGGCAGGGAGGTTCGACTACTCGGACCTCAGGGCGGTTACGGGATCGATTCTCGTCGCTCTCGATGCGGGCACATAACAGGCGGCCAGCGCCACCGAGAGCAGGAGAAGCGCGACGCCAGAGAAGGTCAAGGGATCTGTACCACTCACCTCGAAGAGGAGGCTCGCCATGAGCCGCGTCAAGCCCAAGGCCGCCCCCAGCCCGATCACGACTCCTGCGACTGCGAGGCCCATGCCCCGCTGTATCACCAAGCGCAGCACGCGCGCCTGCTCGGCGCCCAAGGCGACGCGTATGCCGATTTCGTGTGTGCGCTGGGTCACGGAGTACGAGATCACTCCGTAGATCCCTATGCTCGCCAGCAGCAGAGCCAATGCGGCGAATAGGCCGAGCAGGAGCATGTTGAATCGTTCATCGGCCACGGAGCCTTCGACCAGCTCGCGCATAGTGGTGACGTTGTAGACCGGCAGATCCGCGTCTAATTGAGAGACCTCGCGGCGGATAGACGTGACGAGCGCAGTCGGATCCGAGCTGCTACGTACGACAAGATTCATGAAGCTGAAGATTGGGAACTGTGGGTACGCGTAGTAGATTGTTCCGCGCGGTACGGCATCGAGACTGTTGTGTCTTACATCCGCTACGACGCCGATAACTTCGCTGGAAATCATCCCATCCCAGCTAACACTCAACCTTTTGCCGATCGGATCTTCGCCCGGCCAAGAATTCCGGGCCAAAGTCTCGCTTACGACTATCACCATCGGCGACTCGGCTTCGTCGCGGTCAGTGAAGCCGCGCCCTCTCAGGAGCCGCGTGCCCATGGTCCGAAAGTAACCCGGTGTCACGGCCCGTATGTCGGCCACCGGGCGCTCCGCCCTCGGGGGCTCCGGCCGGCCCTCGACGATGAACGAGGTGCCAGGCGCCAAACCCCCGCTGAGGGGCAGGGCGATCGTCGCCGCCGCCGATGCTACGCCGGGTGAAGTCTCGACTCGCCCGAGCAGCTCACCGAAGAAGGCGACTTGCTCGGCTTCCTCGGGATAGGCGGAGCCCGGCAGCGCGACCCGCACGCTCAAGACGTTGTCTGCATCGAACCCTGGATCGACCTGGTTGAGCTTCCAAAAGCTGCGGATCACCAGGCCGGCGCCGATCAGCAGGACGACGGCCAGAGCCATCTCGGTAACCACGAGCGAGCTGCGCAGGCGTCGACCAGAGATTGCGCTCGACCCTCTGGACCCCTCTCGCAGCGACGCCTGGAGATCGGATCGTGACGCCTGGAGGGCAGGCGCCAATCCGAACAGCGCACCTGCGAGCACAGAGACCAACAGAGTGAAGAGGAGGACTGAACCGCTGACTCCGATCTCGTCGGTGCGCGGGATGTCGCCGGGGCTCAAGGCGATCATGAGGTCCACGCCCCAGACGCCCAGCAACAGCCCCGCCCCACCGCCCAACACCGCTAGCAGGCTACTTTCCGTAAGCAGCTGGCGCATGATCCGGCCTCGACCCGCGCCGATTGCGGATCGTATCGCGAACTCTTTCTGCCTACTGGATGCCCTGGCGAGAGACAGGTTGGCGACGTTCGCGCAGGCGATGAGCAACACGAACCCGACGGCGCTGAGCAGGACCAGCAAGGCGAGCCGAACGTCACCGACTACTTGCTCTCGGAGCGGGACAACGTTGACGCCCCAACCGTCGTTATAGTCGTGTTCCTGTTCGAGGCGCGAGGCGATCGTCGACATCTCGGCCTGCGCCCCCTCGAGGGGCACTCCTGGTCGCAGCCTGGCCACCACCATCCAGGCGCGGCCTCGATACCCCTGCGCCCAGGCCCATGGCAAGGGAGCCCAGAGATCCTTTTCGCTCATTGAACCGAACCGAACACCCTTGAAACTGGCAGGCATGACGCCAACGATCGTGTGGGGATCGCCGCTTAGGCTGAGCGTGCGGCCCACGACATCTGTACTACCTGCATAGCGCCGCTGCCAAAAGCCGTGGCTCAGCACGACGACTTGCGCGTTTGCTGTCTCGCCTTCCTCGGGCAAGAACACGCGCCCATGTTGGGGGGCCGCGCGGAGTATCTGAAAGAAGTTGGGTGAAACGACGGCGGCCTGTATGCGCTCCGGATCGCCACCTTCGATAAGCGTAGCGCCCGTACCGAACATCGCCGCCATGTCCTCGAATACGCGATTCTGCTCTCGCCAGGCGGCGAAGTTGACGCTGGCGACCACGTTTCGGTGTTGGTTGCGCGGGACGTTGCGCTCCCAGACCATCACGAGGCCCTCTGGATCCTCGTAGTTGAGCGGGCGCAGCAGGACTGCGTTAACCACACTGAAGATCGCGCTGTTCGCTCCGATCCCCAGCGCTAGAGTAAGTACCGCCACGGCGGTGAAGCCGGGACTGCGCGCTAGCTTGCGAACCGCGTAGCGTAGATCCCCGCGCAAGGTGGACATCAAGCCTCCTGTATCTCGAAGCAGAGTCCGGACACTCGAGAAGCGCAGCTCGCCCTCGCCTGATCCATCGATCGGCCTGTTGCAAGGGAAAGATCGTGCCAGCGGCGCAATAGCCTAGTGGCGCGCCAGATGGCGTTTCCAGGCCTCAGCGCGGACGAGTAAACGATCTCGCGTGCCCGGCTGTGGGACGGCGGGTGTCGGAATCGGACGGGTCCCGCGGGAGGGAGGAGGCAGCGGTGGGCGCGGCTCGGCGCCCACCTAGACTCGATTGTATCGCTCCCGTCTAGCCTTCCCGAGAGCGCTCACTTGTCGGAGCCGCCACCTGCCGATGTGGCGGCCTCCCGCGTTTCCTTAGCGCCACGATCGCGAACGATCACAGCGGGGACGGCATACTCGGCAACCTTCGCGTTGAATGCCGGGATGTCGTCGCGGATCACGGCCGCCAGACGGTCGAGCTGAACCTGAAGCCGGGCCGACAACTCCGCAAACAAGGCGCTCGATGCGTCGGTCGGCGGGGCATCGGCGCTCGCCACAACTCTCGTCACCGCCGCGATCTTGTTGTTGAGCCGGATCGGGAAGTTGAGGGGATCCTGGCGACTGCGGTTCTTCGTTTGGTAGATCGTCTGTTCGATCTCCTTCAGCTTCTCGTTTATCGGCTCGGCCGCTTCGGCGAGGGTGCCGTGGTACGACTCACCGTCCGCTTTCTTCACCGCATCGTCGATCTGGGCGTTGATGTCTCGAATCTGTTCGACCGCGCCGTTCGCTTCGCTCACGCGGTCGCGAATCGCGATCAGGAGCTCGAACTGCTTCCGCAGATCCTCCTGGGAGGCGGTCGAGCGAGGATCCTTCAGCACCACGAAGGCCTGGCTGAACGAATCGTCTCCGGCGATCAAATGTACCTGGTAGCTGCCGGGCACGACCCGCGGACCTCGCAGGTCGCCGGACCACAGGATCATGCCCTCGAAGCGCTCGGCCTCGGAGTGGCGAAGGTCCCAT
>CANPVX010000127.1 GCA_947581815.1 Candidatus Indicimonas acetifermentans | reverse complement strand
CACAGCGCGAGCAGAACGGGCGGAGCGTGTCTGGCGACGACTCGTAGCGCTTCACGAGCTCCTCGCCCCCGACCCAGCGGAAGCCGCCTGCGGGCCCGGCCACGTACGTCGCGCAGGCGGAGCCGTGGGCCTTGCGGCACATCGAGCAGTGGCAGTGGGTCATGAGCTCGAGAGGCCCCTTGATCTCCCATGCCACACCTCGGCAGAGACAGCTTCCTCGAATCATTTCCACGCCTCCGGATTCAGAGCTCGTGCCATGGGACAGAAGGTACCCCCTCCACCGCGGCGCCAACACGATGGGCGATATCGTGAGCGCTCACGCTAACGTCGGGAATGGTCCGAGCGACTACATCCACGCGTAGCCGAACGCCTGGGCAAGGAGTTCTGGTGTGCCTTCGCTCTAGGAGGGCGATGGGGCAGGGGCTACCGCCGGGGAACCACGAGGCCGTGATGAATGAGGACACGTTCAACATCGAAGTGCGCAAGTTTCTCAAGCAGGTGGGTGTCACCTCCCAGCGCGAGATCGAAAGCGCCGTGCGCAAGGCGGTCGAGGCCGGCCGGCTCAAGGGCGACGAGAAGCTAAAGGCAAGCGCGCGCGTCCAGATCGAGGGCATCGGGCTGGACCACCGAGTCGAGGGCGAAATCGCGCTCTCCTGAGCGCAAGCCCCGGCCGAAGCCCGGCGTCAAGTGACAAAGTCGCGGGGCGGTCTCGGCGGCGGGGCTCATGAGGAGACTTCGATGAACCTGCCCGTCGTGGCGGCCCATCGATCGCGCAGTCGACGTGCCGCCTAAGGTCGACCGGGGGTGTAGAACCGCCACTCCTTGCTGACGATCAAGCGCGCGCCGCGTCGAAAGGTCAGATGCGCCCAGGCCCACTGCAGCACCACGAAGAGCCGGTTCTTGAAGCCCACCAAGTAGTAGATGTGCACCAGCAGCCATGCAAACCAGGCGAGGCGACCGGCGAACTGGAAGTGGGGAGTCTGACAGATCGCGCGACTGCGGCCGATCGTCGCCATCTTTCCCCGATCGCGATACGCAAAGGTCGGGCAGACTTCGCCCCGAAGCTCAGCCCGGATCCGCCGGGACAAGTAGCGACCCTGTTGCATCGCAACGGGTGCTAAGCCGGGCAGCGGCTCGCCGTCCCGGCCGCGCACGTGCGCCTGGTCGCCGGCGACGAAGACCTCGGAGTGCCCGGGCAGGCTCAGGTCCGGCCGGACGATCACGCGGCCCTCGGCGTCGAGCGCTGAGCCGAGTTCGCGATTCAGGGAAGAGGGCTGGACACCCGCCGCCCACAGCGTGGTGTAGCTCCCGATGCGCTCCTCGCCGACCACGACCCCGCTGGCATCGACCTCGGTCACGGGCCGCGAAGTCCAGACTTGGACACCCAGGCTCTCGAGATCGCGAACCGCCCGAAGCGCGAGCGACTCGGGGAAGGCCGGCAGAATGCGGGGTCCTGCCTCGATCAGGATGACCCGCGCACGTTTCGGGTCGATGTGCCGGAAGTCGCGGGCCAGGGTGAAGCGACTCATCTCGCCAATCGCGCCCGCTAGCTCGACCCCCGTCGGACCCCCGCCGACGACCACGAAGGTGAGCAGCGCCTGCTGCCGCTGGGGGTTCGGTTTCTTCTCAGCTTCTTCGAACGCCGTCAGCACGCGGCGGCGCACTTCCAGCGCCTGCTCGAGGGTCTTGAGTCCCGGGGCGTGCTCCTCCCACTCCTCGCGGCCGAAGTACGCGTGGCGCGCTCCGCAGGCGAGGATCAGGAAGTCATACGGGTGAGCCCCGGAGTCCGTGAGCACCCGGCGCCCTCCGAGATCCACGGACGTCGCGCGGCTGCACAACACGCGGATATTGCGGTAACTCGAAAGCAGTCCGCGGATCGGCGCGGAGATTTCGGCTGGACTGAGCCCCGCCATGGCGACCTGATATAGGAGCGGTTGAAACAGGTGGTGGTTGCGCTCGTCGAGCAGCGTCACTTCGAGTCCGCCCACGCGACCCAGGCCCTTGGCTGCGTTCAGGCCCGCGAAGCCCGCGCCGACGATCACGACTCGCTTCATCGCGCCGCCCATGTTTACATCTCCTCGACGACAAAGGCGCCGCGCAGATCCCCGAGGAAGAATCCCGTGGCCTCATCCTCGGGATATAGCTCGTCGAGCTTCTCTTTGACCTTGGGCTTGATGTTGGTGCCGTGACAGTTCAAACATAGGGGACTTCCGACATAGATCGCGCGCAGGAACTTGCGCTTGCCGTTGAGGGTGGCCACGGTGGTCGGCGCCTCTCTGGTGAGCTTCATCATCGCAGCCCGCTCGGCGTCGGTGGGCACATTCGTTTCGTGGTTGCGCACGCGCACGCCAACACGGCGCAGGCGTAGGCCGTCCACGGAGTGGCTCGAGGTGATCTGCGGAGCCATGTGATTGCAGAGTCCGATGGCGTGCTCCGGTCCTCCCTCGGCGATGGCGCCCTCGAGCGCCGCCTGCAGCTCGCGGCCGAACCGCTTGGTCGCCGCGTCGGCCCGCTGCTCGAAGTCGGACCGCGAAGGCTCTGCGGCCTTCTCTTCACACGCCACCAAGCACAGACAGAGCAACAAGCCGGTGAGTCTCATCGCTGCCTCCAGGGGAGCTCCACCAGATCCGCACCATGCGGGCGACGCGAACACCACCTGGCTGACCCCTCCGAACTAGGACCTCGACCCTGCGCTCTCTACGCCCAGTGATCGACCGGGCCATGACCGTGGCCGAGGCCGGGGGCGCTGGCGATGGCGCGAGAGATGAAGTCCTTGGCGTGGCGCACAGCATCGGCCAGCGTCTCGCCGCGAGCGAGAAGCGCCGTGATGGCTGCCGAGTAGGTACAGCCCGTCCCGTGGGTATGGGAGGTGTCGATGCGGGGTGCCGACAGGCGCGTGAACGCGGCGCCATCGTAGAAGAGATCGACGGCCTCCTCGCCGGGAAGCTGCCCGCCCTTCACGAGCACCGCCGCAGCACCGAGGTCGTGCACCGAGAGCGCGGCGTCCCGCATCTGGCCCTCGCTCTCGACGGGTCGGCCGAGCAGCTCCGCCGCCTCGTGCAGGTTCGGCGTGACGAGCGCAGCACGCGGGAAGAGGCGGCGCTGGAGGGCGTCGACAGCCCCCCTCGGAAGGAGTGGATCGCCGTGTTTCGAGATCATGACGGGATCGACCACGAGATTGGGGACCGCGTGCTCCTCGACGCTGGCCGCGACGGCTTCGATCAGTTCCTGGGACCCGAGCGCGCCGGTCTTGGCGGCGCGCAGCTCGAAGTCCCCAGCCACGACCTCGATCTGCTTCGCGACGAGCTCGGGTGGCAGGAGGTGCACCTCCCGGACTGCCACCGTGTTCTGCGCCGTGATGAGCGTGAGCGCGCTGGTGCCGTAGACCCCGAAGTGGTGGAAGGTCTTGAGGTCCGCCTGGATCCCAGCACCGCCCCCTGAGTCCGAACCCGCGATGGTGAGAGCGATGCGGGGTGTGGCGCCCGCGGGTTTCGGAGGGCGGCTTCGCTGCTGCTCTGTCGAATCAGACATCGCCACGCGCGTAGGCCATCTCCCAGAAGTCCTTCTCGTACTTCGCCACCCAGCGAAACGCCTCGCGCTCGGTGTCTCCGCCCTGGCTGATCGCTCGGTTCGCCGCGGCCTCGAGCGCGCCCACGTAGGTCGCGAATGCGTCGCTGGTCCAGCGCTCGACGAACTCGCGAAACGCGGGCGCGCCCGGGCGCGCCGTCCGCCAACCCTCGAGGTAGGCGCGCTCGAGCGCCCAGAGCGCGGTGAGTTGAACGGAGTAGGGCTCGTCGGCGAGGGCGCGCAGATAGTCGATGTAGGCGCGGGCGGTAGGGTGAAGCGGCAGGTCCAGGTCGATTGCTCGCTCGGACGCCTTACTCTCGAACCAGTCGAGCTCGGCGACCATCGCCTGAATCCCACCGACGAGAAGCTCGAGGTCTTCCCGCGGAGCGCAGGCCAGAGCCCGGGCCTCTGTGCGGGTCAGCGCTACCGCGAAGTGATAGTCCTGGGAGAGCCAGCGCGCGAAGACGGCGGGGGCAAGCGTACCGTCGCGCACCTCGTCGAGAAACGCATGGTGGGTCGCTGCGCGCCACAGCTCGGCGTTGCCCTCGATCAGGTCCTTCGCCTTCATACGGCGTCCCAAGCCGCCTGGAAGAAGGCGAGCTCGAGTTCCATCGCCCGGCGGTAGAGCTGCACGAGGCGCCCGGGCTCACCGCCGAAACGGTCGAGCAGCCCATCGAGCCGCGAGGCCAACGTCTCGAAGTCGCGACTCGAGTACGTCTCCACCCACTCGCGGTAGGGACTCTTGGGGTTCAGCTTCGGCGCGAGCTGCTGTCCCAGGAACGCGTAGAGGCGCATGCACGGGGCCATGGCCGCCGCAGTGTGGCCGACGGGCTCGAGGGACGCGGTGCGCAGCAGGAAGTCGCAGTAGCTGCTGGTCGAAGGCAGCGGCTCGGACTCGAGGCTCACGCCCCAACGCGCGGCGTAGCCCTCGTGCAGGGTGAGCTCCTCGAAGACACCGACGAGCAGATCCTTGAAGATGGCGATTCCCTCCCGATCGGGGGTCTTCGCGAGCGCCAGGGCGTAGGCCCGCGCGAACGCATCGAGGAAGTAGGCGTCCTGTGCCACGTAGACCCGGAAGCGCTCGCGGGAGAGGTCCCCCGACCCGATGCCCCGCACGAAGGGATGCGCGAGGCAAACGTCGGCCGTATCGCGATTGAGCTTCCAGAGCTCCTCGGCGGTGACCTTCACCCGACGGCTCACATCTTCAGCCCCAGGGCGACGCGGTCGGGATGGCCCAGGGCGACGAGGAACATGACGCTCTTGCCCGCGGCGTGAGGCGAGAAGAACTCCGTCACCTCGTCGTCGAAGAAGGTGAGCCCGCTGGCGCCGAAGCGCTGGGCGTAGGCGGCGAGGTACAGGCGCCCTCCGGTGATTCCCCCCTCGAGCTGGGCGGCCCGGTAGCCGCGGTTGCCAAACCGGGCCAGAAGCGGAGGGACGCTGGCCAGGCTGTACACGTTCACCGCCGCGTCGGCCGGGAGCTCCTGGCCCAGGCCCAAACGGCCCGCCGCTCCCCTGAAACTCCCCTCGCGCAGCAGCTCCAGCGAGCGGTCGGCGCGCCGGTAGTAGTAGGTCCCCGGGGCGAGGCCCTCGACGGCGTGCACAATCAGGTAGAGGTCGAGGAGGCTCGCACCCGGCGGATCCAGGAAGTCGGCGGGTACGCCGCGCGTGGCGCAGTCGAGCGCCGTGGAGAGCTCTTCGAAGGACAGCGAGCGAGACCGGTCGAACGCCCGCGTCGAGCCGCGCCGCCGGATCACGGCCTCGAGCGGCTCCGGTGGAACCTCCGACTCGACTTTTGGCCGCAGTGGGTACAGGGAGCCGGTCGCGACGGGCTCCTCTCTGACGGGGGCCGGCCCGCGCCAGGAGGCCACCTCGTCGCCGTCCTCGAGGGACGAGGCCACGTGCTGCGCGCGGATTGCCGGGTAGTCGACCTCGGAGCGGGAGAGCGGCTCGGTCTCGAGTCGCAGCGCCGGCACGGGCGGGGCGGCTGGCGCCGTTCGCCCGGACCGACCGACGGCCACGAGTGCGATCGCACCCTCTCGCTCGGGGTCGAGACCGAGCAACTGCTCCACGGGACGGTCTGCGAAGCCCATCACCAGCCGCGGCTCGAGCTGCGCCGACCCAGCCACCGCGAGCAGGTTCGCGTGCAGCGTCCCCCCGTCCCAAAAGCAATGCCGGTAGGCTCGCGCCTGGTACTTCCAGGCGTTGCGCCAATACGTTGAGGCGCTCGCGATGATCAGTGGCGCGCGCACCAGGTCGGGGCTTCGCCCGGACGCTTCGACGAGGACCGCGCGATAGTCGCCCTCGCGCAGTCTGCGAAGGGCGAAGTCGTGCGGGCCGAAGTGATACACCCCGGCGGAAAGGCCCTGGAGCTCGCCTGCGACGAGGTAAAGGTCGATGTGATGGAGCGCGCCGGTGTTCGGGTAGGCGCGGAACAAGATCTCTCCGCCCGCATGGCGCTTCCGCTTCGTGATCCCCGCCGACAGATGGAGGATGCGGGAGAGCGTGGCGAGGTCCGGGGTCCGCTCGTCGTCGCCACCCGCGGCCGGGGCAGTGACGGGTGGAGAGATCGCCTCGAGGGCTGGAAGGTCGTTCCCTGGAAAGCTCTGCGGAAGAGGGATCGCCTCCAGATCTCGGTAGATCTTGAAAGCCAGCGGTTGGTTCTCGAAGTCGAGGAAGTGGCGGCTCGAACGAACGCTCCGCTCGCTGTGCTTGGTGGCGTCGTGATATTCGAGAGTGGCCGCCGTGTCCCGGTTGGACATCGATTCAACCTCGGACCTCTCGGAGCTGCGCAATCTCGTGATCGATGCGTGGCTTCGCGGCATCCTGTGACTCTGCTGCCTTGTAGATCGTGAAGTGCATCAGGAGGTCGGGCGGCGTTCGAATCCGGCCACGACATCACTCCCTTGTGGGCGTGCCTCGAAGACGGCGCATCATCTCGGCATCGAGAGCGCCCATCCCCGGCCCGAAGGGCACTGTGAACGTGCCCTTGACTCCGTCTTCTCTGCAGTGTAGCGCGAGAACAATGGCTTCGTCTGCCGGGTCACTGATGCCTTCGAAGCGAGCGACCTCTTGGACCGACTTCGCCGCAGAGCCACGCTGACCCTGCTGTGAATGTCCCGCCAGCGCTTCGGTGCTGACGCGGCCCGTCTGGATCCGATGCCCCGGAGCGTGCCACACTCGCGGTGAAACGCGTTGGGGCATCGTCCTCGCGATTCTCTCTCGGGGCCGAGGAGAATCGCGCTGAGGGAAGCAGGGGGCTTCGCGCCGTGAGCGAGCTGCGAGCGCTTTTGGTAACTCCGCTCTCAGGCCCGCTCGCCCGTTTCGGTCGTGCCGGGGCCGCGGCGCTTCGCCTCTGGGCGGCGGAGGCA
>CANPVX010000126.1 GCA_947581815.1 Candidatus Indicimonas acetifermentans | reverse complement strand
GCGCAAGGGCATACACTATGTCCGCGACCTCTCGCTCTATCGCGCGGCCGCCGTGCTCAACTTCCGAGCCCATGTTCTTCCGGAAGCTGTAAGCCTGCGGATGCTGATCCTCGGCCCGCCGCCCGAGTTGGCGGCTGATTCATCGCTCACATGGATGCTCGAGCTGGTCCGGCGCGAGCTCGGGACGGATGAGAGCGCTTACTACGTTGACGAGAACGGGCTTCGGGCGGACGAGCTGCTGACGACGCTGGCCCAGTGCGAGGCCCGCGCCGCTCCAGCGTGCCTCCTCGGTACGGCCGCGGCGTTTGTGCACGTGCTCGATGAGCTCGAGCGCCGCCGTCGAAGCTTTAGCATGCCGGCCGGCTCGCGCATCATGGAAACCGGGGGTTTCAAGAATCAACCCTCGGAGATCGAGCGCGAGGAGTTCTATCAGGCGCTTGTCACAGGCTTGGGTGTGTCTCCGTTTTACTGTGTGGCCGAGTATGGTATGACCGAGATGTGCTCGCAGTTCTACGACAACGTGCTCCGGGAGCGCGCGCGGGGTCGTTCGCCCGCACTCCGCGTCAAAGTCGTGCCGCCTTGGGTGCGAACCCGGGTGGTCGATGCCGAAACGCTTGAGCCGCTTCCACCTGGAGAACTGGGTGTGCTGCGGCACTTCGACCTCGCGAACCTCGACTCGGTGTCGGCGATACAGACCGACGACCTGGGTATAGAGGGGGAGGTGGCGGGCGGGGGCGGGTTCGAGATCGTGGGACGTGCGACCGGGGCCGGGCTGCGCGGCTGCTCGCTCGCGATAGACGAATGGCTGGCAACTCAATAATAGAAGGGTTCTGGCTCCCGGGCCTGGACCGCTCGGAGGTCGACTTCGAGGAGTCCTGCTTCGGACCGGGCGAACAGCCGCTCCGGTTGCCCATACTCACTCCGCGGTCCCTCGAAGGCCTTCTCGACCATCTGCAAGAAGCGCGGGCCGGCGCGCTCGCCGATCGTCCTCTGGCGATGATTCTCGACTCGATCGAACGAGCGTGCCGCTTATTGACCGAACCCGGCGAGCCGTACTACGAAGAGCTCGTGGCTGTCTTGCCGAAGCTCACCGGGTACTCGGAGCCGATGATCCGAATCGGCCTGGAGCGAATGGCGCGCGGGTGGACCGCCTCGGCACTGCACGCAGCGCTCGCGGAAGAGTTCGGCGTCCCCGAGGTCCTCGATGATTTTCAGCGCCGCGCCGCCGGAGGTTACCACCGCGCCTACGGCCCCTCATTGGTCGTTCACATCTTCAGCGGCAACATCCCGGGCGTCTCCGTCAGTAGCGTGATCCGGGCGCTCTGCGTAAAGTCCGCCAGCCTTGGCAAGACCGCGGCCGGCGAGCCGTATTTCGCCGTGAGCTTCGCGCGGGCGTTGTGTGAAGTCGATCCCGATCTGGCGAGCTGCGTCTCTGTGACGTACTGGCGCGGAGGGGAAGAACAGCTCGAGGCTGTGGCGTTCGCTCGCGCGGCGGCGGTCATAGCCTACGGCAGCGACGCGACCATTAGAGACGTGCGGCGCCGCCTGACGCCGGGCGCGCGCTTCCTGGCCTACCCGAATCGGGTCGGAGCGGCGCTCATCCCAAGAGAGACCCTGGATCGGGCTTCTGAGCTGGCTCGCCAGGCGGCGCGCGATGTTGTGACCTTCGATCAACAGGGCTGTGTGTCGCCGCATGTCGTCTTCGTCGAGCGGGGAGGGGAAGTCGACGGCGCCGCCTTCGCCGAGTTACTCGCGGCCAAACTGGGCGATCTGGCGGATGTCGTCCCCCGTGGGGCGATCACTCCGGCCGAGTCATCGACCATTCATCAGCTGCGGGCGCAAGCCGAGGTGCGGGGAGCGAGGGTCTGGGCGAGTGAGGGTGGGACGGCGTGGACGGTGGTCTATGAGGATCGACCCACTTTCGAGTTCTCCCCTCTGAATCGAGCCGTGCACGTTCGTTCTGTGGACAGCATCTCCGAGGCTATCGCCGCACTAACACCCGTATCGAGCCGACTGCAGACCGTCGCCGTGGCGGGTGAAGAGGAGATCGTGATGAGGCTCGCGCGCCAGCTCGGGAAGCTGGGAGTCACGCGGGTGGCGCTGTTGGGTGAGGCCGGTTGGCCGGCGCCGCACTGGCACCATGACGGTCGGTTCCAATTTCTCGATCTGGTGCGCTTCACGGACGTGGAGATATCGTGAGGCTCGAGCCGCAACCGACAGTTGCAGCTACTCGGCTGGGTAGCGAGGCGGGTAGGGCCTCTCGATCTTGCCAAGCCGCACCATCAATGTGCCCCCCAGGATGCCTGCGGCGCCCAGCAGCTGAAGCCATGTCGGCACCTCGGCCAGCACGAGCCAGGCGATGATCAGGGCCACGACGGGGATGAAGTTCGTGTAAACGGCGGTGCGCGTATTCCCGAGGCGCTTGATGGAGTAGTACCACAGTAAATAGGCGACGGCTATGGCAAACGTGCCGCTGAATAGGAGTGCCACCCACGACATCGGACGCACCGTGCTCCATTCCTGGGCGACGATCGATGGCGCCGAAACCGCCAGCAACCCCAGGCCGCCGATCCACATCGTAACGGCGGTGACGGGCAAGGGGCCGTAACGGCGAACCAGCGGGCTTGAGCCGACCGTGTACGAGGACCACGCCAGTGAGGCCGCCAGCGTCGTCAGGTCGCCGCGCACCGTTTCCGAGCCGAATTGAACGCCGCGGCTCCCCCCCCAAACTACGAGGGCGATCCCAATGAACGAGACGGCCACGCCGCCCCAGGCCAGCCGGCCGACTCGCTCTTGCCCGAAAGAAACCGATAGGATCGTGGTGAAGATGGGAGTTGTGGCTAGCATCAGCGCCGCGTTTCCCGCCAGCGTCCAATCGAGCCCATAGATGAAGAGCACCTGATAAACTGTGTTCCCCAAGACGCCGAGCGCGATGAGCGCCGGCAGGTGGCGGCGCGCCATCCTTACTTTCGTCCGACTCAGACTCACGAACAGATAGAGCAGCAGTGAGGCCAGAGCGAAGCGCAAGCCGTTGAACGCTAAAGGAGAGATGTCGGCGAGGGCGAACTTGGCTATGGAGAAATTGGCTGCCCAGATGAATATAAGAAGGGTCAGAGCACCGAACGTCCACCATTCATGCGGCGATGAAACGGCATCGCGTTTGGATATCGCTAGTTCTGGACTTTTGGGGGGACTGCCCGTACTCAACTCGGCGAACCTGTTCTCTTGCAGCGACGCGACGATGAGATCGCCCGGGGTTACTTTCCTAATAGCTCAAGCGCAGGGAAGCTACCGGGTCTTGTCCGGAACACAAGCGCGCACGAAATGATATTACGTTAGTGGGGAAGTTAGTACTTCCGTCTGACGACCTTCGATTGCAGGCAGGCGATGGCCGACACTGAGTATGGGCTGGTTCGAGCGGGGCTGATCCCCGTGAGGGCCGAGCCGAACTTCCGCGCCGAGCAGGTCTCGCAGGAGGCTCTGGGATCCGTGCTGGAGATCCTGGAGCGCGAAAGCGATTGGGTGCGGGCGAAAGGCGAGGACGGCTACGAAGGTTGGGTCGGGCTGGGAGGACTCCTGACCTGCGATCGCGATAGGGCCCGGGCCTGGCGCGCCGGGCCGGACGGAGCGGAGGCGGCTGTAGCGCTGGACGCAAAGGTCGAGGATGAGCAGGGCCGCGCGATGCTGCGGCTGCCTTGGGGTGCGCGCGTCGCGCTCGATGGGGAGCGCGCCCTGCTACCCGACGGCCGTTCGGGACGACTGGTGGATGGACGCTGGGTGCTGGCGGCGGAGCTGCCCCAGAAGTTTCCGCCCCGTGGCGCCGCGGTCGTCGAAACCGCTTGGGGGTGGATGGGTGTGCCCTACCTCTGGGGCGGCCGTACCCGCTGGGGAGCGGATTGCTCGGGTCTAGCGCAGGCCATCTATCGTTTGCACGGCGTGGCGCTGCCGAGGGACAGCCATCAACAGGCGAACTGCGGAGAGCTGGTGGAGTCAGGTCCGAAATTCCGGGAGCTCAGGCCGGGCGATCTCATCTTCTTCCGCGCGACCGGCTCACAGCAAATCGTTCACGTCGCACTGTCACTCGGTGGGTCCGACATCCTGCACGCCGCAGAGATGAATGGATCTGTAGCGGTCGACAGTCTCGCCGGGGACTCCGAGCTTGAACGCGCCCTCGCCCGCCGCGCGGTGGGGGTCAGACGATTCTTTCGCGATTAGTGCCGGATGCCGACGACGGTGTAGCCCGCAGCCGCGCCGTCCCAGCGCAGTAGTACCGAAGCCTCGCGTCCGACCCGCTTCCCGTTTCGCACGGCTTTTACCCGAAGCGTCCCGGTCGAGACCGCTTCGCCGACGCTCGGTGCATCGCTGTCGTAGCTCCCGAGACGAATCTCGAGCACCTGTCTAGTCCCGGGAACCGCAGCGCTCTGGCCCCCTTCGTCGATTCCGAGATACGCGTCCGTGAGCTTCCAGGTGTAGCTCGTATTCTCGGACTCCCAGAGGCCGGCCTCGAGCCCGAGGTCGTCGAACGCGATTTGCAGTTCGCCCCGTTCGGAGCTGGTTAATCGCGCCTCGGCGTTCTCCAGCGGGGTGACCCCGGCGTACCAGTAGGCGACGATCTTGTCGCGTCTCACTCCTAGGATCCCGGCGAGGATATCGGACGCCTCTTGGTTGGGTAGGGCGCCCTCAGCCACTGCGGCTCGTATGTGAGCGTCACCGAACGCTCCGACTATCTTGGCGGCCCAGTATCCGTCGGCTGGGGTGACAGCTCGAAACGCGGCGTTCGGCCAGTTGGGTTTCCAGTCATGCGGGCTGAAGCTCTCCGCCCGCATCCACCCGATCGACGGGTGATACTGTTCGAACTCGACTTCCTCCCAGCCTTGCTTGTAAAAGCCGAGGGTGAAGACGCGGCCCATCGTGGGCCAGAGATCGAAGTTGTACTCCTTGCCTTCGCGGGGGTTGTGGGGTCGAATCGTACCGCTGCCGAGGCTCGCAGCGAAATCGATCAAGTAATGGCGTACGTAGCCCGGCGGATCGATGAACACGTCGAGCGTGTTCTCGTAACGCATGTCGACGTGGTTCAGCCACGAAGAAATTACATAGAGCCCGCGAAGCTCGCGCCTGTACTGGTGGTGGTAGTAATCGTTCGGGTCGTCCCCTCTGACCCCCGAGAGTAGGAACGGATCGAGAGGCCTACCCGGAACGAACTTGCTCGCCAGCGCCAGGAAGCGCCCGTCCGGGAGAGGGTCCGTCAGGTCCAGGACCGCGAGGAAGTCATCTTCCGTCATCGGTCGCTCCCGCCCGAAGATCTCGATCTCTGCTTCGGGGTCGAGCTCGAGCCGGGCGGAGTCGAACACGACGATGTAATCCTCGGGCGTGTGATAGCCGACGGCGTGGAAGAGCCGCGATGCGATCACGCCGGCCGCGCTGGCCAGGTGAAGGTTGCCCCTCGGGTCGAACTTGAAGAGGTAGGTGTCACCCCTGGCGTCGCGTACCGTGAACCCCGGAGAGATTCCGGCGGCCTTGCCCGCGATCACCCTGAGCGTTCGGCTCGTGTCGGGGCCGACCGTGGTTGGGCCGCGGGCGACTTCCTGCGGCGACATCTCAACTCGGCCGATGCGATTCTCGAACCAGCTGGAGTTAACGACGCCGTCGAAGAGAGTTACGTTGATGGCTTCGTGGTCGGCGCCCAACATCCGCCGCATGCTAAAGGCGTGACCTATCTCGCCACCGACGGAATTCTGTAGCAGCCTCGATACCTGGTTGACCTCTCGGGATGCGGGTCGCTCGATGGGTAGCGTGTCGGCGTAAGCGATGGGCTGCGGCGGCAGCTGCACGGTCTTGCGCGACCCTCCGCACGCTGTCAGAAGGAGCGTGCTGATCAGCCCCATGATCTTGAAGATGTCCCGTCGCTTATTAGCGAGTTCGGGCTGCGAGGTTGCTCTCATCGCTTAAAAGGACGTTCCAAAGCTTACGTGGAACCTCGGCCCCTCATCGCCGAACGCCATATACGTGACGAAAAAGGCCCGTGGTAGCGCGACGGCGCGCATACCGAAGCCGAAGCTCTGTCTGAAATCAGAAAGCCGGAAATGGGTGACGCGGTCCTCGACGCCCCCGTTATCGAAGAAGACGAAGCTCTCTACGCGCGACCGCTCGTGGAGCTCGCGCCAGACCTCGAAACGCCATTCCAGCATCAACGCCAACATGTCGAAGTCGCGGAAACGGTCTTGATGAAGGCTCCGTGCGCCAAGTCGGGATCCCATGCTGGCCAGGTGGTAGAACGGTGCGCCCTCGCCGCCATCGTTGCGGGTCAGCGTCGAGAGGATCTGAAAGACCAGCTGCTGCCTCGGGTTGATCGGTCCGTAGCCGCGCAGCGTCAGGTCGAACTGGTGAAAATCGGAATCCGTGTCGGCGACCCCCCGGAAGATCGAGGCCCCCGCCTGGATGAAAATCCCCCGCTGCTGAAGGCCTCGGAAGCGCGTCAAGTCGAAGGCGGCGCCGAAATTGAGGCGCGCATATTGGACGCGCTCGGTGACGCCGTAGAGCTCGGAGGAACCCGGCTGATCGACCAGGTTGTCGACATTCCTGTTGTTTCCGTCTCTAACTCGGTTGTCCTCCCAGGCGAGCTGGCCGCTCAGGACCAGCCTATCGATGGTCTTCGAGGCTAATGCCGCGACGAACTGCCGGTCCCAGCCGTATTGGGTTTCGTCCTCGGGCCGCGTGTCCGGGCCGATTCCCCAGAAGAAAGGCTGAGCGTTGCGCTGAAATGTGTAGCTTATCTCGAGCAAGTCGGGACCTCGCTGGAACAGCAACCCGACGCGATAGCGCTGCGACGCCCGGATGGAGAACGCCGCGTCCACGAACGCGGGGCTGAAGCGATTGAAGCGAACCCCCAGCGCGATGCCGCTACGCGGGCCGATGGTTCCCAGAGCCGGGTAAACACCTTCCTGTCGGATCCGGTCGAGCGGTGTTGGTGGCTCCGGCGTCTTCGCCA
>CANPVX010000125.1 GCA_947581815.1 Candidatus Indicimonas acetifermentans | reverse complement strand
TTCGGCCCTTCGTCGATCTCGTCGTAAGGCTTCTCTTCCCAAGCCTTCACCTCGAACGTGGCGGTCGCGTGTATGCTCATGCTTCTCTTCTCCTGTGGAAGTCATCGGCGTGTTCAGCTACGTACAAAGAAGGAAGACAGTAAGCCCCAACCGGAGCGTGTGGTCCTGGGCGGTAGCTGCTTAAAATGACGGGTCATGACGAGGCGGCAAGTACGGGAATCCACGTATCACCCCGTTGGATCCCGGTGCTCGCGACTTCGTATGAGGTCTCTTCCCCAGCCGCCCGACGAGCGTGAGGTTGAAACCTTTCGGCCGCAGCCGCCCGACGTTACGTTGGTCTCTGTTACACACTCTATGTTGTTTCCACACCTGCGGTGCCCCCGTACAGTCAGCAGTTCCATCTGCTGGAAGGAGGGGCACATGTCCAGCCACATTACCCGGAAACAAGTCCTGTTGCTACTGGCGGCCGTCGCCCTCTGGGGGTGGGGGTGTAGTAGCGACACCCGGTCACCTACCGAGGGCGGGATTCCCTCGGTCGTCCAGGTCGAGGTCAGTCCCGCCGCGGGCACGCTGACGGAGCTCGGTGCCACGCTTCAGCTCTCGGCGATCGCGCGAGATAAGAGCGGCGACGCGATTCCCGGCCTGAGCTTCGCCTGGAGCTCTTCCGACGGCGACGTCGTCACGGTGGACGCCTCGGGTTTCGCAATGGCCATGGGTAGCGGCGTCGCGACCGTCACCGCCGAGGCCGCGGGCGTCGTGGGCCAGACGATCCTCGATGTGCGGGTCCCGTCGATCCAGCTGACAGACGCGGAGGCGGAGGCCATCAGCGAGCAGCTGACGAACGCAGCCCTGGGCAGCTTGGATTTCGCGTTCGGCAGGTTCTTCAGCGCAGCGACGTCCGCAGCGCCTTCAGCCGTGCCCGTCGAGATCAAGATCGAGTTCGAGATTGCGCGGGGCTGTCCGCTCGACGGCAAGATCATCGTCGCCGGCAGCTTTATGGGCGCGTTCGACCGCGAGGAGCATACCGGGCAATTCGAGCTCAATGCTACCAAGGTGGTGGACTTCTGCCGATTCCCACGGGGCGACGTCATCTTCACCCTTTTCACCGAGGAGCCCCACATAGTCATCAGAGCCGCCGCGGTTCACGAGGGGGAGTCCTTCAGGTCCGAGCTGCACGTCGAGGGGATCCTCCATATCGAGACGAGCGATGGCCGGGCCGCGACGTGCGAGATCAGCTTGTGGATCACCCACTCTCGCTCTGAAGAGGGCTCGGAGCACCACAGGACGGAAGGCCACGTGTGCACGAAGGACGTAGGCGGCGGGGACGATGGGGGCGGCGGAGGGGGCTGAGTTTAGCGGGCGCTAGTTTTCCAGCTCGTTAGGCACGGGTTTGTGGTCGAGCTCCGGGCCGCACATCGGGGCTCGGTGTGAAGGTGCTTAGGAAGCGCCTTCACACTGAGTCCACCCTACTTCAAAACACTCGGAGCGCTGAGACCGACCGGACCCAATCTCCCGTCGACAGCGGCAGCTCAATTGACGTCAAACAGAAGGCCGATGCCGGCGCTGACGTATCCGAGCGTCAGACCCTCGCGGAACACGATGTCGTAGAACGCGTTGATGTCGAGCTTCAACCTCTCAGAAAGCGATAGGAAGAGTCCGGCGCCGGGCGCGAATCCCAGGTTCGTGGTCGTGTTGGAAAGCTCCTCGTCTTCTTCGCCGGAGATATTGACCGAGATATCGGTGAGGTATCCACCTGCCATACCGGCAACGTAGAACCTGGCCTTGGCGTTGTTCAATTTGTAGAGAAGCCCGACGCGCCAGGGGGCAACGGTCAGTTTGTTCACTGTGAACGTTGCTGTATCCTTGTTCCCGAAGCGGTTAAACGAAGCGTCGATCCTCACAACCATTCGGCTGCTCACGGAAAAATCGCCCTTGATGGCGAAGCCACCACCCACCGTGGCGATGTCAGTCAAGTCACTGCTGGCCGGTATCACCACCTGACCCTGAGCGCCGAGCCAGATGCCTCCGTCCTGCGCCAGCGCCGGAGGCGCGGCGAGGAGCGCCAGCAACATCGACGGTACAAGTTTCTTCATCGTCCCCTCCTCGAATTGATACTCACGCGCTCCCTCTTACCGTTCGGCGGCGCGCGGACGATCCAGGCTGAACCGGCGTGCAACATATCCTTGCAAGCCGGCAGTGGCGATGGGTCCTCGCTCGGACGCCGCCGATGCGGAAACGAGTTGCCTGAATCGATCATCGTTGTCCAGACCGCAAACGCGCTCTATCATGCCGGCATGTTAGGCCAGATCCTCCAAGGCACAGGTCTCTCCGAGATTCTGGCTCAGAGCCCCCTGCTCGCCCTGGCGATCATGTTCGGCGCGGGCGTACTCACCAGCCTGACGCCGTGTGTCTATCCTATGATTCCGATCACGGCCTCGGTTCTGGCCGGCACCGCCGGACGAGACGCGCCCAGACTTCGTGTCGTCGGTCTAACCTTGACGTACGTCAGCGGGTTGGCTCTGCTGTACGCCACCGTCGGCTTGATCGCCGGACTCACCGGTACGCTGTTCGGCACGGTCAGCGCGAGTCCTTGGGCCAGGCTCGCCATCGGCAGTCTGCTGCTGGTCGTCAGCCTGGCTATGTTCGACGTGATTCCGATGACCGCTCCACAGCGCTGGATACAGTGGGCCGGTGGCCTGGGCGGCGGCTCGTACCCGGCCGTCTTCCTGCTGGGGGCGACATCGGGGGTCGTCGCTGCGCCCTGCGGTGCGCCGGCGTTCGCCGTCGTTCTGACTTGGGTGGCTGCGACGCGGGCAGGCGTGTGGGGGTTCGTGTATCTTCTTGTGTTTTCGTTGGGCATGACGGCCCTTCTCTTGGGGGTAGGGCTCTTCTCGGGCTTCGCCACCGTGCTCCCCCGCTCGGGCCCCTGGATGGTCTGGGTCAAGAGGCTGGCGGCGGTGCTCATGCTCGTGATGGCGCTATACTACTTCGTGCAGGCGGGGATGGTGCTGTGAGAGACTTCGACCGAACCAATCCGGGTATGCTCGCGGGTCAGCGCGCCGCGCGGGTTCATCGATCGACATGGCCGCTTGCCTTCGTGGTCCTTCTATGGGGATCGGCGCTCGCGAATGCTCAGGAATACGGTGAGATCGGCATCGCGCGCGGCGAGAAACCGGAGCTCGTGGAATTGGAGGATCTGGAAGGCAATCCCGTCAGTCTAGCGCAATACGTCGGCGAGAAACCCGTGCTCCTGGAGTTCTGGGCCACATGGTGCGAGAACTGCCGAGAGCTGTTGCCTCAGATGATCGATACGTACGCGCGCTACGGCGACCGGATCGAGTACGTGGCCATCGCTGTGGCGGTCGCCCAGTCGCGGCGCTCCGTGAAGCGTCGCCTGGAGCAAGAGCCGGTGGACTACCCAACCCTGTGGGATACTAAAGGCCGCGCCGTGCGCGCCTTCCTCGCCCCCTCGACATCGTACATCGTGATCCTCGATGCCAGCGGCACTGTCGTGTACACCGGGATCGGGCCGATGCAGGACATAGAGGCAGCGGTCACACTGGCCCTCGAATGATCGAAGGAGAGGACCGGGCGCTTGGCCCGCCTCTCCTTCTACCCCTCAGCCTCCCTCTCCCCCTTCATCTTCGTTGAGTGGCGGAGCGACCGCGGCCACCGCCTCGCCTAGCTCTTCGTACGCCGTGGGATCGATCTCCCGAAACGGGTACATGACGTGGGAGATGCGACCCTCCGGATCGACGACGATCACCGTCCTCTTGTCGATCATCAGATTAGCGCGCAGGCCGGTACCGTAGCTGTGGGCCGTCGTGCCGGCGGAGTCGCTGGCGAAAAGGAACGGGAACTCGGAGTCCTTCGCCCAGGATGCCATGTCATCAGGCGGGTCATTGCTGATACCGATGAACGTGACTCCGCGTCCTCCCCGAAACAGATCTGCGTACTGATCACGGTACGCTTCCATTTGAACCGTTCAACCGCGGGTCCGCACCTTGAAGAAGAACCCGATGACGACCACATCTCCCCGGTAATCGGAAAGACGCACGGGATCACGGAGGGTGCCGTAGCGCGTGATTCCGGTGAGGCTGAAGTCCGGGGCCACTGACCCCACAGAGAGGAGGTCAGGGTCGACCTGAGCCGCCGCGGGGGCGCTGAACGAGGCCAGCGCGACGGCGGCGGCAAGAGAGAACAGGCGGAGACGCATTCGCATCGCTCCTTTTCTTGTCGATCACGTGGGCAGAACAGCCACGAGACTACAGTATAAGAGTTTGAGCAGGACTTCGCATACGTTATGCCGGCAGCGAGTGACGAGGGAGATCAGACTGCCGCATCGGGCTTCCCGTCCAACCGCATGATCGTCATCAGCGCGGTGGCGCACAGGTTCGAGCTATCCCCGATTACCGCTGTGACCTCCGCCGTGCAAACCGTCAGCGTGCGACCCGGCCGGATCACGTTCGCGCGAGCGATGACCACATCTCCTTTCGCCGGTGCGAGGAGGTTCAGCTTGTACTCGACGGTCAGGACGGTCGAGTCGGCGGGCATCAGGGTGTAAGCCGCGTAGCCCCCCGCGTCGTCGGCGATGGTCCCGACGACTCCCCCGTGTATGAAGTCGTGCTGCTGGGTGAGCTCGGGGGCGTAGGGCACACGGATCTCACAGAAGCCAGGGCCGACTTCCGAGAGTTGCGCGCCGATATGCGCCATGAAAGGCTGGCGGGCAAAGCTGGCCCGAACCCTTTCCTCATAGCCGGGGTCGATGGGCTCGAAAGACATCAGCGCGATCCTGCCCTTTCCGAGCTCATCACCCGGCGCCACGCGTCGATACGCTCCGGCCTGAGCAACAGGTAGTAGAGCCGCCCCTTGGCGTACTGAGCCCCTGCCAGCACCTCCGCGAGCGGACCGATGCCGTAGTAGATATCCGCGTGCCCCGGCGACTTGATGGCCCCTCCCGTATCCTGATCGAGCATGAATTGGAACAGACGACGCGTGCCCCCGCCTTCAGCGGGAGCCGCGGTCTCGACCAGGACGACGGCGCCCGGCGGGAAGAACGCCTTGTCGGTGGCCAGGCTGCGCAACGGCGTGACCTTCAAGCCGAGAGACCCCGCGGGCCAATTCTCACCCGAGTCCACTCGAAAGAAGACGAAGCGATCGTTGCGCCGAGCGTAGACCTCCAACGCTTCGGGGTTGCGGCGGAAGTAGTCTTTCACTTCCGGCAGGCTCAACTCATCCTCCCGCAGCTTTCCATCGGCGACCAGCTCGAGTGAGATGCTGGTGTAGGGGCGGCCATTCGTCCCGTCGTATCCGACGTTGATGCTCGTGCCATCCGGCAAGCGGATGAGGGCGGACCCTTGTATCTGGATCGTGTAGGCCTCGAAGCCGTCGCGCAGCCACACGAGCTCCAGACCCTCCAGGGCTCCCGATGCTAGCAGCCGCGCTCGCGTTGGATAGGGCTCGAACCCGTCGCCCTCCCCCACCTGCCGCCCAAGCACCTCCCCGCTGCGCTCATCTATCACCAGGTCATCCGGACGCCGGTAGAGGGGGTAACCGTATTCGGAGCTCGCGGTGAGCGACCCCTGGAAAGACGGCGAGTAATACCCGGTGAACAGCACGCTGCCGCGTCCATCGCTGCCCACACTCGCGTGTAGCTCGAACTCCTGATGGATGCGCCCGGCGACGACCTGGGCGGACTCATCGCCCGACACGAGCCGCCCGAACGCGTAAACGCTGGCCTGCGCCCACTCGTGCGTCACGCCCGCCACTGGATAGAGATCGCGGCTCGATGGTTTATCGAACCAGAGGAGGCTTCTATTCAAGGACTCGAGCAGGCTGGCGCGGCTGCCGGTGAGGGCGCGGCTCAGCTCGGGAACCGATGTCGATGGAATCAGCGACAGCGCGCTCGTGCCGACTGTCGGCGGCGGCGGCGGCGGCGAATCCTCGGGCAGCGGTTCGGTGGGTGGGGCAGTCGGCGGGGCGGTCGGCGGCGCGGTCGGCGCCGCACCGCTGGGCGGGCGGCAGGCCGCCAGTGCCAACACGAACACGAGACCGGCCGCGCGCCAAGGAACTGGTCTCGGGAACTCGCGCACGAGCCGGACACCAGACGACGGGTCGCGCGCGGAGAACGTGGAGGCGAGCACCGGCTTTCTGCGAACCGCGGGCGGCTAGTCTAGACGAGCGACCGGATCAGGTCGCGAAGCAAGTGCTCTTCGAAGCGACCCGCACGCTCGAACACCTCGGCGTAACTGGGCTCCACGAACAAGTCGGCGGTCTTCAGCTCCTTTCCTTTGGAGCGAAACAAGAATCGCCCGCGGACGAGCCGATCCGCGCACTCGCGACTCTGCAAGACTACGGCCCAGCTCTCGCCATCGAACGGCACCGTCCGAAGCTGCTCTTCGAGCGGCGTCGCGTCGAACATCTGAAACTGTGGATCCAACGAATCGATCATCATCCCTCGACCCTATCCCGAATCACACCATACGCCACGACCTGCCCGTCGGAGTCGAGTATCGCCCAAATCTTCGCACCCGCTCGACCGCCGAGCTCCGCCGGTAGGCCCTTCAGCCTGATCACCTCGCCGTCGCTCGTGCGAAGCTCTACTTGATCCTCTGCATTGACCTCCAGAACGCCAACTATCGGCCGCTCTCCTGCGATCAGCACGATCTCGTAGGACGAGACCAGCAGGATGTTGCCGTCCGCGACGGAGCCGGTCACACGGACGGTCGCGCCGTCCAGCGCCTTGAGCTCGTCGCGGTAATCTCCGCGAAGCTCGAGCGCCGAGCCGCTCGCGCTATCCCCTTCGAGCACCACCGTTTCGAACGGCGTGCTCCCCGTCACCCGAACCTTCCCGCCGCGCGTTTCCTCGCCGTCCGCCCGCGCCATATCGCTCGATCCCGAGCCCGCATTCTTGTTGCTCCCACAAGCCACCCCGGCCGCGAGCGCCAGGCCTACGAGCAGGGCCGCCGGTAGCCTCACACCAACGTCGCCCGCCC
>CANPVX010000124.1 GCA_947581815.1 Candidatus Indicimonas acetifermentans | reverse complement strand
GCGGGGCGCTGATCAGCCCGTTCACCAGCCAGAAGACGCCGGGGACCTGGAATGGGAGCTACTACAGCCCGCCGCAACGGGACTGGTCTTTCGACACCGACTTCCGGAACGCCGAGCTACTTCCACCCGCAACGCCTCACGTCGGGATGGTACTGCGGGCCGCGTTCAGGGAGGCCCTCTAGACGGGCGCCTCACTTGCTGTAAGACAAACCCAGCGCCAAAGCGATATTGTCGTTCTTGTTGGATGCGACCGCGAGGTTACCCTCGAAGCTTAGCGTCGGCGTCAACTCGATCGCTGTGCCGAACTCGACTGCGAACTCCAAATCCGTGTTCGAGGCTCCATTATCTGGATCGACGCGCTCGACGGTTAGGCGCGGCAACCCATAGATGAGGACGGCCCTGTCACTGCCGCCGACCATGGCGCCGATCGATACGCCGAGCGGGAATGCCAGCAAGTTGCCGTTGCTGACGAAGCTCGCTTGAAAGCCCCCAATCACGGCGAAGGTTAGTGGCATGTCCGGGTTGTTGTTAGGGATCCCGTAACGGATGTCGCCGCCCACGTGCGCCCCGCCGCCGCCTAGGTCCGTATAGCCGGCGCGAATTCCGAAGTCGAGCGAGCTCTCGAATCCATGGCGGAACAGGGCGAAGACGTCGAATTTGTCCTCGATGCTGACGAAGCCGCCGAACTGCGAATGCCCGGCGGCCGTTGGGAAAGGTCCGGCGAGCAGTGGAGTCGTCCCCGCCTGGGCTAGGGCGGCTGCAGGTGCAAACGCCAGCAGCAGGACGCTAACCGCCACGCGAACTGGTGTCATCTCGTGGCCTCCTATTTCGGGTGAACGAAGGTATGGGGTTGCAGGTTCGACCGGTGGAAAGTATCTAGATAGCGCAGAAACGCTAGCTCTTTGACCCAGGTTTCCAACGTGAGATCCGCCTACATGAATCGTACGCCGGCGCTGGTTGAGATCCACTACGCGTTGTGGGCGGTCCTGGCCGTGCCGCTCGGCTTTGCGTCCCTGTTCTTCATCTTTCCGGGGCTGATCTTCCGGGAGGGGATGATCCTGGGTGGGGCTGCCGGCTTCCTGCTGTTTTACATCTCTTGGCTCACCCGCATGGGAAAGGGGGCGTGGTTGCTGGGGGTTGTTTTCCACGCCGCCGTCCTGGTAGGGGCCGTCTATTACATCCCCCGCTGGCCTTCGCTGCTGGCGTATCCGCTGGCGCTGGCGAACCTCTACTCGCTAGCCGTGCTCATCGCCAATCGCGACCTTTGGGCCGGGGCGCCGCGCGGGGAAGCGGTGCCCGTCTAGTAAGGCCCGGTCCTCGCCTTACCGACGATCAACGACTCGCGTATAGGAACGAGCGGGAAGGTCGACGCGTAGACGGCGTAGCATAGTCCGAACAGCCCCAGGAACCCCAGGGTGATCGAAAGCTCGGTCAGGCCGAGGGGAACGCTCCCGGCGTGCCAAATCGAAGGCACGACCATATTGAACCGCTCGAGCCAGAACCCGACGAGGATGATCCCCGAGACCGACGCGAGGTACGGCGGTACCGTCTTGATCTTCTGGGGAAGCAGCAGCACGAACGGCAGCGCGAATATCATCACGAAGAACGCGATCGAGAGGAGCGTCCAGGGCGCCTCGGTCCGCGTCTTCACGAAGAGCGTCTCCCGGGGCAGGTTGCCGTACCAGATCACGAGGTACTGGGAGAACCAGAGGTACGCCCAGAAGATGCTGAAGGCGAAGATCAGCTTGCCCAGATCGTGCCACTGGTTGGAAGCGAAGTAATCGAGCCCCATATACCTGCGGAACAGCGCCGCCATGACGGCCAGGCCCGCCAGGGCCGAGAGCCAGGCCCCCACGAAGAAGTAGGCTGGGAACAACACCGATATCCAGCCGGGCTCCAGCGACATGATGAGATCGATCGCCATCCCGCTGAGGATGATCACGTAGCCCAGCATGAGGATGGGCGAAAGCCTCGCGAGGATCCGTCGCGAACGCGCCGCCTCATCTTCATCGCCTCGCCAGCCACGAGAGATCCAGGCGGTGAGCCGCCGGCGCCAGCCCTGTAAATGATCGGTCGCGGCCGCCATATCGGGCCGCAGCGAGTAGTAGATGAACGCGAAGCAGGCGATGTAGAGCAGCAGCAGGAAAATCGCTCCACGGGTCCAGAGCGCGTTGACGCTGTACCAGCTTCCGGGGAGTGGATGGCCTTCGTGGTTGACGGGGTTCTCGATCCAGGGGAAGATGTAGTCGCTTCCGAAAAACAGCAGCAGAAAAAGGACGTAGGATACCGGTAGAAAGAGACCAAACCCCTGGGCGATCCGGAGCAACGGCTTCCCCCAATGCCCTTTGGCCAGCTGCATGACGACGCCGAAGATCACGCCCGCCGCCGCCAGTCCGGTGAAGAACAGAAAGTTGACCAGATAAGCCTGCCAGGCTCGCTGCGGCGCGCTCGTCAGCCCCTGCGCAAACCCGCCCAGCCCCAGCAGCACCAGGACCACCAGAGCCGCGAACAGGCGGCCAGGGATCCGCCCCGGGATGCGACTCAGAATCTCCGACTCGTCTACCGTCGAACCGGCTCCTAGATGGGTCGTATCCACAGGGTTTCGCTTTTCGCTGTATGGGACGCGGTAAACATCATCACGTGCGTGCGCTTCTCTATCCGATACTACTGAGGTAGCGACTGAAGCTGGCGGACATAGTTGACCATGTGCCAGCGGTCCTCCTGCGGTATGCGCCGGTAGTTGGGCATCAGTCCGCGGCCGGTTGAGATCATACCGAACAGATATCCGTCGGTGCGGCCGATGGCGCGGGGCGTGTCGAGCCGGTTGATGAGCCCGGCTGGAAACGGGCCCTCTACGTTGCCGCCGCCTCGCCCTTGGGGGCCGTGGCAGACGCTGCAGAAGGTATTGAACAGCTCCTCGCCCCTGGCCAGCGACTCGGGGGTCGCTTCGATCGGGTTCGGGATGCCGGCGTAGCCCTCGGGGGTCGTCATCGCGGGCAGGCCGGCGTCGATGGTGACGGTGCCCGGCGGCGGCGTGCGAGGCTGTTCCTCGAGCGCGCCGACCGCGGGCTGGTCTCGCATGGTGGTGAACCAGGGGACCTTGGCCACAAGGTTCTCGATCTCGTCGCCCAGGCAGGCGGTCGTCAAGGCGGCGATGCAGAGGGCCGCCGCGGCCGGCCCCGCCGGCCCCAACCGTGCCCGACTCGTGCTAACGTTCAACGTTCACCTCGCGAGAGCCGGCGCTGCGCAGCAGCAGCTCGACCGAACCGGAGCGCTCTGAGCTGCACACGACCCGCAGGCCGAAAGTATCTTCGGTGAAGCTCGGGTCGAAGTGGGGATCCAGCTTCGCGGTCGGCATTCTGTTGTGTATGAGCATCCCGATCAAGGCCGAGATGCCAGCGAAGAGGATGGTCATCTCGAAACCGATGACGACGTACGCGGGAATCGATGACAGCGGTTTGCCCCCAACGACCAGCGGGTAGTAGTAGGAGGACCAGATCGTCAGCGCGAAGCCGGAGATGCCACCCATGATCCCACCGATGAGCGCGTAGCGCCTCACGGGGCTGCGCGGCTTGGCGAGCGCGTCCTCGAGCTCCGGCTCCATGACGGGCCCGTACAGCGTGACGTCTTCATGGCCCTGCTCACGTAGCGAGCGGACCGCACCTAATACAGTGTGGACGTCGTCGAATCTGGCGCTGACCGCGGCATGAGCTGCCATGATTATGCGTCTTCCTTCTTGTCGCCCGGGCTCCAGATGCCCTCGGCGATCGATTCCTTCACCTCGGTGATCGATATCGCGGGCAGCGTCTTCGCAAACAGCATGAACCAGAAGAGGAACCAGGCGAAGCTTCCGGCCGTGATCGAGAGCTCGACCCAGGTGGGCTTGTACACACCCCAGGCGTAGGGCTCGAACTCGTGGGCGAGCCCCGTCACGATGATGACGAAGCGCTCGTACCACATCCCCAAGTTCACCAGGATCGAGATCACGAACATCGCCGCGATGCTGCGCCGCACCTTGCGCGAGAAGCAAAGCAGCGGGATCACGGCGTTACACATCATCATGATGAAGAACGGCACCGTGTAGTCGCCGAAAGCTCGGTACAGGAAGCTCGACTGCTCTATCCCGTCGCCCGAGATCCACGCCATGAAGAATTCCGTGAGGTAGGCGTACCCGACGATCAGCGACGTCAGAAGCAGCAGCTTCCCCATGTTGTCGAAGTGATACTCGTTGATGTAGTCCTCGAGGCCGAGCGCCCAGCGGAACGGAACCGCGAGCGTGATCACCATCGCGATCCCCGAGAAGATCGCCCCGGCGACGAAGTAGGGCGCGA
Organism: Candidatus Indicimonas acetifermentans; assembly: GCA_947581815.1. Taxonomy (GTDB): domain Bacteria; phylum Gemmatimonadota; class Gemmatimonadetes; order Palauibacterales; family KS3-K002; genus Indicimonas; species Indicimonas acetifermentans. The sequence goes on along the minus strand of CANPVX010000124.1, from coordinate 2,679 downwards.
AGACCGTCGAGTGCCAGCCGGGCACGAGCGCCATCGCGAAGTCCCAGGAAACGACGCTGTGCACCGAGAGCACGAGCGGGGTCGCGATAGCCGCCAGATACAGATAGGCGCGCCGGTAGTGCTTCCATTGCGAATCGCTCCCCTGCCAACCGAGCGACAGCGCTCCGTAGATCTTCTGCTTCAGCCGAGCCATGCGGCCGCTCATCTTACCCAAGCGATCGCGCACCGCCGCCATATCGGGGATCAACCCGGCATACCAGAAGAGAAGGCTGATCGCGAAGTACGTGCTGATCGCGAAGAAGTCCCAAATCAGCGGCGAACGAAAGTTCGGCCAGAGCATTCGCTGGTTGGGATACGGAGCCAGGAAATAGAAATACCAGATGCGCCCCAGGTGAATGAGCGGGAACAGCCCGGCGGTCATCACCGCGAAGATCGTCATCGCCTCCGCGGCGCGGTTGATGGTCGTGCGCCAGCCCGAGCGAAGCAGGTAGAGGATCGCCGAGATCAGCGTGCCCGAGTGCGCGATACCGACCCAGAAGACGAAGTTCGTGATGTAAACGCCCCACATCACGGGGTTGTTGATGCCTGCCGTGCCCATCCCGAACTTGATCTGCCAGAGAAGCGCAAAGAACGCCCAGCCGATGACCGCGCCCAGCAGCGTCATCATCGAGGTGTAACGCCAGTCGGGCCCCCAGAGCGCCCCGATGATGTCGCTGTTTACCTTCGCGAATCGACTTTCCCTCGGTGGTGCGGCCGACGCCATCTACTCCTCCCCGCCTACTTGGGCGACCTTCTTCAAGTAGGTCACCGCCGGTCGCGTGTTCAATTCGCCTAGCACGTGATAGGAACGCCCGCCGCGCGCCAGCTGCGAGACGCGGCTGTCGGGATCTCGCAGGTTGCCGAAGACGATCGCCTGGGTCGGACACGTCTGCGCGCACGCCGGTACCATCTCGCCGTCCCCAACGAACCGGCCCTCCGCCGCTGCATCGTTCTTCGCCGCCACTATGCGCTGGACGCAGAACGTGCACTTCTCCATCACGCCCTTCTCGCGCACGGTCACGTCGGGGTTCAGCTGCAGATTGAGCGGGTACGGGTACTCGTACTGATAAAACTCGAATCGCCTCACCTTGTAGGGACAGTTGTTGGAGCAATAGCGCGTTCCGACGCAACGGTTGTAGACCTGAACGTTCAGCCCTTCGGGGTTGTGGTATGTGGCGTAGACGGGACACACGGGCTCGCACGGCGCGTTGCCGCAGTGCTGGCAGAGCATCGGCAGGTGCACGGTATGGAAGTCGCCGGCCTCCGCGGCCTCGACCCGAGGGCCGCTGCGCGAGCTTTCGCCGTGGCCATCGTCGTCGAGCATGTGCTCGTAGTAGCGCTCGATGCGAATCCACTGCATCTCCCTGCCCTCCGCGCATGCCTGCTCACCCACCACCGGAACGTTGTTCTCGGCGTTGCACGCGACGACGCAGGCGGCGCAGCCGATGCAGCTGGAGGTGTCGATCACCATCCCCCAGCGATAGGGGCTTTTGGGGTCGGCATCCTCGGCAGCTTCCACCAGCGCGTCGGGATCTGCGCGCCTCTCTTGTTCTGCGCCCTCCTCCTCCCGTAGGGCTGCTGCCAGGCTGATCACCTCGGCCACCTCGCGGCCCTCGTCGATGTCCGAGCCCTGCACGTTGACGAGCTGGGTGCGCCGGCCCGTCGCCTCCACGCTCACGGTCGTCGACAGCAGGGCGATGCCGCCCGAAGCGGCGTCCGCAGTGGCTGGCAGCAGGTCCAGCGGGTTGATGCCACGACCCCTAGCGTAACGCCCGAATTCGTCGTGCCCTTGGCCGATCGGGATCCCGATGGCATCGCGGTGGATGCCCCGGAACACATAGGCCGGCCCCTCGATGCTCCCTTGCCCCGAGGTGACGCGCAGCACGTCGCCATCCTCGACTCCGAGCTCGGCGGCTCGCTCCGGGTGGATCTCGATCCAGGAGTTCCATACGATCTTGGTCATCGGGTCGGGCAGCTCCTGCAGCCAGGAGCGGTTGGCGCCGCGGCCGTCGTAGAATTTGGCTGACGGATAGACCAGGAGAGTCATGGGGGCGTTACCGGCCAGCTCGGCGTCGTCGAAGTTGAAGTTCGCGACGCGCCGGTTGAGCGCGACTCTCTCCGTGGCAGCCTGACCCTCCCCCCAGGCGCCGCCTCGCGACAGCGCCTCGCGCCAGAAGGCGTCGAAGCTCGTACCCGGCGCGAGCTCGCGCCCGAGCGCTCGCCACTGCTCCTGCAGGTAGGCATGGAAATCGGGCTGCGCGAAGCGGCCGGCGACGGCGCCGCCCAGGCGCCCTGCAACCGAGATCATCAAGTCGGGCGTCTGCTTCGTATCGAACAGCGGGTTGATCGTGGGCTGCATGAGGCCGTGAACCCCGACCTCCGAGTGGCGGTCGCCCCAGCTCTCCAGCGGCGTATGGTCGGGAAGAATGAGATTGGCTCGGGCCGCCGTCTCGTCCATGAAGCTCGCGAAGCTCACCACCAGGCCAACGCCGCCCAGTGCATCGCCGAACCCGATCCCGGCGGGCAGCGAGTAGACCGGATCGTTCCCGTGCACCATCAGGACGTCGACGTTCCCCGCGCGCATCGCGTCGGTCATCTGGGTCAGACGGCCGAGGCCGGCGGAGTGGCGCCTCTGCACGT
>CANPVX010000123.1 GCA_947581815.1 Candidatus Indicimonas acetifermentans | reverse complement strand
GTTGGGCCCTCGCTGAGCGTGCGAGGGCCGAAGCCGCCCTCGATGACCACATCCGCTCCGCTGACCGGTTCTCCCTCCCGATCGCTGACGTCCACGCTAAACCCGGTCAAGAATCCACCGTTGATGTCGATCACGCCCACGTTCGCCACAACGAGAAGCGACTGGTTTCCGATCCCCCCGTCGTTGATGGAGGATTGAGGCCCGGTGACGTCATCGTCGTCGCAGCCCAGCGCCAGCGTGGCGATAGCCAATAGCGTGATGGCCCGGACTCTGGACATGCTGCGTTAACCTCCAATTCGATCGGGGTTTACCGCCGGACTTGCGAGGGGGGGTTGGGTCAGGGAAGAAAGGCCCAGGCTTGGAAATTTATTCGAGCGACTCCGCGGGTCAATCCGCGCCCCTGAGCCCCTAGCTTCCAGCCACCCACGAAATTGCTATCTTGCCGCCGCGGGGTAAGCACTGAACACTCGACAGGGAGGCCCCAACATGACCCAGTACGGTGCGGCGGCGCTCGCGCTTCTCTTCTCTCTCATACCTTCGTCGCTCGCGGCTCAACAGCCCGTGCAGTTTACGGTGAGCGGCTTCGGCGGCGCGTACATCCCGGCCAGCGACCTCTTCGATGAACTCTTCACCGAAGGCGCTCTGCGATTCGGTCAAGAGACATCTTTCACGCTCGGCGGCCGCTTTGCCGTCTGGCCGATTCCGCGACTGGGCATCGAAGCGGAAGGTGCCTTCACGGGCAGCGACGTGGAATTCAAGGGAGTCCTTGACGCGACCCCCTTTGACACCACGTTGAGCGCCAACGTCTTCTACGGCAGCGTCAACGTGATCTATGCACTCATCAGACCCCCGCTCGAACCCCTCGCCATCTACGTTTCGGGCGGCATTGGCCTGGTGGCCCGCGGCGGCTTCTTCTTCGACGACTTCTTCCAGCTCATCATCGACCCGCGGTTCGAGACGGAGACAACCAACGTGGCCGGGGTGGCGGGCTTCGGGATTCGCTACGGTATTTCCCCGCTGCTCAATATTCGCGGCGACTTCAAGGACTACATCTCGTCGAACCGGCCTTTTGCCGGACTCGATTCCAAGCTGCAGAACGATCTGCTGATCACAGTGGCGCTCGAGTTCGTGTTCGGAGGACGCTAGCTGCCCGGCAGATCGACGCTGGCCGATCACCGATAAACAAGGGCCCGGCGGAGCCGGGCCCTTGGTCGTTCTCGAGACTTGTTCGAAAAAGGGGTTAGTACATTCCACCCATTCCGCCGCCGCCAGGCGCCGGCATGGCGTCTTCCTTCTCCTTCTGCTCAGCGACCACAGCCTCGGTGGTAAGCAGTAGAGCTGCGATCGAAGCCGCGTTCTGCAGAGCGGTGCGTGTGACTTTCGTTGGATCGATCACACCGTTCTTAACCAGATCCTCGTACTTATTGGTCTGCGCGTTGTATCCGTAGTTGAGCTGGTCCTTCTCGCGGATGCGCTCAACGACGATCGAGCCTTCCATGCCGGCGTTCTCGGCGATCTGCCGGGTCGGCTCCTCGAGCGCGCGTCTCACGATGCGCACACCCATCTGTTCTTCGCTATCGTCCATCTTGAGCTTGTCCAACGCTTTCTGCGCCCACAGCAGCGTCACGCCGCCCCCGGGCACGATGCCCTCCTCGACCGCGGCGCGCGTCGCATGCAGCGCGTCCTCGACTCGGGCCTTCTTCTCCTTCATCTCCGTCTCGGTGGGAGCACCCACGTTAATGACCGCGACGCCGCCGGCCAGTTTCGCCAGCCGCTCCTGCAGCTTCTCGCTATCGTAGTCGGACGTCGACTTGTCGATCGCCGTCTTTATCTCCTGGATCCGGCCCTGGATCTTCTCCTCGGTACCGGAGCCGTCGATGATCGTGGTCGTATCCTTATCCACCACGATCCGCTTAGCCTGCCCCAGGTCCTGAATGACGGCATTCTCCAGCTTGAAGCCCACCTCTTCGCTGATCACCTGGCCACCGGCTACGACGGCTAGGTCCTGCAGCATCTGCTTGCGCCGATCGCCGAAACCCGGCGCTTTCACCGCGATCACCTTCAATGTGCCGCGGAGTTTGTTGACCACCAGCGTGGCCAGCGCCTCGCCCTCCACATCCTCCGAAACGATCAACAGCGATTTGCCCGTCTGGGCGGTCTTCTCCAGAACCGGCAGAAGATCCTTCATCGCCGAGATCTTCTTGTCGTGGATCAGGATGTGAACGTCCTCGAGGATCGCCTCCATCTTCTCGGGATCGGTGACGAAGTACGGCGAGAGATAGCCGCGATCGAACTGCATCCCCTCGACGGTCTCCAGCTCCGTCTCCAGGCCACGCGCCTCCTCGACCGTGATCACGCCATCCTTCCCGACCTTCTCCATCGCATCGGCGATGATCGCTCCGATTTCGTGGTCGTTGTTCGCCGAGATCGCGCCGACTTGTTCGATCTCTTGCTTGCCTTTCGTCTCGACCGAGACGCTCTTCAGCTCCTCGACCACGGTATTGACCGCCTTCTCGATCCCGCGCTTCAGCGCCATCGGATTCACGCCCGCCGTCACGCTCTTCAAGCCTTCGTTGAAGATCGCCTGGGCGATCAACGTCGCCGTCGTCGTTCCATCGCCCGCAACATCGCTCGTCTTGCTGGCGACTTCCTTCACCATCTGGGCGCCGAGATTCTCGATCGGATCCTCGAGCTCGATCTCTTTCGCGACCGTGACTCCGTCCTTCGTGATCGTCGGGCTTCCGAACTTCTTCTCGAGAATCACGTTACGGCCCTTGGGCCCCAGCGTGATCTTCACCGCTCGGGCCAGCAGATCTATACCATCCTTGATCTTACTTCTGGCCTTGATGTCGAACTCTAACAACTTCGCCATATTCCTCTCCTGCCTCCTCCTGGGTTCTTGGAGCTTCGCTTTTCTCTGAGCCGAAACTACTTCTTCTTGCCGTTCTCTACGACGGCCAGCACATCCGACTCTCTCAGAATCAGCACTTCCTCCTCTGACACTGTGACTTCCGTTCCGCTGTACTTCCCGTAGATCACGCGGTCACCGGACTTCAGGTCCATCTCGATCCGCTTTCCATCATCGCTGACCCGGCCGGGACCCACCGCCAGGATCTCACCCTGCTGCGGCTTCTCCTTCGCCGTATCCGGAATGTAGAGACCGCCTCTCATCTGCTCGGTCTCCTCGAGCGGCCTCACGACGACTCGATCGGCGAGGGGTTGAATCTGCATAAGCGCCTTCCTCCTCTCTCTGGATTCCCCGTTGATTGCTTCTTATGTTCCATGACGCGCCGTCACACTCCGCCCATCCGCTGCGACGGATCGGTCACGGCTCATTTGGAATCGCTTGCTCTGCTGACTAGCCATTTAATTTGGCAGAAACCGTGCCAGATGGAAAGGCCCTCAAGCGAAGCAATTGTATGCCAAAATGGCAGTATTAGCGGGCTCTTCTGCTGTTCTGGCGTACCGGAGGCCGGTCCCCCGCCCCGCTCGACCTCCGGGCTCTGAAACTCGGGCCGGGGCGGCGGCGTAGGGTGAGGGGAAACAGCCCGGAGAGCTCACCTCGACGAGGCGTACAAATAGGTGTCACCAAGGGAGAACAACGGATGATAAGAGGATTCCTGAAGCTGGCCGTGCTGCTGGTAGGGGGGCTCATCACCCTGGCTGTAGCGTCAGCGCTGCTGCTGCCCATCATAGGGCTGCTCACGGCGCTGTTGATCGGAGCGATCAAGCTGGCGTTTTTCCTGACCGTCGTCTACTTCATCGTCAAGTTGATCAGTCCAGAGACGGCGGACAGGGCCTACGAGAAGGTACGTTCGAAGATTCGCCGGGTCGCCTGAGTTGGTTTCTTCGACCGAGGTAACCTAAGTCGAGCTCTACCCTCAGCTCTCCGGAGCGTCGAGCAGGCGATCGGCGATCTCCAGACCGTAGAGAGTCAGGTAGGGCTCGATGAGTTGTACCGCCGAGCAGTACGGGGCGATGAGCGCGGAAAGACCGCCGGAGGCCACCACGAGCACGTCCGGTCGTTCCCATTCCTCTTTGATTCTCTTCACCATACCGTCTATCCCATCTACGATCGCGTAGAAGCATCCTGAGCGCAGGCATGCTTCGGTGCGCCGTCCGATGACGCCGTCGGGTGGAACCAGCTCGATGAAAGGCAGCTTGCGGGCCCGATGAGCGAGGCCCTCCATGCCGGATCTCGGGCCCGGCGAGATGACCCCGCCTACGAATGTGCCGTCGGCGGTGATGCAGTCGAAGGTCGTGGCCGTCCCCATATCAACGATGATCGAGTCGACACCGAAGCGGCGCGCGGCGGCCAGTGTGTTGAAGACTCGATCGGCGCCAACGCTCGAAGGGTCATCCACATCGAGCTGAATTTGCGCATCACCAAGAACCAGGTCGTGGGGGCTGCTAACGAGGCGCGCCTCGCGGCCAAACGCTCGCCTGAAACCCCTGATCATGATGGGCTCGATGGGCGGAACGACGGACCCGATGATTCCCCGGATCTCGCCGTCCAGGCCGGCATCCGAGGCCAGACGACCCAGCAGATAGGCCAATTCATCCGGGGTCCTGCGCACATCGGTCGAGATACGCCAGTGGCGCCGCAGCTCACGCTCGACGAACAGCCCGACCACGGTCTCCGTGTTCCCGACGTCGATGGCCAGCAGAGGCACGCTCATCTCTAATAATCTGGGAGCGCGAGCTCTTCAGCTCGGATGCGTCCGGCGGTGATCCGCTGCAAGGCGCCCTTGTCGGGCCGGAAGAGGAGCGCGCCGTCGGGCCCGATGCCGACCGCCGTGCCACGCACGGGCGCGCTTCCCGGAGACGTCTCGATCGCACAGCGACGATCGCGAAGCCAATCGTAATCGTCGAACTCGCGTAGGAGTTCCAGGTCCAGAGCCTCGGGCAGGTTCGCGCAGCGATCTTCCACCTCGTCCAAGACCTGATCCGCTAGCTCGAGGCGCGACACGGTGCGACCGGAGGCCGTGTCGAGCGATATCGCGATGTCGCGAAGCGGCTCGGGGAAGTCGTCCGACCGATTATGCACGTTGATCCCTATCCCCAGGACGAGGTGATTCACCGCGCTCCCCTGCCAGGAGACCTCGCTCAGGATACCCCCTGCCTTGCGATCGTCGACGATCAGGTCGTTCGGCCATTTGACGCTTACGCGTGGGCCCCTAACGAGGCTTTCGACGGCGCGAGCGGTGCCCAGGCCCGCCAGCAGAGTGACCAATAAGGGATTGGCCAGTTCCTGGGGCCGAAAGACCAGCGATAGATAGAGACCGGCGCCTTTCTGCGAGTACCAGCTGCGATCCCCGAGGCCCCGTCCTCCTGATTGCATGTCCGCGAGCACGATCGTCCCGGCCGGGGCTCCGTCATCCGCCAGCGCTTTGGCGTGCTCGTTCGTGCTGTCGATGAGGGAGTGCAGGTGGATGTTGGGCCTGTCCCAGCGTTCTCTCAGGGCCTGGATCGTCTGGCCCTCCCATCGGGATGCCTTGCGACTCATGGGCTACGCCGTCGAGATGAGTAGCGATAGATCGAGCGCGGGCGCCGAATGTGTCAGCGCACCGATGGAGATATAATCTACGCCCGTTTCGGCGAACTCAAAGACCGAATCGAGGGTTATTCCGCCCGAAGCTTCGATCTCGGTCCCCGGGGATCGGTCGCCGATCAGCCCCACGGCCTCGCGCACGAGCTCGACCGGCATATTGTCGAGCATGATTCGATCGACGCCAGCATCGAGCGCCGCTTTCACGTCATCGAGGCTAGTCGTCTCGACCTCGATCTTCAGATCGTGCGCGTTCGAGCTTTGCGCGCGCCGCACGGCCTCGCGAATCGAGCCCGCACAGGTCAAGTGATTCTCCTTGATCAGGATCATCTCATCGAGCCCGGAGCGGTGGTTCACCGCACCCCCCGCGCGGGTCGCCGCCCGCTCTAGCTCCCTCCAAAGAGGGGTCGTCTTTCGAGTATCGCTGATCTTCGCTCCGGTACCCGCGATCGCATCCACGAACCGGCGCGTCAGAGTCGCCACCCCCGAGAGGTGTCCGAGGAAGTTGAGCGCCAGCCTCTCTCCCGTCAGTATGGCGCTGGCCTTACCCCGAACCCGCGCGAGAGTATCGCCCTCCACCACGCTCGCCCCACCGTCTACCTCGGGTATCAGCTCGGCGCCGCCGAGCTGGAGATAGACCGCGGCCGCCGCCTCGAGCCCGGCAACCGTCCCCGGTTGGCGTGTCACGATCCCGGCTTTCCCCTCCAACTCGGCGTCGACGCAAGAGAGCGTCGTCCAATCGCCCGTGCCGATGTCCTCGGCGAGCGCCTCGGCGATCTGGTGCCTCACCTGCGAGGACAGAACCTCTTCCAACCGAGCCTCAGCGTGCGACGAACGTGTACAGCAAGAACCCCCCGCCGACGAGCCAACAATAGTACGCAAACAGGTGAAATCGACCACCTTGCAGCCAGCGCACGAAGAGAACCAGCGCGAAGACTGCAGCGATGAAAGCGCTGACGAGCGCGGCGGCCAGCGTCCCCGGCCCCAGGCCCAGCTCGGCAACGCTGAGACCCGGAATCTCGAGGGCGGACGCACCCAGAATCGCGGGCACCGAAAGCAGAAAGCTGAATTCGGCAGCAGCGACGCGTTCGGTGCGATTGGCGAGCGCGGCGACGACCGTCGCGCCCGAGCGGGAGATTCCCGGCAGGAGCGAAATCGCTTGAGCTACTCCAACTCCGAGCGAACCCGGCCAAGTTGGCTCGGATCGCTCACCCAGAGCCACGAGCCAGCGAGTCGTGTACACCAAACCTCCCGTTACGAGCAGGCTAACGGCGACCAGCCGCGGCGAGTCGAAGGCTTCGGTGACGGCATCAAAGAGCCAGATTCCAACGACGGCCGCCGGGACAGACGCCACGAACAGCTTGCCGATATAGCGGAGCGCATCGCGCTGCCCGCGGGCGGCACCGAGGGCCAGGGCCACCAGTCTTTTTCGATAGACCGCGATCACCGCCGCCACCGTCGCCAGGTGAACGAGGATCTCGAACGAGAGGCCTGGCGGGTTCACGCCGAGAAGCGACTCGGCCAGCACCAGGTGCCCCGAGCTGGATACTGGAAAGAACTC
>CANPVX010000122.1 GCA_947581815.1 Candidatus Indicimonas acetifermentans | reverse complement strand
AGAGAGAGAAATGAGATCACACACCGAATACCGGACCTTCGACACGGAGAAGCCCCAGGAGATCGTTCACATCACGCCGTGGGTCGAGGAGGAGCTCGGCAAGAGCGGTATCCAGGAGGGACTCTGTCTGGTGAGCGCCATGCACATCACGGCCTCCGTCTTCATCAACGACAACGAGTCGGGCCTCCATGAGGACATCCTCGACTGGCTCGAAGGTGACCTCGCGCCCTGGCGAGCCCACCCGGCCCGAGGCGACGACTACCTTCACAACCGGACCGGCGAGGACAACGGGGCCGCCCACCTTCGCAATCTGACCATCGGCCATGAGGTCATCGTACCGGTCACCGAAGGCGAGCTGGACCTGGGTCCGTGGCAACGGATCTTCTACGGCGAATGGGACGGTAGGCGGCCCAAGCGCATCGTTCTGAAGATCCTGGGATTCTGAGCGAATTCACATCGGGATCTTTTGTCCACGCGACGTTGCGGTTAGGTTGCTCACGTGATAAGGAATCGCACAACTCAGACGATCATCGCTCTGAGGGAGTGGTTGTATCCCGAGCAGATCAAGCCCGGGCATCGGGTTCGCTGTCAGATGCCCGGCTGCCACGCGGTTCTCGGGCTCAGCGGCCACAATCTGCGCTTCCGGTCGCTCAGAACTCACGACGCCGCCCTGCCGCCCGAGTGGGTCGGCTGGCAATGCAGCCGATGTGGCCGACTCAACGTCTACTGCCCCCTCGATTGAGCCGCCGGAAGCTGCGACTTAGACCGCCGCAGCGGTTTCCACACTCAGCTTGAAGTTCTATCTTGTAAGACTCCTCCGTCCCCGGGGAGGTTGACCGCCAGATCGGCCGAGGATGTAAATGCAGTTCTACGCTACAGGCTCACTCCAACTCAAGCATCGGTTCTTTACGGTTCTGGCCGCCCTCATCTTTCTTGGTTTGGCGTCGGTCGCGACCGGCCAAGAAAAGCGGACGATCCGGGCCAACGACCTCTTTCAAGTCCGCACCGCGAGCAGCGTCGTGCTGTCGCCCGACGGCCGCCAGGTCGCGTTCGTGGTCACCCAGGTCGACTCGGCCGATAACGCCTACTACAGCCACATCTGGATCGCCTCGACGGATGACCGCGGCGCCCGGCAGTATACGCACGGCGTTGTTCGCGATCGGGGCCCGGCCTGGTCGCCCGATGGGACGTCGATCGCCTTCGTCTCGAACCGCGGCGACGATGTATCGCAGATCTACATTCTACCCGTCGACGGAGGCGAGGCCTGGCAGCTGACCGAGATGGAAGCGGGGGCGTCGAACCCGGTGTGGGCGCCGGACGGGAGGAGCTTGCTCTTTACCTCGAGCCTGACGACGAAGGAGCTCAAGGAAGAGGGGATGGAGCCCCCACAAGCGATAGCCATCGGCACGAGGGCTTCCGCATCGAACGGTCCCGGCGACGATTCAGCGCCCGGTGATACGGCGATGTTCGGCTCGATGGAGGCCATCCGCAACTGGCTGGCGAGAAACGCGAGCGAGGAGGATCCCGCTGTCATCGGCCGGCTAAACTTCCAGGGCGAGACGAGTCTAGATCCGATCGAGAGCTGGTCGCACATCTTCAGCATCGATCTGGAAAGCAAGATGCACGTCAGACTGACGGAAGGAGCGTACGATTTCGAATCTCCCTCCTTCTCGAGCGATGGCGAGCGGATAGTGCTGACGGCCAGAATCCTCCTCGCGATGCATCCCGACTACGCGGTCAAGTCGGATCTATACGTCATGAGCGCGGACGGCGCTGATCTAACCAAGATCGATATCCCGACGCACAGCGTCGTCAGCGCGCAGTGGGCGCCCAGCGGAAACCGCATCGCTTTCGCCGGCCGCGAAGTCACCGAGCTTACCGCGGCCAACAACGAATTGGGCGTCGTCGAGATCTCCGACGGTCAGCGCGCCGGCGATATCACATGGCTCAACCGGGCGCTGGATCGCGGCGTGCGCGAGTACCACTGGTCACCCGACGGGCGCTCTATCTACTTCAACGCCCGCGTGCATGGGACCGTGCCGATCTACAGGGTGCGGGTCGAAGATGGTCAGACCCGGCAGATCGTCTCGGGCGAGCGAGGTGCGCTGAGCTTCGATCTGGCGGAGCGGCGCCTCGCCTACTCGATCACCCAACCGGCGGATCCCTCGGAAGTCTACTCCGCCAACTCGGACGGCGACGACGAGCGGCGGCTGACCGAACTGAACACGCACTGGCTGTCGTCGGTGCAAGTCCAGCCGCATCAGGGTTTCTGGTACCTCAGCTTCGACGGGAAACGAGTGCAGGGCTGGACGATCGCGCCCGTCGGCTACGAGGCCGGCGGGGCCGGCGGGAAGTACCCGTTGGCGGTCGAGATCCACGGCGGGCCGCACTCCATGTGGGGACCTGGCGAGGCGACGATGTGGCTAGAGTTCCAGTTGCTCGCGGCTGCCGGCTACATGGTGCTTTACACCAACCCCCGGGGTAGCAGCGGGTACGGCTACGGTTTCAAGCTGGCCATCCAGCGGGACTGGGGCGACGGTCCGATGATGGACGTGCTGACGGCGGTGGATAGCGTCGTGGCGGGTGGCGAGATCGACGAAGAGCGCATGGTCGTGGCCGGGGGAAGCTACGCGGGATATCTGACGGCGTACATCATCGGGCACGATCACCGTTTCAAAGCCGCCGTCGCCCAGCGCGGGGTCTACGATCTCGCCACGTTCTTTGGCGAGGGTAATGCGTGGCGGCTCGTGCCCTACGAGTTCGACGCTTACCCCTGGGAAGATCCCGAGATTTTGCGGGAAGAGTCACCCATCACTTACGCGCACGAGATAACGACGCCGCTGCTCATCATGCACTCGGACAACGACCTGCGGACGGGCGTCTCACAGTCGGAAATGCTCTACCGCACGCTCGCTGTATTGCACAGACCCGTGGAATACGTGCGTTATCCGAGATCAGGCCACGATCTGTCGCGCACGGGCGAACCCATGCTGAGGGTGGACCGCCTACTCCGGATCCTCGAGTTCTTCGACCGTTACGTGGGCGGGCCCCGGCAGACTCTCACTCGCTGAAGTCCACGGGAAGTCCGTGCTGCGATAGGTACTTCTTGATGTCGCGGACGCTGTACCGTGCGGAGTGAAGGGCATCCCCAACGAGCACGCCCTCGGCACCACCAATCATCAAAGCGTCGAAGAGATCCTCGACGCCCACCCCTTCGCCCTTCGCCACGACCGGAACGCCCACGGCCGACGTCACCGCACTGAGCAGTTCCAGGTCGAGCGGTTCGCCAAACGCTCCCGGAACCGCCGAGCCTACGATGAGCTCGCCGCCCCCCTGCGCCTCCACAACCCGAGCCCAGGTCTCGGGGTCCCATTCCGTCAGATCGTCCGCAGCGCCCAAGCGGACTCGCCAGTGATCATCCTGGCGCAGCGCTTCGATCTCGACTGCGATCCTATCGGCTGAGAAGGCGCCGGCAGCGGCCGAGATCAGATCGGGATCGCCGAGAGCCGCCGACTGCAGCACAACCCGAGCGGCGCCCGCCTCGAGTATCGGCCCGAGCTGATCGAGCGACCCGAAGTCCGCTTTAACTGAAACGGGAAGCGAGACCGACGCTGCGACGCTCAGGATGAGCGCCGCAAGGCGCTCCGGGCTGGAACCCGGCGCGACGAACATCAGTTCGTCGGCTCCGGCCTCGGCGTAGGCATCGGCGACCTCAACGGGATCGCTGGAGCCGCGAGCGCGCGGTATCTGAACGGCGTCTTGGAGGGCGCCCTGAGGGTCAACGGCGAGGAGCGGGATGATTCGTTTGCCCAGGGACCGCTAAGCCTCCTCTTCGATCGGGGTCAAAGCCACATTCTTGCGGATCCGGTGGCTGAACAGGGTGATCTCGCTGAAGCCGGAGCGCCGCAAGACGAGCTCTCCAGCCTCCAGGCCCTGATCAAAGCTGGTGGGTACGTGGCTATCGGTCCCGATCGTGACGGTGGCAACGTGCTCTTCCTTGGCAAAGCGAAGCACGTCCAGGCTGGGATAGGGTTCTGCCGGCGGCTGGACCACCCCGGAAGTGTTCACTTCGATCCCCAGCCCCTTCTCGACCATCTTCTTCAGGGGGGCCCGGATCTCCGACTCGAACTGCCCGGCATCGTACTGACCGTAGTGCTTCACTCCGAAGCGCTTCACCAGATCAAAGTGGCCGACCACGTCGAAGCCACCCCAATCGATCATCTCCGCGAGCACCTCGAAATAGCGGCCGTAGGCCTCGGTGACGTCGCGGTCCTCGAAGTAGGCGCCGGTGGTCGGGCCACCGGAGACCTGCTCCCCATCCACAACGTGAACGGAGCCGATGACCATGTCGAAGTCGACCGAGTCGAGGAGCGCGTCGAGGGTCTCGACCCATTCCGGCCGGTACTCGAACTCTGCGCCGAGCAATATACGCATATCGGGATACTCGGGCTGAATCCGCTCGATCTCGTGCTGCAAGTTCTCGTATCGCTGTCGCGCTTCGACGAGATCGAGTGCCCAACCTCCGTCGTCAGCCAACATCTCTGCGTGGTTCGTGAAACAGATCTCTTCGAATCCGAGCTCGAACGCCCTGCCGCAGACCTCTTCGGTCGTGCCGCGCCCATCGCTCGAGTACTGGTTATGTAGGTGGTAGTTGACTCGCAACGCTTCTATTCCTTCCTGACGACTCCTATGGGGGGCACGCCGTCACGAGACGGCACGATTATCGAAGTCCCGAAGAAGCTCGTCCTCCGAAGCGAACGGCTCCGCCACTTAACGGGCGCACTCTTCTCGCAACTCTTCCCGCATCGAGCATCTTCGAGTTAGGACGGCCTTAGGCGACATTTCAGCCCGGACAGCGGACGGGCGGGACTGGAATCTACAGCTAGCCGGCGGTCGACGCACGGCGCGCCGCCTCGACCCAAACCCGCACCTTCGGGGGGGTGGCGCTGCGAGGGCGAACGGCGATCGCTCGGATCTGAGCGCCGATCTGCTCGGCGTCCGAACCAGCGAGCTCATCAACCGAGGTGATCCCGATCTCCCAGAGCAGGCGGGCGTTCCTCGCGCCGAGGCCCCGCAGGGTGATCAGCTGCGCTGCGTCGATCCAGCTCTGGGCCAGCGCCGGAGTTACGCCAGCCGTCTTCGCTAAATCGGCCGGTGATGATTCCGCCAGCTGGAACAGGTCATCGTACCGCGCGGCGGCCAGCCGCTCGATCGCCGCGGGCTCGGCCAGCCAGAGGTCATCCAGCCGCGGAACAGTCGAATCGGTGTTCCAGCGATCCATACCGACCAGAGCGGCCAGCGAGAAGATGACCGCTGCGGCCGCCGCTCCCAGGACGCGGCGCGGCGGGATTCGCCTGTTGCGGCCCAATTCGGGCGGCACGGCGACCCCCGCCAGCACCAACGACTGATACACGACGAAACAATCCAGCGCTAAGACCGGGAAACCGACGAAGCCGAGCAGCGGCATCTCGAACAGCTTGAAGCTTTCGAAGCCCGGCACAGTGTAGATCCACTTGGCGCGAGCCTCGATGTTGTACAGCTCCCAGATGAAGCCGATGAACGCACCGCCCACAAGCAGGCGCAGGAACCGACCCGGGCGTCCAGCGGCCAAGTCGCCGACGAGCGATCGATCGCGGTCGCGCGAGTAGTTCCAGGGCTCGAGCAAAAGGGTCAGGGCACCCCAGATCAGCGGGAAAAAGATTCTCGGCCACCACAGCGACAGGACCACGAAGGCTACGCCGGCCACGAACAGGCCGCGCAGCAGTCCACGGCCGACCTTGAACGTCGGCCAGCGATCGGCGACGAAGGCGCCGCGCCCCCCCCGCCCCCCCCCCTCCAGCAACCTTTCCGCCAGGAAGATCGCCGGAAGCACGGTGGCGAAAGCGATCGCGATGCCCAGCCAGCGGACCGGGAGATCCGGCGGCAACGACACGTAGTACCAGTTCTGAACCCGGAAGTTGATCACCTCGAAGAAAAACCAGAGCACCGCCGACCAGCCGAGCAGCGAGAGCGCGAAGCGGGGCCGAGTGATCAGGTAATATCGGCCGGTCCGGGCGGCGACGGCGCTGTCGAGCAGGATGAGGGTCGGATACCAGGCGCTCATATAGAAGAACGAGATGAAAGGCTCGACCTCGAGCAGCATACCGGCGCTGGCGAGGACCAAGAACGCGAGGGCGGGAATCGCGAGGGATAGAGGCCGGGGTCGTACGGTGGCGGCTAGATCATCGTCGGGCCGCGTCTCGGAAAGCCCGTGAGCGACTTCAGTCATCCCGTGAAGTACCTGCTCTGGCGATCTCGCTCAATGCCGCCTGATCCGAAGAGGCGTAAACGACTCGGCCTCCGACGATGGTGGCCACCACCCTGACATCCTTGATCTCGGAGGGCTGGATGGCGAACAGGTCGCGATCCACCACCGTAAAATCGGCGAGCTTACCGACACTGATACTCCCCTTCTCATCCTCTTCACCCGCCGCGTAGGCGTTCCCCATCGTGTAGGCGTAGATGGCGTCCTCCACGCTGATGCGCTCATCTGGGAACCAGCCGCCCGGCGGCTCGCCATCGAGCGTCTGCCGGGTGACCGCGGCGTAGATGCCGAGCAACGGCTTGGCGGGGTACCACGATGCGTTCGTGCCGGGCCAGTCGGAGCCAAAAGCGAGTCGCGCTCCGTTGTCCATCAGCGTCTTGAAGGCGTAGGCGCCCCGGGAACGCTCGTGCCCGATCCGCTCCTCCATCCAGCGCATGTCGTCGATGGCGTGATATGGCTGAACCTCCGCGATCAGCCCTAGCTCGCCGAAGCGCGCGAAATCATCCTCCTCCAGGACCTGAGCGTGGATGACGCGGAAGCGGTGGTCGCCGGGTCCGTTGGCCTCGATCGCCCACTGGAAGAAGTCGATCAGCGTGTCCACCGCCAGGTCGCCTATCGCGTGGATCTGCGGCACGAGCCCGGCCGCGTCGGCCAACCGGATGAGCTCCGGCATACCCGGGGGCTCTAGTATCATCGTGCGCCACATCCCACGGCTCTCTGGCTGGTGGTCGTAGGGCCGGCGGAAGTAGGCGCTGGAGTTCCCCATGATCCCATCGACGAAGCCCTTGAGCCCGCCGACCTTCAAAAACTCATCGCCGAAGCCCGTCTGAATGCCGAGCGTCGCCAGCTCACCCCATTT
>CANPVX010000121.1 GCA_947581815.1 Candidatus Indicimonas acetifermentans | reverse complement strand
TTCCGGCCCGCCGCCTTTGTAATGCCGGCGCGCGACCTCGACGCTGTCGAGCAATCGCGGTAGAAGTGCCGCTTCGTTGTAGGCGGGAATGATGAGCGAGAAGCGGGGAGCGGGGGCGGGGGCGGGGGCGGGGGCGGGGGGTGCGCGATCTAGCGCCCGGCCTGGCATACCTGCGGAGAAACCCATGTTTCCAATCTCGACTTCAAATCCCGAACGTCCGGGACACTCGTATACGCCGCTGACCCATACGAAGTGCCATCCCGCCCCCGCCCTACTTAGGCAGCCTGCCGCGGGAACCCGCGGCGGGAGCGGGCGTGATAGCACGCATCCAATAGGCTGTACGCAGAACACCGCGCTGAAGTTGCAGGAACGGGTCGGATGAGTGAGTATATGCGTGATTTGTTCGCCAAGAAACGCGCCACCTGCGGCAGCGGCCCCGTGGCTCGCGCGAAACTTTCGACCCAACCGCTCGCGCTTTCGAATGTCTGAAACCGACTCCAAGACCGCTGACGCTGCGATCTTCGAATCACTTCTCACTCCCCAGCTGGGGGCCGCCTATGGCATGGCCCTGCGGCTGAGCGGTAATACCGCGGATGCCGAGGACCTGGTTCAAGAGGCCGCCCTCCTCGCCTTCCGCGGCTTCAAGACCTTCGAGCTGGGAACCAATTTCAAGGCCTGGTTCTTTCGTATCTTGACGAACGCTTACTTCGGGAAGCGCCGAAGAGAGAAGAGGAGACCGACGAGCGTAGATCTCGAAGACGTGCCGGAACGCTACTTGTTCGAGCGAACGGCGGAGGCGGGGCTCCATGAAAGGAGCAACGACCCGGCCAGCCACCTCGTCAGCGAGATGGACGTGGAGCAGGTGACGGCTGCGATAGATGCGCTGCCGGAGGAATATCGGGTCGTATCGATGCTCTATTTCCTCGAGGACCTGAGCTACCAGGATATCGCCGAAGTCCTGGACATCCCGGTGGGCACGGTGCGCTCCCGGCTCCATCGAGGGCGCAGGATGCTCCAGAAGGCGCTCTGGCACATCGCCGAGGAAGCGGGAATCATAAGCAAACTGAAAAACGAGGATGCAGCGTCATGACGGCTCCCAGTCGATACTCCTGCCAGGAAGTGGTCGAGAAGCTCGATGAGTACGTGGATCGAGCTTTGACTTCGGGGGAGATCGCCAGCGTTGAAGAGCATCTGCAACGATGCGCCGAGTGCGCCTGTGAGTACCGCTTCGAGTCGAACCTGATCTCCGAGATCCGCGCCAAGCTACGCCGCATCGACCTGCCGCCCGACTTGATGAGCCGCATATCCCAGATGATCCGCGAGGAATGCGACAAAGAGGGAGAATAGAGGGCTATCGAGCCTCAGGCTTCCAGCCTTACTACGTTCTCGGCCGCCGGACCTTTCTCGCGCTCTACCATATCGAACTCGACGAGCTCGCCCTCGTTCAGCGACTTGAAGCCGTCAGCCTGAATGGCGGTGTGGTGAACGAAGCAGTCCTTCTCATTTTCCTCAAGGATGATGAATCCGAAGCCCTTGGCATCGCTGAACCACTTCACTTTCCCGGTCGTACGCATGCGTTGCTCCTCTTTACTGGCGTGGCCGAGGCGCCGGGGGTTCACCGGACCCGCGTACCACTCTGTCCCCGCGGAACTCGCTTCGAGCAGGTCCCCTTTTCTCGTTTTCTTGGAGTTGGGCAGCGCCAAAATAGTCACGGCCCCCATACGTGTCAATGAAGAGTCGAGCCCCCGCTCGAGGGCACTGGCTTGACTCATCGTTAACACGAGGTCAAGCTTCACAGCCTCATTGAACTCGTAGTGCGAAACACTACTTGGAGGCTCGGCGTGCGACCTCGTCACTCCATTCTATACTTGCAAGGAGCCTTGTTTCTAGGCGCCTGCCTGGGCTCGCCGCCCGACCCGCCCGACCCGCCCGACCTGCCCAGTCTGAGCCTGGAGCAGGAGCAGTTCTGGGCACGCTTACAACCGTTGTGCGGTAACGCCTACTCGGGGAGGATCGTGGAAGGCGCCCCGGGGGACAGCACCCTCCAGAGCGCGGCCCTGATCATGCACGTGACGGAGTGCGCCGAAGATAGGCTCGCCATCCCTTTCCAAGTCGGAGATGACAGGTCGCGCACCTGGGTCTTAACTCGGACCGAGAGCGGTCTGCGGTTAAAGCACGACCACCGGCATGAGGACGGGACCGACGAGGAGATCACCCAGTACGGTGGCGACACGTTCGGGGCCGGGTCCGCGCGACGCCAGGAATTCTTCGCCGACTCCGTCACTGCATCTTTGATTCCCACGGCCGCGACCAACGTCTGGGCCTTGGCGATCGTGCCCGGCGAACTGTTCGTGTATTCGCTGCGCAGGGCGGAGACGAACCAGCATGTCCGCATAGAGTTCGACCTGACGCAGCCAGTCGCTGCGCCGCCGCCAGCCTGGAGCCGCGAGCCCGCGTCGGGCAGCTTCTGAGGTCGGGAGGCCCACGCTTATCAGGCGTAGGTTAGAAGTACAGACTCCTGGGGTCAAACGGGGAGGAAGGAGTGGCGCGGGTAGCTAGAGAGTTGATGTCAGGGTTCTCGAGCACGTGCTTCGTGTGTCCCTGCGCCGCCACTTCGATCATGGCCAGGCCAACATTGGCAGTCGTCGTCACGTGCTTCGGCACCAGCCGTTTCAGCAGCGGGTAGAATGGCCCGAGGACCGTGTACATTATCTGGTACACACGCGTCTTGGAGCGCACACCTCGCAGCGGCTGAATGAACCCTGGCCGAAACATGTAGGCCTTAAGCGGCATTCGTAGGAGATGATTCTCCGTCTTCCCCTTGACGCGTGCCCACATGAGGCGCCCCCGTTCGCTGCTGTCGGTCCCTTCTCCCGAGACGTAGCAGAACGTAAGTGCAGGGTTCAAGCCGAGGAGCGACTGAGCGGCAGCGACTGTTAGGTCGTAGGTCACCCTGTGGTAGGCCGCCTCGCTCATGCCCACGGCGGAGGCCCCGAGACAGAAGAAGCAAGCGTCGAGGTTCAGAAAGTCGTCGGTGGCATCCCCGTAGTCGAACAAATCTGAGCGGACGAGCTCGCGGACCTTCGGGTGCGCGACAGCGCATGGCCTTCGCCCCACCGTTAGCACCGATTCGACTCTGGAATCGTCCAGACACTCGATGAGGACCCCAGCCCCGACCATTCCGGTGGCACCGAATAGGACGACGTTCACTCTATCTCGAATCCCGCGAGTTGATGGATGCCAAAAAAGCCATTAGTCGCTGTCTAAACTAACATAACTGTATCGCGATTCTCTCTGGAATTTCTAAAGCGGATCCGCTGCGTGGTTTTCGCTTTCCCTACTCAAGTACGAAACCCCATGGCCTACGAGCTTATGGCCACAAAACGGCGCGCGGCGGTGCTCACCTCGCTTCCGCCACGCGCCGGTCGTCGGTCGTCGGTCAGGCGCAGAACCTAATGCGCCCTACCCACCTTCTCGAGATAACTTTGATGATACTCCTCGGCGCGGTAGAAAGCCGACGCGGAAGCGATCTCGGTCACGATCGGATCCTTGAATTTATCACTCGCCTGTAACATCTCCTTCGAGGTTCGTGCGGCCGCTTCCTGTTCCGGAGTGTAGAAGAAAATCGCGGACCGGTACTGCGAGCCGACATCCGGACCCTGTCGGTTCGGGGTCGTCGGGTCATGGCCGTTCCAGAACACGCGCAGAAGTTCCTCGTACGACACCAGCTCGGGGTCGTACTCTACATGCACTACCTCAGCGTGCCCGGTATCCCCGCTGCAAACGTTCTCATAGCTCGGATTCTCGAGCTTTCCGCCCATGAACCCGACGGCGGTCGAAGTCACCCCATCCACGTGGCGGAACGTCTCCTCGACACCCCAGAAGCAACCCGCTGCAAAGCTGGCTTTCTGCATCTCTGGAAACTCCCTTGCTGTTAGTGGTTCCGCTTAGAAGAATGACCCGCTGCAAGAAGAGGTTCCCCGCAGTTCGCGCTCATCGTTGCCACGTCAGCGTAGCAGCGCGGCGCGGCCGACCACCAGATCGTCGAACAGGGTCCGGGATACAGCGGCGACATCGGCCACGGCCCTCTCAAATGCTTGCGTGTTGACCTGAGATGGTTTGGTGTAGCCGCTTATCTTGCGTACGAATTGGCGCGACGCCGCCTCCAGCTCCTCATCCGTGGGCGGCCCATCCGGGCGCCGTAACACCTTGATATTCCTACACATCGGCGGTTCATCCTTCTGGTTCGGCGTGGCGATGGATGCGGTCGTGAATGCCATAGTGGCATCACCGACCTGGGCGCGTCCAGTCGGTCCCAACCAAAGTGGCCGCCGGCAAGTGCCCGGTCAGGCTTCGGCGGTTACGGATTCTCCGCAGCCTTTCTGCACTCCGCTATGACATCATCCGGAATGAGCCGTAGCGCGATGATAACCATCGCCGGCACGATGATCAGATCATCGAGATGGCCCAGTATCGGGATGAAGTCGGGGATCAGATCGATCGGAGAGGCCACGTAGGCGAGGGCGATCCACAGCAACCAGTGCGCCAGCCGGGGTGTGCGATCGTGCTGGAGGACCCGCCGGTAAAAAGCGAGCTCTCGCTTGATGCTGGCGCCCAAGTCTCTCAAACGCTCGATCACCCCGAGTCTTCACCCCCACCCCAACGAAATCGCGTTAGTGAGATCCGGTCTTCGGCATCGAAGGCGATCCCTTCGGCTTCGAGCAGTGAGCGCTGAATCTTCGCATAGATCGGCTCCACGCGAGGGCTGACCCGCCCCTGTGCGTTGATCACTCGATGCCAGGGCACTGCGCTCTCATCGTCCAGAGCGGCGAGCGCGTACCCGACTTGGCGTGCGCCGCCTGGGAGCCCGGCCAGTCCGGCTATCTGACCGTAAGTGGCCACGCGCCCCTCCGGGATGCGCCCAACGACCTCGTAGATCCTGTCGTATGTCCCCCTCCCCCTCCCCCTCCGTTCCATGTCGAATAAGACAAGTCCAGGGCGGAGCCGATCACCTCGCATTGCTGACCTGATATAGATGAACATCCCGTTGCGGGAAGGGGAAGGAGCAGCCGGCTGCCTCGACCCCTTCTTTGAGCGCCCGCATCATATCCAAACGCAAGCCCCCGTAATCCTCTCTCTTAGACCAGTAGCGAACCAGGATATCGACCGATGAGTCGCCGAGCGCGCTGACCGCGACGACCGGCTCCGGGTCCCTTAGCCCTCGGGCATCGGAGCTCAGGAGATCGTCGATCGTTTTGACGGCGAGAGCGATATCGTGCTGCCGTAGATGACCGAATTCGGTACGATGATCTGGACATTGTCGGGCGTGGTGAGCAGCGTGTAGAAGAGGCCGATGGCGTTCACGGTACCAGCGTTCCCCCCGGCCTCGACGTAATCGCCCACCCTGAATGGCCGGTACACGAGCAGCATGACGCCCGCGGAGATGTTGGAGAGCGTGCCTTGCATGGCGAGTGCGACGGCCAGCCCGGTCGCACCGAAGACGGCCACCAGCGAGGTGGTCGGGATGCCCGCCATGCTGAGGGAGGCGATGACCACCATCGCCATGACGAGATAGTAGGTGACACTGGCAAGAAACGGAACGAGCGTGGGGTCCACCTTGGCGCCCTCGAGCATCCGTCTGACGAGCTTTCTCGCCCACCCGGCGACGACCCGCCCGATCAGTAGAACGACGATCGCTCCGATGACCTTGAGGCCCCACGCCGTAATCAGGTTGACTAGACTCAAGGCGACGGCTTGAGTTTCAGCGCTGAACTGGTTCATTGGTCCTCCTAGTTAGGCGACTCTCCCGTAATGTCACCGCAGCCCCGAGCGTCAGAGCATCGCTCGCGTTAGCGAAGCTCCGCCGCACAGGCCGCGATGGCCCAAGAAATTCTGTTCTCTGTTCAGAGAGAGTCGAAGATAGGAGGCGCTATCGCACTGTCAAACAAACGCCACCACGAGATCAGCGGCTGTCGTACACCTCGGTCTCCCCGCGCTCGTCGAAGGCGAGGATATCGTACGGCTGCTTGTATGAGCCCTCCATCCCGGGGGAGCCGACGGGCATGCCGGGCACGGCGAGTCCAACCACTTCCGGGCGCTCGTCCAGCAACCGCATGATGAGGTCGGCCGGCACGTGGCCCTCGATGACGTACCCGTCCACAGTCGCTGTATGGCACGCGGCCAGCTTTTGCGTGACTCCATGGCTCGCCTTGATGACCGCCATGTCGAGAACTTCCTCGGTGCGAACGTCGAACCCGTTCGCCCTGAGATGATCAGCCCACTTAGCGCAACAGCCGCAGGTCGGACTCTTGTATACAGTGATAGCTGGCCTATGCGCCTCCGCCGACGAGCACGCCGCAAAGATTGTGGATACGAGCACGAGCCCGGCGCCGCGCCGAGCGATTCTAGTTACTCTGCCAAATAGGATCATTCGACTTCTTTGCTGGAACGTTTCGAGTGAAAGTATCGTTCGATGCCGCTCAGCTCACGGCGTGAAGACTTCGGTGCCCGCAAATTCTTCGAGTCCGCCGCTTAGCGCAATCACGGTCACCCGGTATTCCATCTCTTCCTCCAGGAGCGCCGCGGGGCCAGTCTCGACAGCACCATCGGGCTAGACCCCGTACGTGATAGGGGGGTCGATCGAGTTGCTGTTGTTCGAGCTGATGATCGTCCACAACTCCTGTTGACCTATCACAGGTGTTACGGTGAGCGCGAAGATCGCGCATTCTGGGCTCCATGTGAACGTAGGTGCTACGCCAAGGCCGACGCTCAGCGCGACCTGTTCCGAACACCCGACCACGCCCGACCCCAAGTCATCGCCACAGCCAGTCGTGACAAGAAACAGAGCCAACGCTCCAAGTAGCGTTCTTCTCATGATCTCCTTGTGGTGTTTTTTCCCCTGCTCCCCGTTCGCGCACACAGTCGATGATAAGTATCGACTCGACAGGTAGCTAGTGTCCGATCGCGTGCTCAGGCCCGTAGCAACCACGATTCCCGGAAGTCGCGCATGCCCACGCGACGATCCGGGAAAGTGAGAGCGAGCTACTCCTTTCTAAACCGGCCGGCCGCGCTCATCGAGCAGCTGGATCTCGTCCGGGCGGTTGGGCACGACGCAGATGAACTCGAACGGCTCATCTCCTTCGGCCCGGTACCAATGCGGGGTACCCGCAGGT
>CANPVX010000120.1 GCA_947581815.1 Candidatus Indicimonas acetifermentans | reverse complement strand
CCGCCCCCCCCCCCGACGAACGCGAGTTCGGGCGCGGGGAGGAGCGCGCGCCCCCGGTCCGGGGGGGTGGGGGGGCGGGGGGGGAAGGGGGGGGGGGGGGGGGGGGGCGAGGGCGGCGATGCGCCTGGCGCCGCCGCCGAGGTTGCGTATACGGCCCACACC
Organism: Candidatus Indicimonas acetifermentans; assembly: GCA_947581815.1. Taxonomy (GTDB): domain Bacteria; phylum Gemmatimonadota; class Gemmatimonadetes; order Palauibacterales; family KS3-K002; genus Indicimonas; species Indicimonas acetifermentans. Next base: position 7,160 of record CANPVX010000120.1, on the reverse strand, counting down.
GAAGGCGAGCTGCTGGTCAACTCGGGCCAGTTCGACAGAATGCCGGCGAGTGAGGCGATCGAAGCGATCACGAAATGGCTTGCCGAGCGCGGCGCCGGCTCGCCGACCGTCAACTACCGGATCCACGATTGGTGTATCTCGCGGCAGCGCTACTGGGGACCACCGATCCCCATCATCTATTGCGATGACTGTGGGACCGTGCCCGTGCCCGAAGAAGATCTACCGGTGCTGCTGCCGTACGTCGAAGATTTCCGTCCCGACGAGAGCGGCCTGGGTCCGCTGGCTCGCTCTAAGGAATTCATGGAAGTCGACTGTCCGGAATGCGGTGGGCGCGGCAAACGCGAGACTGACGTATCCGACACGTTCCTCGACTCGGCCTGGTATTTCATGCGCTACCTGTCCACAGAGTTCGATGACCGGCCGTTCGATCGCGAGCGCACGAAGAAGTGGCTGCCCGTAGACTCCTACATCGGCGGCGAAGAGCACGCGGTATTGCACCTGCTGTACTCGCGCTTCATCTGCATGGTGCTCCACGACCTGGGCCATCTCGAGTTCGAGGAGCCTTATAAGAAATTCCGAAAGCACGGCCTCCTCATCAAAGAGGGCGCCAAGATGTCCAAGGCGAAGGGCAACGTCGTGCTTCCCGACGACTATGTGGAGAAGTATGGCGCCGATACACTGCGCGTCTACCTCATGTTCATGGGACCTTACGAGGAAGGCGGCGACTTCCGCGATCAGGGCATCGCTGGCGTGTCGCGCTTCTTCGACCGGCTCTGGGACGCGGTCGTAGTATCGGAGCTCGAGAGCGGCCCGCCGGAAACCCCGGAGCTCGAGCGAAAGCTCCACGCGACCATCAAGAAGGTCACCGAGGATACGGCCGCCCTCCAGTACAACACGGCGATCGCCGCGATGATGGAGTACCTCAATGCCGCGCGCGCCGGCGGGCGCCCGGCTCGTCGCTCCGAGATCGAGCCACTCATCCCCCTCATCGCGCCCTTCGCACCGCACCTAGCCGAGGAGCTCTGGGAACGGCTGGGCCATAAGGAGTCCATCTTCGCCACGGCCAACTGGCCCGAGTACGAGCCCGCAAAAGCCCTGGCCGAAGAGATCAACATCGCGGTGCAGGTGAACGGCCGCTTCCGCGCGACGATCAGGGCCGCCCGCGGCTCGAGCGAAGCCGAGGTGAAGGAGAAAGCGCTCGCCGAGGAGGCGGTCCGCCGCCATCTGAACGGTCAGGAAATCCGCAAGATCATCTTCGTCCCCGACCGGCTCATCAACCTGCTCGTCGGGTAGCCGCCCCGGAAAGCCACCTTCTCCGTGTCCGGCTGGCGCTGCCCGCGCGCCACGGCCGCGCCGCACCGATCGCCCAACTTGTCTGCCGATTCAGGGCTAAACGGCGGCCCGACGGCGGCACCTAGCTTGCAGCAGGGGGCTACGACCCGAAGAAACCCTGGATGAGGCGGCTCGAGAACTCCAGATGTTGAAGGAGCACAAGGTAGTACGCCAGGAATGCCATGAAGATGGCTATGACAGAAAGTGGGTGATTTCGTCGGCGCCAGAGGAGCAGAGCGCCCAGCGAGACGAGGCCGAGCTTCGCCAGCACGAAGGCGAGCGCCTGTTCGTTCACGAGATCCCGCAGGAACGCGTTCGCCTCTTCGGCCAGACCCGTTCGCACCCAGGTCAGCGTGAACACCGCATCGAGTAAATTGAGGACTAGCAACGACTTGAGGATCCCATCCAGCCAGCGGAAGTGTTCGGCCGTACCGATCGCGTGGCTTTCTAGCCGGGGAGAGGTTGACCCTTCGGACATGGGGCTTGGAATCCAAACTCCTCGAGTTGGCATGAACTATCTCCACGGGCGAGCGAGAGCGCCGAGTCGTGCCGCAGCTCCCGGCGGCCGGGATCGCGGTTCCTTATGTTGATGCGACGGCTTCAGGGGCAAAACGCATGCCGATCGCGAGCCGTTCCCCCAGGCCGCGTAACCCGCGAAGAGATCGGCCGTAAGCGAAATCGGCCCACGGGCCGACGCCCCACAACCGTTGCGAGCGCTCAATACCTGACCGCTCACGTTGCTGGCCGGCCGATCGGATGAACGACCTCGTATTCTCATCGGCCTCGGAGCTGGCGGAGGCGATCCGCTCGGGCGAACTCTCCTCCGTCGAGGTTCTCGAGGCGTACTTGGAACAGATCGAGCGCCACAATAGCGCGCTCAACGCCATCGTCACGCTGGACGCCGACGGTGCCATGGCCCACGCGCGGGCGGCGGATAAAGCCACTGCGATCGGCGAGCTGTGGGGGCCCCTGCACGGTGTGCCGATCACGATCAAGGACGCCATCGAGACGGCAGGCTTCCGCACGACCGTGGGTTTTCCACCGCTAGCCGATCACGTACCGGACCGGGACGCCACGGCCGTCGCGCGCCTACGCGCCGCCGGCGCGATCCTACTCGGCAAGACGAACGTGCCCGAGCTGAGCGCAGACACGCAGACCAACAACCCTATCTTCGGGCGGACCAACAATCCTTGGGACCTGGAGAGAACGCCCGGCGGCTCAACCGGCGGCGGCGCCGCCGCCGTCGCCGCCGGGCTGACGCCCGTCGAGCTCGGAGCCGATCACGCTGGCTCTTTGCGAATCCCCGCATCTTTCTGCGGGATCTGCGCCCTGAAGCCAACCGAGCATCGCGTCCCGACGACTGGCCACCTACCACCCCTGCCCGGCGCACCTCGGGCCGTCCGCCACATGAACACCATCGGTCCCCTCGCACGAACGATCGACGACCTCCAGCTCATCTTACGGATCATCGCCGGCCCCGACGAACAGGATTGGGAGGTTCCGCCCGTCCCGCTCGTCGCAGCTCCCGAGGTCCTGCCCGAAAGACTCCGTCTGGCCTGGACCGCGGACTTCGGCGGCAAGCTCGTGGTCGCCCGGGAGACCCGCGAAGCCATGCAGCAGCTCGCCGAGCAGCTCGAGGCGCTCGGCTGTCGCATTTACGAGCAGACGCCGGACGACTTCGATGTTCTGGTCGGTCAACAGGCGATGCACCAGCTGCTGGTGGCCGAGCGAAACTGGACTCGTCTGCCCGAGGAGGAACGCGATTCCGTAGAAACTCCTAACATGCAATTCTACAGCTCCACGCTCGACCGCCGGGACGCCCTCTCCGCCGCCCTCACCGCCTTCCTCGGACGCTGGGACGCCCTCCTCTGCCCCACCACGGCGGGGCCAGCGTTCTACCACTGTCCGACAGGCGCGGACCTGTCCATCGACGACCAAACGGTCCCGCATTGGATGGCCACGGTCGCCTTCAACAGCAGCTTCTCCGTCACCGGAGTGCCCGTCGTCAGCCTGCCGCTCGCTCTGAACGAAGCGGGGCTCCCGCTCGGGCTCCAGGTCGTCGGGCGCCACTGGTCGGACGGCAGGCTGCTCGCTATCGCGCGCCTGCTGTCGCGGGTCGCATGCTCTACCCCGAGACCGCCCGGCTACTGATCCTGCGGCTGGACCCGACGGCACTATCTCAACCCGTCGCGCCTCGCTTATCTTGGGAATTCGGGGGATTACGTCGTCGCGTTCGCTCTACCGGATTGATACTGAAGGCTGGCGCCGACGCTGCAGGAGCCTTGGGTTTCGTAAAGTGATCTAGGGCTCGTAGTAGATGCGGTAGATGACCCACTCTTCATCGTCCGAGACGAGCAGCGAGCCGTCGGGCAGCACCAGCAGATCGACCGGCCGCCGAGTGTAGGTCGCGTTCGTCCCCGTCAAGAACCCATCCGCGAATACTTCGTAGCTGGCCGGCATGCCATCGGCCCCAAGCTTGATGACCGAGATGCGGTCGCCGGAGACTTGCGAGCGGCTCGTGGTCGGTGTGGTGGCCTCGGTCCCGTGCTCGGCGACGAAGATCGCGTTGTGGTACTCCTCGGGGAACATGTCGCCCGTGTAGAAGCGCATCCCCAGCGGCGCCGTGTGCCCCTCGAACTCGTGCGCAGGCGGGATGAGCCCCGCTGGCGCGGCGCCGCCGATGAGCGGGTCCGGCAGCCGTCCGTGGATGTAGGGGAACCCGAAATCCATCCCCGGGGCGGGCGCGCGGTTCAGTTCATCGGGCGGGATGTCGTAGAAGCGCGGATCGTCGAAGGGCCAGCTGGGACCGTTGTCCGTGAAATAGAGGTCGCCGGTCTCGGGATGGAAATCCATCCCCATCGAGTTCCTGACGCCGTTAGCATAGACCTCGACGCCGCTGCCATCCGGGTTCATTCGCACGATGGTCGAATAGCGCCAATCGTCGTTCAAGTCGTTCGCGGTGTGCGCGCCGACCAGGAATGACCAGCGAGTCCCTACACCGATATAGATCTTATCGTCGGGCCCGTAGCGCAGCGGGCGCCAAAAGTGGCCCACTCGAGTCGCAGAGTCGGTCTCTACGCGCGAGGGCAGCCCGTCGTATAGGAGGACCGGGTTGGGGTTGAGGAGATTCGCTTCCACATCGTCTATCCGGAAAACGCGATCTTCATCGGAGATGAAGAGCGTACCGGCGTGGTAATCGACTCCGTTGGGGCTGTTGAAAGAGTTGCGGATCTCTATGATCACGTCGACCCTGTTGTCGCCGTCTTCATCGCGGAGGGCGTACACCGGACTCGTCGCGCCGGGCGTGAAGAAATACGTGCCGGCGAAGACCGTCCCGCTATCTCCTAGCGCCAGCGAGCGCGGCCTGATGAGCCCATCGGCATAAACGTGGATCTTGAAACCGTCAGGCAGGCTGATCTGAGCGCGAAGGGCCGCGTCTGGATCCGCGTTCGGATCGAGAACTGCCCCGTCGTCATCACACGAGAGCGAAGCGTAGCTGAGCGCGGCGGCGAGCAACAGGAAACCAGGGCGGCGCGGCCATTTCATGCTCACCCTCCATATCATAGTGCGTTGTGCACCGGCCATCAGCCATCGACTGATCGGGGGGGTTAACCTCCCCGCCCTTTTTAAACGGCCGCCGCCGCCCCTTCTGTTCCCCTCCAGCTTATGGCGTCAGCTCCCGGGCCAAGCTGGCCATCAGGTCGACGACCTCTTCGACATCCGCCTTGCGCGTGTTGTGATTCACTACGCAAAGTCGTATCACGTACTTCCCGCCCACGCGTGACGACGAGAGCATCGCTCGACCGCTCTCCCAGACCCGTCTGAGGATCTGCTTGTTGAAACGCTCGATAGTGTCTTCGTCGCTCACTCCCTCCGGCACAAAGCGGAAAGTGACGACGCTCAGCGAGACGGGGCTCACGATCTCCGCAACGGGCACCCGCTCGATCAGCTCCTGACCATAGGCCGCCAGGTCCATCGTCCGGCCGATCACCGCCCGAATCCGAGCCAACCCGAAATGCTTGACCGTCATCCAGATCTTCAGCGCCCGGCAGGAACGGGAGAGCTGGATGCCCTGGTCGGAAAAGTTCGGATGATCGGGCCCGCCGGCGACGTCGATCAGATAATCTGGATAGACGCGGAACGTGTCCAAGAGGAACTTGGCATCGCGCACCAGGATGCAGCCCGCCTCGAACGGCGTGTAAAGCCACTTATGGGGGTCCAGCGAAACGGAGTCGGCCCGCTCGATGCCTTCCAGCAGGCGCCGACCCCGCTCGTCCAGCGCGGCGAACCCCCCGTACGCTCCATCCACGTGCAGCCACAATCTGTTCTCAGCGCAGAAGCCGGCGAGCTGCGGAAGCGGATCGATGGTCCCGGTGGTGGTCGAGCCCGCGTTAGCCACCATGCAGAACGGGATGCGGCCCGCGCTTCGGTCCTCCTCGACCGCCCCACGCAAGGCACCGAGGTCGATCTTGAGATCCGAATCTACGGCGACTTTACGAACCTGATCGGAGCGGAATCCGAGAATCCGCGCCCCACGGTCCACGGACGAATGCGCGTGCTCGCTCGTATAGATCATGCCCTCGGTGAACTCAGAGCCCAGGCGCGCCTCGCGCGCCAGGACCAGCGCGGTGAGATTCGCCACAGAGCCCCCGCTCAGCAGCGTCCCGCCCGCCGTATCGGGCATGCCGAGCCAGCTCCGGAACCAGTCGATGACCACCATCTCGATCTGGTGGGCCGCCGATGACTCGATCCAGGTGCCTGCGTAGATGTTGTACCCGGAGGCCAGAGCATCACCCATCGCGCCCACGAAGGTGCCGGCCCCCGGGATGAACGCGAACATGCGTGGGTGATCCACGTGCGACTGGCGGGGCGCCACCTTTTCCTCGAATTCCCGCATCAAGGCCCCGAGCTCGGTGCCTTCCTCGGGCGCGTCCTCACGAAAAAGGGCCTCCGTCTCATCCCGCGTCGCCACGTTGACTACGCTCTGCTCGCGCAAACCCGACATCTGGTTCACGATACTGTCGATCACGCGGTAACCGAAGCTTCGCATACTCTCCCGCGTCATCTCCAAGGTGACTTCGCCGGTGGGTTCCGACCTCAAGTCCATGTCTCCCCTTCTTCTCGTAAGTAGAGGCGGCAACATAGCGAGCCCAACCGCGCCCCCGCGACTAACTCTGTCGCATCAGCCCACTTCCACTCGGTGTACTGCGTGACGCCGCCGACCCGTTGCGGCACCTTCGGCTCCCCCTCCCCTTCCTTGATGCTCGCTTCGCAGAGCATCATATGCAGCCGGTAGCCAGGCCGCTCACCGGCTCCCTCTCGCAAGACCGCCGCGACGCTCAACTCCACTCCGAGCTTGTCTCGGCCCGCGCGCTCGACGGCGGCCCGCCAGCTCTCTCCCGCCCGCAGCGACGCGGCAGGCAGACCCCAGACGTCCGGCAGCTCGGGGTCATCCGGCGGCCGCCGCACGGCGAGAATACGGCCTTGGCGGTCAGCACTGCCCGCACGGATCACCACGGCGACCGAGCTCTTGATCGACTCCATAGTCAGATGTTTTTACGGCCCCTACCGTGATGACGGCAAGGGCCGCTATGGAGATGAGCCGTTCTGTGAAGGGTGTGTTTGGCGCCCTAGGCCTCGTTCGCTGCGTGAACCTCGGGCACCGGCTGACCCGCTGAGCTGCGGATACGATCAACCAGGCTGTGCATCTGAGCGACGATCTCGTCGATCATCTCCTCCGCCTCGATGAGCTCCTCGTCTTCCTGCGCTATGATCTTCAGCCGGTTGAGGTTCCGTACGCTGAGGATGAACTCGGTGGTCACGGCGCG
>CANPVX010000119.1 GCA_947581815.1 Candidatus Indicimonas acetifermentans | reverse complement strand
AGCACGTTGAAGGGCGGCGGCAAGGTCCAGATCACCGGGTTCGGGACGTTCGAGACCCGGAAGCGCGGCGCGCGCGTGGGCCGGAATCCGCGCACAGGCGAAAAGATCCAGATTGCTGCGTCCACAGCGCCGGCCTTCAAGCCAGGGAAGGGCTTGAAGGACAGCATCAAACGGGCGTAGCGGCGGGACCCGATTTTCTCAGGGGGAGGCGGCGCCGGTAAGACCGCGTCGCCTCTCCCATAACTACTCCCGAAAGACCCGCACTTTGGCGGGTTTCCCTCGAATCGTCGTCGCCGACATGCTCTTGATCACTTGATCGGCGAACGGTGCCGTTACCTCCACAAGACTGTAATTCTCGCGAACGTCGATGCGGCCGATCTTGTCGCCGGCGATCGGCGCTTCACCTGTTATGGCGCCGACCAGGTCGCCGGGTCGAATGCCGTCGCGTTTTCCTACGCCCAGATAGAGCCGCGTCCAGGCCGGAAGCCCGGGCTCGGGCTCGGCGGGGGCGCGCTCGCGCAACAGGGCGGCCGCGGCGGCGGCGATCTCGATTGGGGTGAACTCTTCCAGCAGGGGTCCCAGCATCAAGACGTAGGGCTCCAGGTCGCGGCTGGCGGCCGCCTCGCGCAACTGGTCGCGGGTGTGCTGAGTCGAACGCAGCGCTTCGGTCTCCGGCGGCGCGCGCCCAGCCTTGAGCTTCAACTTGAGCGGCGAGGCCAGCCGCTCGAGGTGGGGCAGCTCCTCGGGCTGGAGGAGGATGAGGGCGCCCGCCGAGCCCGCGACGCGGTTCTTCAAGCTGACTAGATCCGAGGGAGCGCCCCAGGAGATCGAGAGGGCCTCTCGATCGGTCTCGTCGTCCCAAACGATCCGGATGGCGGAAGAGTCACCGGGCGAAGCGTCGAAGCCCCGGGCGCTCAGGCGATCGGCCAGCTCATCCGCCTCGCCCTCCAGCCGGCAGTGGATGATCGATCGCACGTTACCCCCCCCGCCCCCCTCGCCTCCCCGCTTGGCGCTCTTGCTCTCCAGCGTATTGGACAGGGCGGCCAGCCATTGATGTCGCGGCGCCGCGAAGTACTCTGCGGCGGCGTCCGCGAGCGGCCCGACTTCGGCGGGCACATCGGTGAACCGCCGGGCCCGGCGCGCGTGCCGCTCCATCCAATCTTCGACGTCGGAATTCAGTGCGGCCGTGAACACGACGCGCTGGGCATCCTTTGGCACCTGCCCGCTCAGGGTCTCGAGCGCGGCGCCGCCGAGCTCGAGCATGGCTGAAACGCCGTCGACGACCAGCGTCGTCAGCCCGGCGAGCTTGATGACAGACGCCTCGACGCTGGCGAGCGCGGCGCTGGGGCTGGCCACGACGACCTGAGACGATGGGCGCGCGCCGGCTCGGGTGGGATGAATCGCGGTCGCCCGTAGCCCGGTCGGACTGAGGAGACGCTGTAGGGCCTCGGCGGTCTTGAGCGCGCGATCGTCGGTCGGGCGGAGCACGAGCACCTGCAGCTCGCTCGAGGCAGCATCGAGCCGCGCGGCGAGCCCCAGGCCGTAAGCCAGGGTCTTCCCGCTGCCGGCGCTGGCGGCGCCCGCGGCGGACGTGCCCCGGGCGATAACCGGCACGGCATCCTCTTGCAGCGCGGTCGGGCGACGGTAACCGAGCTCTCGCAGCCGCTCGAGCAGGGCGCCCTCGACGCCGAGTTTTCCGAAATCGCTCATCGTACCAATTTAGCACCCGAAGCGCTTTTCCACAGAGCCGGGTGGCGCTTGACGCGTCGACGGCTGCCGTTCTATGATCGCGCCGACCTTCCCTGGCCTTTCCGTGGCAGCAACCCGAGGAGATGCGATGGGCGCGGTGGAACGAGTTCTGGGTCAGATCTCTGATTTCGTATGGGGCCCTTTCCTCCTCGTCCCTCTGCTTCTCATCACCGGGTTCTACCTGACGCTGAGGCTGAGGGGGCTGCAGTTCCGGGAGCTCGGGCACTCCCTCTGGCTGGCCCTCGTGGTTCGGAAGGAACGCGGCGCCGAAGGCGACATCTCCCACTTCCAGGCTCTGATGACGGCACTGGCCGCTACGGTGGGGACCGGAAACATCGTCGGCGTCGCCACCGCGATCGCCGCCGGCGGGCCGGGCGCGCTTTTCTGGATGTGGATGACGGGGCTGGTCGGGATGGCGACGAAGTACTCAGAGGCCATCCTCTCCGTACGCTTTCGCGAGACCGACGAGAAGGGCGAGCAGATCGGCGGCCCGATGTACTATCTGGACCGGGGTGTGGGCGGGCCGCTGGGCAAGCTGCTCGGCGTGCTTTTCGCCATCTTCGCCTCGATCGCGGCGTTCGGGATCGGGAACATGGTCCAGTCGAACGCCGTCTCGAACGCCGTATCCAACTCGGCGGCCTCGTTCGGGCTCTCCATCCACCCGGGGGTCATCGGCGTCGTCCTCGCGGTGTTGGCGGGGTCCGTGATCCTCGGCGGCATCAAGTCCATCGGCCGTTTCGCCGGGACCTTCGTGCCGGCGATGATCGTCCTCTACATGGCCGCCGCGGGCCTCATCCTGCTATTGAACTTCCGCGGCATACCGGGGGCGCTGGCGCTCGTCTTCCAGAGCGCGTTCAGCGGCACCGCCGCGGCGGGCGGCTTCCTAGGTGCCGGCATCGCCCAGGCGATCCGCTTTGGCGTCGCCCGGGGGATCTTCTCCAACGAGTCGGGGCTCGGCTCGGCGGGGATCGCGGCCGCGGCCGCCCAGACTCGCGAGCCCGCGCGCCAGGCTCTGGTTTCGATGACGCAGACCTTCATCGACACCATCGTCGTCTGCTCGTTCACCGGCATCGCCATAGTCGCCACTGGCGCCTGGCAGACGGGATTGGACGGTCCCGGTCTGACCCAGCAGGCTTTCTCGAGCGGCCTCCCCGGCCAGTTCGGCGGCCTGATCGTCGCCGTCAGCCTCTCGCTCTTCGCGTTTTCCACGATGCTGGGTTGGGCGTATTACGGTGAGAAGAGCCTCGAGTACCTGCTGGGCATCAAGGCGGTTTTGCCCTATAGGATAGTCTTCATCGTAGCCATCTTTGTGGGGAGCCTCGGCACGCTCAACTTCGTGTGGCTTTTCTCCGACATCATGAACGGTCTGATGGCGTTACCCAACCTCATCGGCTTGCTTCTTCTCTCCGGGGTGATCGTGGCGGAAACGAGATCGTACTTCCAGCGCGTCAGCCGAGATGCGGAAGCCGCCGAAGCTCGGGGCGGGGGCGAGCCCGCCTGATCGCGCGGCGGCGGTAAAGTGTCCAAGCGGGCCATCGTCATCGGAGCCAGCTCCGGCTTAGGAAAAGAGTTGGCCAAGCTGTTGGCTCGAGATGGCTATGAGGTTGGCCTCGCAGCACGGCGGGTCGCGCTGCTCGAGGAGCTTGGCCGCGAGATCTCGACCCCCACACACGTGAGCCGGATCGACGTCACCCACACCGCCGAAGCCCGCAGGCAGCTCGAGGCGTTCATCGGCGAGATGGGCGGCGTCGACCTCATCGTCATCAGTTCTGGCGTCAGCATCATCGATCCGACTTGGGATGAGGAGCTTCAAACCATCGAAGTCAACGCCGCCGGCTTCGCCGCGCTGGCGAACGTCTCGATCCACTACTTCATGGAGCGGGGCTCGGGCCACCTCGTAGGTATCTCCTCCATCGGCGCGCTTCGACCGACAGGCACGTCCACCGTCTACAGCGCTTCCAAGTCGTTCGTCTCAAGATACTTGGAAGGACTGCGCCTCATGGTCGACAAGCGTGGCCTCGGCATCCACGTCACCGAGGTGCAGCCGGGCTACGTCGCTACGCCGATGACAGAAGGCCGCGGCGGCATGTTCTGGGTCGCCCCCGTCGATGAAGCCGCCCGGCAGATCTTGAGAGCGGTGCGCAAACGGAAACGGCACGTCTACGTCACGCGGCGCTGGCGACTCGTCGCCTGGGCGCTGAAGAGCGTTCCCTACCCGATTCTCTCCAGGATGAGCTAATTCGGTATTCGGTACTCGGTATTCGGCAAACGGAAACAGAAACCTCCTCGGAACATCAAGTTTTTCGACATCGTCATCGTCTGCGCCTCGCCCGCGCCCGCGCCCGCGAACCAAGATTGCCTACAGGCGCCTTACCAACACGTTGAGACGGCACTCGAACACCGAACTCCGCGCTCAGTGTAATCTGTCTAACGTTTCCAGCGGCACGGCGCTTGCTCGCCCCACCTACCGAATACCGAACACCGAGTACCGAATACCGAAACAGAAGCTACTTGCTGGCTCAAGTGGCAGAGCTTAGGATGTACTGCTACATCGCGACAAAAAAGGGGCTGTAGGTGCCGGGGAGAGGTCGCCTTCAAGCGGAGCGCCCCCATGGGGAGCAGTGTCGCATCGGCCCAGAGTGCGCACATACGAAATCTGTTAGCCGCTCGAGGCGCCCAACCTCGATCGAGAGCGGTATGCCGTCGTGCACGCGCGCGGATCGTCGCGCTTCCCCCCCAGCCCCCCGTCAGCCATGCCTGAGCTCAACCAGCAGCCGCGAGAGCACCTCGATCTGCTTTACCATGCCAGCCTGGAGTTCAACTCGACGCTGGATATAGACGAGCTGTTGCCCCGCATCTTCGACAAGATCATCGAGATACTCGATGCGGAGGCGGGCTCGGTCTGGCTTCGCAAAGGTGAGCAGCTGGTCTGTGAGATCGCCCGGGGTCCGGTGGGTGAGAAGATCGAGGGGCTCGAGCTGCCGATGGGCGTGGGGATCGTGGGCAGCGTGGCCAAGACCGGAGAGTCGGAGCTTGTGGCAGACGCACGGGACGATCCGCGCTTCGTGCACCAGGTCGACGAAGCGACGGGCTTCGCTACGCGCTCGATGCTGGCGGCGCCGCTCAAAGCTCAGGACGAGGTCCTCGGCGTGCTCCAAATTCTCAACAAGGGCTCCGGGGACGGGCAGTTCGATGAGAACGACCGTGCTTTGCTCACAGGACTCGCCTCGACGGCGGGCCTCGCCCTCCGCAACGCCCAACTCCACGACGCAGAGCGGCGAGCCCACGACCTGAAGACGCTGCTGGGGATCAGCCGCGAGATCACCTCAACGTTCGAGGTCGATCGCCTGGCGCTCTCGGTGGTCAATCTCGCCAGCCAGGCGCTCTCCTACGATCGGGCTGCCATCTCGCTTGACGAAGGCGGCCGCACCGTGCTGAGGGCTATCTCGGGGCAGGAGACGGTGGATGGCTCGGAGGACGCCAAAGAGCTGGGGAAGCTGATCGCATGGCTGGGGGAGCGCAACGAGTTCGTCTACGTGTCGGACTTTTCGCACAACGGTGACGTGGACGGAACGATCCAGAGCGCGTTCGGTCCTTACATCGATCGCACCCATATCCGTGCGCTGGCGCTCGTTCCGCTGAAGGATGAGGAGGGGCGGCTGGGCGCTTTCTACCTGGAGTCGTCGAAGCCTGGATTCTTGGGCGAGGCGGGCCGCGAGGCGGCGGAGCTGCTGGCCAACCAGGTGTCGATCTCGCTACGCAACGCGAGCCTGTACGGTCAGGTGCCGTTCATCGGGCTCCTCGAGCCGCTGGCCGCGCTGCGGCGCCGTATAGCGACCACGCCCCGGGCGAAGCTCGCCCAGCGCTTTGGCATCCCGGCGCTGGTCGTACTGTTCCTGATCGCCTTTCCGTGGAAGGACCGGGTCTCGCCGCGGGACACCCAGATCCTGCCCGGCGACCGGATGCCGGCCCGCGCGACGGTCGGCGGTCTGCTGGCGGAGATTCCCATTCAGGAAGGGGACAGGGTCGAGGCGGGAGACGTTCTCGCGGTTCTGCTCGGCGACGACATCCGGATGAGCATACAGGAAACGAGCGCCGCGTTGGCGGTGGCCGAGCGCAACGCCGCGGCCGCCCAGACACGAGGGGACGAGGCGGCGGCTCAGATCGCGCAGATCGACGTTCGCGAGCTGACGGGGCGGCTCGACCTGTTGCATGACCAGCTTGACAGGACCGTGCTGCGGGCGCAGGTGGCGGGCGTGGTGCTGACGCGGCGGCCCCAGGAAAAGCTCGGCGAATGGCTGCGTGCGGGTGAGACGTTCGTCGTGCTGGGCCGCACCGACATGCTCGAGGTGGAGGCGCGAATCAGGCAGCAGGATATCGAGCGGGTGCGCCTGGGACAGGAGGTGCGTCTCAAAGTTACGGCGCGGCCCGACTATCTGTTCGTCGGCACGATCACGGAGATCGCGCCCTACGGCGACACGATCCTGGCGGGTGATCCGACCTTCGTGGTGCGAGCACCTCTGGACAATTCGGAGCAGCTTCTGCGACCGGGTATGGAAGCGCGAGCCAAGATCGTCGGGTCGCGGCGCCCCGTCGGCTATCTACTGGCACGTCCATTCGTTCGTTGGATTCAACTGCGGTTTTGGCGGTGAGATATGTTGGCACGTAATCGGTGGTACGGCGCGGCGGCGGTCGCAACGGTCGTTGTGATGGCGGCGGCTTGCTCGAAGACGATCGAGTCGGATGCGGCCTCTGGGCTCGTCAACGCGGCGAGCATCAGCCTGGCGGCGACGGCGCCGGTCTCGGGGGCGGGCAACACGTTCAGCACCTACCTCTACTCCGAACGCGACGTCGACGTCTTCAGTCGCCCGGGCGGCGGCGATCTCTTCGAGCAAGGCGTGATCGTCAAGGTGATCGCGGTGGAGGTCGGCGATGACGTCAGCGCCGGAGACCTGCTCGCCGTGCTGGAGGACGATGAGGCCGTCCTCGCGGTGGAGTCGGCCGAGGCGAAGGCGATCGAGGCGGGGGCCCAGTTGAAGCGCTTCGAGGTGCTGCGCGAGCGGGAGGTCGTCGCGCCGTCCGAGTACGAGGCTGCCTTCGCGCGGGCCCGACAGGCGGACGCGGAGCTCAAGCGAGCCCAGCTCGACCTCTCCCGAACGCGAGTGCGGGCACCCTTCGATGGCGTAGTAGCGAAGCGGTATATCCGGGTACGCGAGCTGGTGGAAGCCGGAACGCCCCTGTTTCGGATCACCGCCATGAGCCCGCTCCGTGCGCGGCTGCTGGTTCCCGAATGGCAGGCCCCAGCCTTCGGGGCCGGTGCGCCGGTGCAGCTGAGCGGCGTGGATGGCCAGACCGCGACGGCTCAGGTGCTGCTCATCAGCCCCACCGTCGACCCCGCCAGTGGAACGCGAGAAGTGATCGTCGAGCTGGCGGCCGCGGATGGCTTCCGGCCCGGCGCCTCGGTAGCTGTCGAGCCGCTATCGGTGATGCCCGGCTCGGATAGATGACGTCTGCCCTCGAAGCCCGCCCGAAGCTGCGCGACGACATCAAGATCGTCCGCCGCGAGACCCACGGCCAGGTCCACTATATCGTCAA
>CANPVX010000118.1 GCA_947581815.1 Candidatus Indicimonas acetifermentans | reverse complement strand
GGGTCGTGATGTCCTGGCGATCCTCCGCATCGTCGATATCGACGCTACATGGTCGCCCGGAGAGCAGATTGAGGCGGCAGCAGCACGCCCTTGGCGGGAGGTGGACGCCGCGGACTCATTCCTCGTCGTGTTCACCGGGAAGCCGCCTTCGGCGTGGGGAATGAAGCGCCGGGCCATGGGCACCGTGGTGCCGGCCGCCCATCATCCTCGCCGAAGAATCATCGTGTTCCCGGGGAGAGTGCTGCAGGTCTTGGACGCGGATCGACCGCCAGGCCGGCCGCCGGCCGACACGTACCATCTGGAAACAGCTCGGGCCTTCGCCAGGGTCGTCGTCCACGAGCTCGTCCATGCCCTTGCCCCCGAGCACTCGCACGCCGAGCAAGGGCTGATGCGCGGAACGCTGAACCGTCGGTTCCTGCTGGGTCATGAGCTGCCGATAGACGCCGCGTGTCGCGTCGCCATCAGCTCGGCGTTGCAGCTGCTACGCGTCGACGCCGGAGGCTCCTGAGAGAGGCCGGGCGTTGCCGGTATCAGTCGCCTCGGCAACGGTTCGCCGGCGAGATACTCCTGGACGATGAATGGATTTCGCCCTCGTGCCCGACGTCGTGGATCGTCGCGATGTGCGGCTGGTTCAAGGCGGCGGCGGCGCGCGCCTCGCGCTCGAAGCGGGTGACGCGTTTCGGATCCCTGGCGAATTCCTCGGGAAGGACCTTGATCGCCACCTTGCGGTCCAGCCTGGTGTCTTCGGCACGGTACACCTCGCGCATGCCGCCGGCGCCGAGCGGCTCGAGGATCTCGTAATGGCCGAGTGTTTTGCCGACCAAGGTGATGGCTCCCTACCAGAGCGTTGGGGCTCGCGCGGGCACGGCTGCTGCGCTGCCGGGAGCCGACGCAGACGAGTTGAGCCGTCTATTTCAGCAGCGCCGTATCCGGGTTGTTCAGGCTCCAGTTGTACCAGAAGGTGTCGAAGCCGCTGAGGCGATACACGGTGCCGCCTTCGAACTCGCCGGATTGCGGTGAGAACCGGGCGCCGGTGCCAACCTCGACCCATTCCTCGCCACGTCTCTCGAAGCCGAGCTCCGACCAGTAGGCGCTGCTGCCCTCGAACAGCTCGGCGCCCTTTGCTCGGTGTGCGAAGGCGTGGCTACCGTCGTGCAGCTCGAAGGTCTTGCCGCCCTCGACCCCGTCGGTGTCGATGGCGTACGGCCTGTCGTCGTACCGGAAGGCGTAGATCGAGTCCTTGGTGTTCAGCCGCCCGTCGGTGGCCTGCTGGCCGCGGAAGCCCCGCCGGCTGCGGAAATAGTCGGCGTAGGGGTCTGGGGCGTCCTGTTCGCCGTTCACCGACAGAACCAGCGTGTCGGGGTGCTCTTCTACCCAGTCCTTCCACTCGACTTTCTTGCTGACCGGGAGCTCGACGAGCTTGGTGCCTTTGTACTCACCACCGATGGCATCGCCGGTCATGATCGACCAGTAGCTGTCGGTCTGCTTGTCCTGCATGACCAGCGAGCTGTTCATCAGCCCACCGGAGGCCTCGAAGTTGAGCGTCTTGCCCCTGTAGTCGCGACCGTACACGACGGCCGTGTTGGCGAGCGGTCACCATACGGCGGCGAAGTTCGTCTCGCCGATCGCGTCGTTGACAACCTCGTGCGTGTTGAGGAGGCGGATGCTGTAGGCGCGCGCCTGGCCGTCGATGACGACGCCGAGCACGACGGAATCGTCGGCGATGCTGGCCTCCGCGGCGGGGACAAACTGGGGATCGTCGATCGCCGCGATTCGACCGCGAGGAATGATCTGCTCGAAGCTTTCCGGCAAATCCCTCTGCTGGGTCATGGCTGAAGTTGCCGTGACGGCTGCTGCCAGTCCGAGAACAAGAACCGGAATGGGTATCTTCTTGAATCGGCTCATCACGCCTTTACCCGATCAAGTACGAGACCATCATCGCGACCGTAACGAGCAGGGACAGGACAACTGCGCCAAGCTCGACGAACGCGCCGTCGTCGACCATCGCCTTCAGAATCATCGTGGGTGCCTTCATCTTCCGTCTCTCCTCTTGAGGATCTCCTTGCAGGCAGCCCAGTTCGTAAGGTTGCCCCTTTTGTATATGTAACTTTGCCCGATCTCGTCAGGAGGTTTCTCGCCTGCCGGCCTTAAAAACGGTCGATTGCCAACGGCAACGTCGGCCGCTGAGGGGCGGGGCAGCGTTAGACCTGTAGAAGTCCGCGTTGGCGCAGGCCCCTCTGCCGCAGAATCCGGCCGGTAACGACCGGGCCGGTTCCGGCAAATTATCGGGTGAACAAGCCCGACAGCGTCGGGACGCCATCACCGGCAGTTTCGTCAGCGAGTTTCTGTCCCTGGCAAACAGGAGGTGTGCCATGACCGAACGCAAACAGTTCGCCACGGCGGTTCCCTCCACCATCCCCCAGCGAGGTCACACCGCAACCGATCTACAGCTTCCGGACCGCACGTCCGAGAACCGCTCGCGGACGCTCCTTCAGGACATTTGCCTCATCAAGCCCACGCGGGCGCTGTACGACGTGCTGCGCCGGCGCGTCGCCGGGCAAGACGACGCCATCGACGCCTTGGTCTGTTCCTACGGCCGCTCGCTGTCCGGGCTGCGCGATACTGGTCGTCCGTTGCTCACCGCGCTGCTGCTCGGGCCTACCGGCGTCGGCAAGACGGAAACCGCGCGTGCGGTTGCCGAGGCATTGCACGGGTCGGACAAGGCAATGGTTCGGGTGAACTGCGAGGAGTACGCGCATAGCCACCAGATAGCCAAGCTGCTGGGCTCGCCGCCGGGGTACGTAGGCCACGACATCGAGCCGCTGCTGAGCCAGAGGCATCTCGACCGCGCCTACGTCGATCGGCTCAGGGCGCGCGATGAGCATCGCCGTGCCGCGTTGAAGGACGCCGGCCAAACCGAGCGGGATCAGGGACGCTACGACGTGTTGGCTCTCAAAGAAGCCGCCGGCAGCGACGCGGGCTCCCAGGCTGGACGGCTACCAGCGTGCCGCTCGATCGTCTTGTTCGACGAGATCGAAAAGGCGCATCCGGCGGTGTGGAACGCTCTGCTGGGGATCCTCGAAGAAGGCACGCTGACACTCGGTGACAACAGCACGACCGACTTCACCGATTCCATCGTGCTGCTAACGTCGAACGTCGGCAGCCACGAGATGAGCCGCTTGCTCGGGGGCCGGCAGCTCGGCTTCAGCAACGCCGATGAGTCAGCTCCGCCACCGCAGGAGGAGCTGCGCGAGGCGGTCTTGGCCGCGGCCCGCAAGACGTTCCCGACCGAGTTCCTCAACCGCTTCGACGACATGCTCGTGTTCCGCTCGCTGGAGCGCCGGCACTTGTTGGAAATCTTCGACAAGTTCCTCGCCGAGATCCACGACCGCGCCGTTCGCCAGGTGGGCATCCCGTTGCTGGTGAAAGTCAGCCGGCGGGCGCGGGATCTGATCGTCGATGAGGGCATCGATCCGCGCTACGGCGCCCGGCCGTTGCGCCGCACTATCGAGCGCATGCTGGTCGACCCGTTGTCGCGCTTCATCGCCGCTGAGCGCCTGCGGCCCGGCGATATCGTGGAGGTCAGGCGGAACGGCGACGAACTACGCTTTTTGCGCGATCGCGTGGAAAAAGCGCGGGGAGCCGCCTGACCGGGTGTGCCCGCCGCGGTCGCAACGCCGCCCAGACTCCAGATGGTGGCTGCAGGTGGCCGCCCCGGTCGATGACCAGAAACCGGGGGGCGTCATTCGGCGTCAGGGGGTTCGAGGGAAAGTTCCCGCGTGTCGGCCACCGGCGTCCCGCTGGGCAGCGCCGGGGCAATCCGCTCCATCACCTTGGCGGCGGTCGATCGGTAGGTCGTCAGCTTCCCACCGTAAATGGTCAGAAGCCTGGGCGGCCCGGCGCCGTCGTGGCCGTCGACTGCGAGAATCGTCTCGCGCGAGCGGTGGAAGGCGTGGCCGGGTCTGGCCGGAAGCACGCGGATGCCCGCCCAAGCGTCCAGAATCTGCTTGGGCCCTCCCGGCAAGAAGCGGGGGAAGAAGCGCTTCAGCACGCGCGCTAGATAGATCCTCTCGCAGCGGAGGGCGTGGACGTCGTCAGGGTCTTCGCCTCGGAAGCGCACCTCGGTCGTGCCGACGAGTGTCTTGTTGCCGCGAGGCATGACGAACACCGCCCGGCCGTCCCTTGGCGACTCGACGTAGTAGATCCCGTGCTCGAGCCCACCCTCGACGAGAATGTGGGCGCCCTGCACCAGCTCGATGGGCATTGGATGCTGGCGCGGAGTGATCCTATCGAGGATCCGGTTCGCCCAGGGCCCCGCGGCGTTCACGAGGACCCGGGCGCGGCAGGTTTTCTCCTGGCCCGCGTCGGCGCCGCCGGCGCCACTCCCGCCGCCGGCGTTCTCGCCGCCGCCATTCCCGCGGCCGCCCACGAGGTAGCGCACCTCGCACCCTTCCCTGTGGAGCTCGGCGCTGTGGAAGAGCGCCGGGAGCGCCAGCTCCGCGCCGAGGCTCATCGCGGATTGCATCACCGCCGTCGTCAGCCGGGCATCGTCCGTTTGGCCGTCAAAGTATCGAAAGACCACCTCGAGGTCGTCGGTGATCAGGCCGTCGAGGTCGCCCCAGCGCGAGCGCGGCACGGTTTCGAAGCGAAACGCTTTCCCGAGGTGCCCGAGGATGGCGTAGAGGCTGAGGCCGGCCCGGATCAGCAAGGGCCGGCGTCGCGTGCGGCGGAAGACGGGGATGTGGACAGATTGGAGCTTGACCAGATCCGGCGCCAACCGCAGCAGCAGGGCGCGCTCACGCAGGCTCTCGCTTACCAGCGAGAGACGCCCGCTTTCCAGATATCGGAGCCCGCCGTGAATCAACTTACTGGATCGCCCCGAGGTGCCGCTGGCCAGGCCCTGTTTCTCGAGCAAGAGCGCGCTGTGGCCAGCCGCCGCCGCGGCCTGAGCCACACCGACACCGTGGATACCGCCCCCGACGACCACGATGTCGTAAGAGTCAGCCATAGGGAACGATGGAGGTGCCGATCATCTAGACCGTCCCGTCGGCACCCGCTGCTTCAACTTCTCGGACCAGTTGAGGACGACGTTGACAGTCGGCGGCCAGGCATGTGCCATTTCGTCTTTCAACATCAAGAAGCGCCCGTCGTCCGCGAACTCGGGCTCTGTTCGGATCTCGGCGGCCATCATCATTCCGTCGGTGCTGTGGTAGAAGATCTGCGTACCGTCCCTCGACCAGTTCGGCCATCTTCCGCCGCCCGTGGAGACTTTCTTCGGAGGACCATCGGGATACCGCTCACCTGTACGTTCCACTCGCCCCGGACGATCGTCTGACCGCGGTTCCGTCGACGAGTAGGCGAGCCAATAGCCGTCGGGAGAGAACTTCCCGCTGTCTTCTTGCGCGTCCGTCGCCAAGAGGGGTTGGGGTGTGCGGTCACCCTCCAACGTCAGCGTCCACACGTCCAGGTCATTCAGAATGCCCAGACTGGGGTTCATCGCGGTGAAGAGAAGCGTCTTACGGTCAGACGAGATGGATGACGGTGTTGGGAGGTCAGGCCACGGGAGAAACTCCTGGCAACGTCGCGCTTCAGGTTCGTATCACGGGCCCGATACACCTCACCCATGCCGCCCGCACCGAGCGGTTCAAGGATCTCGTAGTGACCGAGGGTCTTGCCGACCAAGATGATGGCTCCCTACCAGGGGAAAGCACACTTAGCCTACTCGGAGGAGCGCGAAGCGATCAACGACCCGCAGACAAGATCAAGGTCCCGCCGCCATCTTGTTTCCTGCTCGGGCGTCAGCTCGTCACGGGTGCCGCAGGCTGTCAGCTTTCGGAGGAGGCGTTCTTCTCGAGGCTTCATTTCGCGTTACTCCTCGGCGGACAGCAGTGGTTCAAAGTCGTCATGTAGCGGGGGCTTCTTCTTCTGCTCGGTGAGCATCCCCTCCCGAAACCATGCCCGCATTAGGGCGATACGATCGGCGGGGCCGTCCGCGGCGCGGCCCCCCGACGCAGCCGGGGACGTGGCCCAGACGGTGTTTCTGACCTTTCTGAACGTGGTGAAACGATTCGAGGGGCGCTCGCGCGTGCGCACCTTGCCTGTTCGGCATCCTTTACAAGAAGGTCGCCGAGGGTAGCCTTACACGTACGCTCGAGCCCGAGTGTAAGAAGTCGCGTCGGAGTCTCACTCACTGTCTGGAGTCGCAATGACGCGCACTCCATGACAGGAGGTACATCGATGCGACATGTACTTAGAACACTGGTGTTGTTTGCTGTGATCTCGGCCGGGGTCCTGGTTTTTAGCCCCGGCACAGCCGATGCACAGCATCACGGCGGCCATGGCTACGGCGGCTACGGCCATGGCTACCGCTACGGTGGCTACGGCCATGGCTACGGCTACGGCGGCTATGGCCATGGCTACGGCTACGGCGGCTATGGCCCCTATGGCTATGGCGGGTATCGGGACGCTTCAACCGGAGCCGTCCGGATCGAGGTAAGTCCGAAGGGAGCTCGTGACGAGATCGAAGTCTACGTCAACGAGGCCCGCGCCGGGGTCGTCGACGATTTCGATGGCTTCACCCAGCGGCTCTATCTCGCGGAAGGAGAATACGAGATCGAGCTCAGGCTGCCCGGTTACAAGCCGTTGCGAGCGTCCATCTTCGTCGCGCGCGGAAATACCTACAAGCTCCGCGGCCAGCTGGAAGCCCTTGCGGACGATCAGTCGTAAGACATCGGAGGAGACATTCTAATGAACATCCGGAATCTCAAGAACGGAATCCTGGGCGGCCTTGCCGGCGGCGCTGTCTTCGGGATGATGATGGCGATGATGGGCATGCTTCCCATGATCGGCGCCATGGCCGGCTACCCTTCCGCGCTGTACGGAATGGTCGTACACATGGCCATCAGTGCGGTGGTCGGTGCCAAGTTTGCTCTTCTTTTCGGCAACCGGCTGAACAGCTCCGGGCGCGGGGTCGGGTATGGCCTCGTCTACGGTGGTGCCTGGTGGGTGCTTGGCCCTCTGACCTTGATGCCCCTTTTCATGGGCATGGGGCTGGGCGTCAACTGGAACCTCCAAGCTGCCACCCAGATGCTTCCGAGCCTGATGGGGCACCTCGTGTTCGGTGCATTGCTGGGCGGGGTCTACAGCTGGTTGCAGGACGACGTTCGCAGGCTGGCTCACGCCCAGTCAGTGTGACGGGTGCCTCTTGGGAACCGGTTGAAAACACCGCGTTTCCCAGCCGGAACCAACCGATGCCCTCGGGCGGAGGCCTGAGGGCGTCTTTGTATGGGCAGGGGGCGCGAGGCGCCTCCAGGTCGCAAGCCCCCAGCATTCGACTGACCTCTCTGGTGCGCTCCTGAGTTCAACGTCGGGCCACCTTCGTTTCTGGAACGGCTGCGCGGGGGTCACGCTATGAT
>CANPVX010000117.1 GCA_947581815.1 Candidatus Indicimonas acetifermentans | reverse complement strand
GATCATACCGGGCGGGGGGCCGGGCGCACCGCGTCCCTCCCGGCCCGCCGCGTCCGCGCCCCGCCCGGCCCGCCCCTCCAAGCGGCCGCTCGGCGGCCTGGGAAGGAACCCCAATCCCCTAGCCCCCCCCCCCCACAGCCGTGAAGCGCGAACTTCCCGTCGCGGGCCGCCAGCGCGCGTTCAGCGGCATCCAGCCTTCCGGCGAGTTGCATATCGGCAACTACCTGGGCGCGGTCCGCAACTGGGTGAAGATGCAGGATGACTACGACCTATTCATCTGCGTAGTCGACCTGCACGCCATCATTCAGCCGTACGACCCGTCGGAGATGCCGGAGCTTGTCTTCGATATGGCGCTCACCTTGATGGCCGCTGGGATCGACCCTGAGAGAGCCACGCTCTTCGTCCAGTCTGACATCCCCCAGCATAGCGAGCTCTCCTGGATCTTCACGACGGTGACGCCCATCGGTGATCTCGAGCGGATGACCCAGTACAAGGAGAAGTCCGCTCGCCTTGCGTCCGTGCCCGCCGGACTGCTCGCCTATCCTATATTGCAGGCGGCGGACATCCTGCTCTATCTGGCGACCGTGGTGCCGGTCGGCGCGGACCAGAGCCAGCACGTCGAGTTGACGCGCGAGATCGTTCGAAAGTGGAATGCGCGCTACGGCGATTACTTCCCCGAGCCCCAAGCGCTCATCGGGCAGGCGAAGAGAGTCCTGGGTCTGGATGGACAGGCCAAGATGTCGAAATCGCTTGGCAACACCATCGGACTTCTCGAATCGCCCGAGGAGATCTGGGAGAAATTGCGGCCCGCCTACACCGATCCCGCGCGCAAGACGCGCAAAGATCCGGGCAATCCGTTCATCTGTAATATCTTCAGCTTGCACCAAGAATTCTCGAGCGACGAGGATATCGCCTGGGCCCAGGAAGGTTGCCAGACCGCCGGGATTGGGTGCATCGATTGCAAGCGGCGTTTGGGCGACAACATGATCGAGGAATTGCGCCCCATTCGCGGACGAGCCGACGAGCTGAAGGCGAATCCCGAGCGCGTACAAGAGGCGCTTCGCCAAGGCGCCGATCGCTGTCTCGGGATCGCGGAGCAGACGATGGCCGAGGTCAAGCGGCGCATGGGCCTCGACCACGTCCGGTCGCCGAGTGAGGCCAAAGTCGACGCCGACTGAGTCGCGCCATAGCGGGAGGGACCGTGCTCGACTGGCTTGATCCCAACATGATCGAGAGCCTGAACCTGAGGCTGCTGGGCCAACTCGTCCTGGCCACGCTGCTCGGCGGGCTGGTCGGTCTCGAGCGCGAGTTCTCGGGTAAGCCCGCCGGACTGAGAACCAACATCCTCATCTGTGTGGGCGCTACCCTACTGATGGATGTCTCGCTGGCCGTGGCCGGTTCTGGGATTGGCGGAGGGCCCGCAGACCCGGGGCGCATCGCCGCGCAAGTCGTTTCCGGCATCGGGTTCATCGGTGCGGGAACCATCCTGGTGGCCCGCGGCGAAGTCACGGGTCTCACCAGCGCCGCCACCATCTGGGTCGTCGCCGCGATCGGCCTCGCCATCGGCTCGCACGCCTACGTCGAAGCCGTGGGCACCACCCTGCTCGTCGTCACAACCCTCCTCCTGCTGGGCTGGGTCGAGGACTTCGTCTTCGCCAGGCGCAGGGTCATCCTCGTCGAGCTCATCACAGATCCCGACGCCGACGTCCTCGACAAAGTCGTGAAGCTGATCCGAGGCCACCGGGTCAAAACGCGCCCCGCCGAAGTGGAAAAGAAGGGCGATTTCTATCGGGTCCTGTACCAGCTCGTCGGTGCCCGCGAGCGCCGCGACGCCGCGCTGCACGATCTGGCCGGAGTGTCAGGTGTGAAGAAGATCACGCTATTGTGAGGGCGCCCCGAGCCGCCGTACACTTGGCCGTGCACTCTCATTATTATAGTATTGACTGGCGGGCCGAACCGGCTCTGTATCTGTGACTACCACCTCCCCACGCCGTTTCGTCATTGACATGTATTCGTCGCGCTACCCGTTCTGGTGCATGCCGGAGGAGGACGTTGAACGAATCCGCTCCGTTCTCCCCGCGGATTGGGATGTAAAACGGCTGCGTGGCGAGGCGGATGGTTCGGGGGATGGCGTCGCGCGCTTCAGCGACGAGCTCGCCGCGGCGCTTTCGGATGCCGAGGTCTATTGCGGCTTCGGAATCCCGGCGCAGGCGTTTGGAGCAAGTCGAAGCTTGCGCTGGGTCCACTCCGGCGCCGCGGGCGCCGGTGGGTCTCTGACGCCTGAGTTGATGGAGAGCGACGTCGTCTTCACCAACTCGGCCGGTACGCACGGCGTACCAGTGGCCGAGCACGCATTGGCCATGATGTTCTACTTTGCCCGCGCGCTGGACCGACTCGCCCAGGGTCACCGCGACGCCCGCTGGGATCGGGATGCGATCTCCGGGTTCGACAGCCCCGTGCGGGAGCTGACGGACGCGACGCTGGGTGTCATCGGTTATGGTGGCATAGGGCGCGAGCTCGCTCGTCGCGCGAAGGGTCTGGGCATGCAGGTGTGGGCGACGCGGCGGCGCCCCGGCGGCGAGACACCCGCCGATCTCGATAGGCTATTCGCGGCGACCGAACTTAACGAGGTGCTGGCGGGTAGCGATTACGTTGTACTGACCGTGCCGCATACCGCCGAGACGGACCGGCTGGTCGGGGCGAGGGAGCTGGCGCTGATGAAGCCGACCGCGGTTTTGATCAACGTTGCTCGGGGCCCAATAATCGATGAGGGCGCGCTGATCGAGGCGCTGGAGTCAGGCAGGATCAGGGGAGCGGGTCTAGACGTATTCGAGGAAGAGCCGCTCCCATCATCGAGTCCTTTGTGGCGAATGGACAATGTTTGTATAACGCCGCACGTCGCGGGGCTCAGCCCACGCTTTTGGGAGAGGGAGACGAGCTTGATCATCGAGAACACGCGGCGTTATCTAGCGGGGCAGCCGTTGCTCAACGTGGTGGATAAAGGGGCAGGATACTAGGTAGGAGCGAGCTATGGAAAAGATCCTGAGGGCGGCGATCGAGCGCGGAGCCAGTGATCTACACATCAAGGCGGGGGATGTATTCCGCGCCCGGATAAACGGCGAGCTGGTCCCAATGACCAAGCAGTTGTTGACGCCGGAGCAGACCCGCGAGGTCGCGATGCGCCTCATCCCGAACGAGCGGGATCGCAACAACATCGATCGCATAACCGACTACGATTGCGCGTGGGGCGTGCCGGGCCTCGGAAGGTTTCGTGTCAACATCCTGCGGCAGCGCGGCAGCTTCATGATCGTGCTGCGGATCATCCCGGTCGAGATCCCGAACTTCGAGCAGCTCGGTCTTCCGGGGCAGCTCGGGGAGATCGCGGAGCTGCCTAGAGGCCTGATCTTGGTCACCGGCGTCACTGGGTCCGGCAAGACTACGACGCAAGCTGCGATCATCGGCCACATCAATCAGACTTTCCGCAAACACATCATCACGCTCGAGAACCCGATCGAGTATCTGCACCGCGACATCAACTGCTCGATCACCCAGCGCGAGATCGGCAGCGATACCAGCTCCTTCCAGACCGGCCTGCGAGCTGCGCTGCGCGAGGATCCCGACGTCATCCTGATCGGTGAGATGCGCGACACCGAGACGATGGACACCGCCATCAAGGCGACCGAGACGGGTCACCTGGTGATCTCGACTCTCCATACGCCCGACGCAGCGACCACGATCAGCCGTATGATCTCCGTGTTCCCGCCTGAGGAGCAGGAGATGCTGCGCGTCCGACTCGCCGAAGCGCTGGCCTCGGTGGTATCACAGCGGCTCTTGCCCAGGTTGGATGGGCAGGGCCGAATTCTCGCCTGCGAGCTCTTGCGGAAGACCGGCGCGATCCGCGACTGCATCCTCGATCCCCAGCGCATAGACGAGATCCGCTACCTGATGGAAGAGGGTAAGAACTACGGGATGCAGACCTTCGACCAGCACCTGCGCGACCTTGTGCAGGCTGAGCTCGTCGATTACGAAGTGGCGAAACAGGCGGCGACGAACCCGACCGACTTCGAGCTCAAGATGAAGACTCTCGGCGAGGATCAACTCATCGAAGGGATGATGTGAAGCTCGAAGGCGTGATCCTGCCGGTCACCACGCCGTTCGACGGCGAGACCGGCGAGCTTGCTCCTGTATCATTCCGAGAGAACCTGCGGAAATGGCTCTCCGCTGGGGTCAGCGGCTTCGTGGTTGCCGGGTCAACGGGCGAGGCCGCGCTAATCGACGAAGACGAGATCGTTCAGCTGCTCGGCTGGGCTCGCGACATCGTCCCACCCGATCGCCTGCTGATCGCGGGTGCCGGCCGCGAGTCGACCCGAGCTACGGTGCGCCTCTGTCGCGCGGTAGCCGAATGCGGCGCCGATGCCGTGCTCGTCAGGCCGCCCGCCTACTACCCGAAGGCGATGGACCCCGACACGGTGCGTCGCCATTTCGAGAAAGTCGCCGACTCCATACCGATCCCGCTCATCCTCTACCACGTCCCTCAGTTCGTGCCAGTCGAGATCGCGCCAGGCAGCTGCGCAGAGCTCTGCACTCACCACAACATCATCGGCATCAAGGACTCGACGGGTGACCTCAAGAGTCTCGGGGCATTCTTGGATGTTGTTGCGGGTTCCGACAACTGCCGCGTGATGGTCGGCGCCGGAAGCAAGCTCTACGCCGCCCTCGAGCTGGGCGCCGCGGGTGGGATCGTCGCGGTGGGCTGCATCGCGCCACGTTTCGCGGTCGATGTCTATCGTTCCTTCTGCGCCGGCGACATGGGCTCTGCGGGTAAGGCGCAGAGCGTGTTGACCGGGCCCCACAACGCGATCGTTCGGGGCACCGGCGTGGCGGGCGTCAAATACGCCCTCGACCTTCTCGGTTATAACGGCGGCGACCCTCGACCTCCGCTGCGGCCGCCCGATGAGCGGGTCCGTGCTACGATCCGCGATGCGTTGGGTGCCGTCGAGCTGCTCTAGGTTCGGTATGGCGGAAGCTCTCCCTCTCATACTCCTCATCGTCGCTTTCCTCGTCGGCCTCGTTCTGGTCCCGTTCGGATTGCCGGGGCTCTGGCTGATGGTTCTGGCCTTGATCGGTTACGCGGCGCTGACCGGATTTGAACGAGTCAGCGTGTTGACGCTGGTCGTCGTCGTCCTCATCGCTGTGGCGGGCGAGGTGCTCGAGGCGTTCGTCGGTTTCGGGATGGCGAAGAAATTCGGGGGGTCGAGTCGGGCGGGCTGGGGAGCCCTCGTCGGCGGCCTCATCGGGGCTGTCGTTGGCACACCCGTTCCCGTGCTCGGAAACCTTGTGGGAGCTTTTCTCGGAGCTTTTATTGGCGCGGCGGCCTTCGAGGCCACCCGGCAGGGTGAGGTGGGGAAATCGCTCGTCGCCGGTTGGGGTGCTGTGCTGGGTAAGGCGGCGGCTTCTGCCATTAAGGTCGCGCTGGGATTGACCATCGGCGTCATCGGCGTCTACTCCGCGCTCGGCTGACCTCTGCCGCCTTTCCTTGACACTCTCCTCACACCGATCTAGCTTGCGCCAAAGGATCAACGAAACTGGCCCCCCGGACGGGGGCTTTTTTATTGGGGTTCGCTCATGTTGAAAGGTGACAACCGCTGCGTCGTCGTCGTGGGCGCGCAGTGGGGCGACGAGGGGAAAGGCAAGATCGTCGACGTCCTGGGCGAGGATGCCGACTGGATCGCCCGCTACCAGGGTGGGGCCAATGCGGGGCACACCGTCGTGGTCGGTGAGGACGAGTTCATCCTGCACCAGATTCCATCGGGAATACTGCGGCCCGGCGTACGCTGCGTGTTGGGCAACGGCGTCGTTCTCGATCCGGCGACGTTCTTCGACGAGCTGGACGGGATGCGGGCGCGCGGCCACGACGTCGAGGATCGCGTCATGGTCAGCCTCAGAGCGCACCTCGTGCTTCCCTATCACAAGCTCATCGACCAGGCTGAAGAGGCGAGCCGTGGCAGCGAAAAGCTCGGAACGACCGGGCGCGGTATCGGCGTCGCTTACGAGGACAAGGTGGCGCGGGTCGGAATAAGGGTCGCCGACCTGGCTGATGAAGATCGCCTGAGCGGGCTCGTTCAAGCGGGCGCCCGCCGCGCGCAGCTGCGGTTGCGCTCACTCGGCTCCGACGCGGAAGTGGATGCCGATCCACTCCTCGCTGAGCTTTCGGGATACAGCGATCGGCTACTCGCCCTGGCGGATGATGTAGGCGAGACCCTGTGGCGAGCCCTCGCCCAGGGGGATCGGCTACTGCTTGAAGGCGCCCAGGGCTCCATGCTCGATATCGATCATGGCACCTACCCTTTCGTCACTTCATCCCACACCACTGCGGGAGGGGCCTCCACGGGTGTCGGGCTGGGGCCGACGGTGATCGACGCCGTTCTGGGTGTGGTGAAGGCTTATACCACGCGGGTCGGAAGCGGCCCGCTCCCAACTGAGTTGCCGCCCAAGGAGAGCGAACGGCTGCGCGAGTTGGGAGGAGAATACGGGACCACGACGGGGCGTCCGCGCCGAATGGGATGGTTCGACGCACCGGTGGTGCGCCACGCCGCCAGGCTGAATGGCCTGACCGCGCTCGCCGTCACCAAGCTCGACGTTCTCGATCGACTCCCTGAGATCAAGCTGGCGGTGGTGTACCGGTTGAGGGGCGAGACGCTCGACGGCTTCCCGGCCGACCTCGCCGCGCTGGCAGAGGCGGAGCCCACCTACGAGACGATGCCCGGCTGGCAGACGTCGACGGCCGAGGCGCGGCTGCTCAGCGACTTGCCGGCCGCGGCGCGGGCGTACCTGGACCGCATCGTCGAGCTCACGGGCGTCCCGATCCGCTACGTCTCCGTGGGTACGCGTAGGGCGGAGATCATCGACACCGAGCGAAGCGCGGTGGCCCAGCGGGGTTGATGCTCCGCTGCCCCCGGCATAGGTTACGCGGCTACCCAAATCACCGTAGGCACGGACTAGAGGAGTATATGACAACAAGGATCAGACTGCGCCGGGTCGGGCGCAAGAAACAGGCTTCGTTCCGGATCGTCGTGGCCGGGGGCACTCACCCCCGCGATGGCCGCAGCACGGAGACCATCGGTAAATACAATCCGCGAACCCAGCCGTCGTTCATAGAGATAGACGAGACGCGGGCGCTGTACTGGCTGCGCCAGGGCGCTCAGGCTAGCGATTCCGTCCGCTCCCTCTTCCGCCAGACCGGCATCCTCAAGAAGCTGGCCGAGGCGGCCGAGGGCGAAGGGATCGCAACGATCGGCGATCCACGGGCAAAGACGATCGTTGGGGTCGAGCCGGTTCGCAAGAAGCCCTCGAAGAAGGCGGCCGCTAAGGCCGCCGCGGCTGAGGCAGCTCCTGAGGTCGAGGCCGCCGCCGAGACCGAGGTTGCTCCCGAGGCGGAAGCGGCTCCCGAAGCTGAAGCTGCTCCTGAGGCCGAGGC
>CANPVX010000116.1 GCA_947581815.1 Candidatus Indicimonas acetifermentans | reverse complement strand
GAACTGCCGATCATCCTCGCCGATAGCGTTCAGATACAGCAAGTGATCCTCAACCTGGTTCGTAACGCCGTAGAGGCTACCGAGCGAGTAAAGGAGGTGGGGAAAGGGATCACCGTCTATACTGCACTCGCCGACGGTTCCGAGGTTCACATCTCCGTAGCGGACGCCGGAACTGGCGTCGCGCCGGAAGCCGCGGAGAAGCTCTTCCGTCCATTCTTCACGACTAGAGAGGACGGAATGGGGCTGGGCCTATCGATCAGCCGCTCGATCGCGGAAGCCCACGGCGGCCGACTGTGGTTCACACCCAACTCGCACGCGGGCGTGACCTTCCACGTCGCCCTGCCCGTCGGCTCGAGCGTTTGAGGCCTAGAGCCACAGCAGTCGCCCCGCGTTCTTGCCCAAGACGTTCGCTCTCTCCTCGTCCGAGATCGCCAGTTTGCTAATACTCTCCAGCATCAAGCGCGGGCTTCCGATCTGATGAGGATAGTCGCTGCCCGCCATGACGTGATCCGCCCCCGCGAACTCAATGGCGAGCTCGAGCGCGCCGACATCGAAGTTGACCGTGTCGTAATAGAACTGCTTGAGATACTCGCTGGGAGGCCTAGAAAGATTCTCCCGGCACTCCGGAAAAGCTCGATAGCCGCGGTCCAATCTCTCAGCTAGATAGGGGATCGCTCCGCCGAGATGAGCGAGGACCCACGTGATGGCGGGGAAGCGCTCGACGGCTCCGCTGAACACCAGCTTCGCGGCCGCCAGCGTCGTATCGAACGTGAACCCGACCAGCGGCATCAGCCAGTAGTCGGTCATCGCCTCGACGCCGACCGGGTGGGTCGGGTGGATATAGAGGACGGCGCCGAGTTCATCGGCGGCCTGGTATAAGGGCCAGAACCGCTCGTCGCTCAGCGCCACCCCGTTGATATTGCTGAACAGCATGAACCCCCTGAAGCCGAGCTCCTGCATCGCCCGCTTCAGCTCCACGACAGATTCGTCGGGGTCGTTTAGCGGGAGCGTCGCCAGCGCGCCGAATCGGTCGCCGCGTTCTTCCACTATCGCCGCCAGATCATCGTTCACCATCCGCGCGAAGGCCCGCGCCCGTTCGGGCGGGTGGACGTGGACGCCGGGAGAAGTGAAGCTCAGCACTTGTTTATCGATCCCCTCCTCATCGAGTACCGTCTGCCTGTACGCGATGTCGCGATGCCCCCTTACCGCAACGTTGGAGTCTCCGGGAGAGTGGAGCACGGGGTTGCCCTCCGAGTCAACAGAGACGCGAACGCTGGTTTCTTCCGAGCGCAGCGCGTCCAAGTATGATGGCGGGTAGTAGTGGTTGTGAAAATCAATGATGCTCACCTGTCGGCGCTCCTTCATCAGAATGTTGTCGCCTGATCCAGATGTAGTAGATCGGCAGGCCCACGGCGACGAGCAGCAGCCCCGAGGCGCTCTCGAGCGGGTCAGCGAAGATTTGATTGAGAACGATGATCCCCGAGGCGATCACGAACACCGCCGGCACGACTGGAAATCCCCAGACCCTGTACAGCGGCGCGTATCCGGGTCGGCGCCGCAGGAGGAAGAGGCCGAAAGCCATCAGCCCGAAGAATATCCACTCCGTATAAATGACGCGGGTGAAGAGAGCACGGTAGGTGCCAGTAGCGACGAGCACCGAGGACCAAATGGCCTGTAGGATGATCGCCCGGTACGGTGTGCGATACCTCGTATGGATAGCCCCCACCCAGCGGAATAACAGGCCATCCCTCGCCATGGAATAGTAGACTCGCGGACCTGCGAGGATGATGCCGCTCAAGGCGCCGAAGGTCGAGAAGATCACGAGCCCGGAGACCGCCGCTGCCCCGCCGGCGCCTGTGACGGCCTCCGCCGCGTCCGCGGCGACCCTGGTCGAAGAGATCACTGTTGCTAGAGGCAGTACGTGGAAGTAGACCGCGTTGAGCGCGATGTAGCTAGCGGTAACCACCAGCGTGCCAATCAGCAGCGCCCTGGGGATCGTTTTCCTGGGCTCCAGCGTTTCGCCGGCGGCGTACGTGACCATGTGCCAGCCGCCGAAGGCGAAGAGGCCGGCAACCAATGCGAGGGCGAAATCCCGGGGTGAAATGGCGAGGGCGCTAGGATCGGCCGCTTGTACGACAGGCTCAGGGGCCGCCGACCCCAGGCTGAAGCCGACGGCGATCATGATGAGGATGGCCAGGACTTTCCCGAAGGTGATTGCGGTCTGGACGATGCTCCCGGGCTTCACGCCGAGATAGTTGATCCCCGAGAGGACGATGATGCCGGCGATGGCTACGGCGCGTACACCCGTATCGTCCAGAGGAACGAACTGGCCGACGTATCGAGCGAACACGACGGCTATGGCGGCGATGATGCCGGAATGCATCGTCCAAAACATCGCCCAGCCCCAGAGGAAGCCGAACGCGGGCGAGAACTCTTCCTTGAGAAAGACGTAGACTCCGCCGCTGCGCGGGAAGGCGGAGGCGAGCTCCGCCGCAACGAGCGCGCCGAACAGCGTCAATACTCCGGCGATCGCCCACACGAGGAACACCGCGGTCTTCGAGGGCACCTGGGCGCTGATCACGGAGGGCTGGACGAATATCGAGGCACCGATGATTGTCCCGACCACCATGGCCGTTGCCTTGGTGAGCCCTATGGAGCGTCTGAGCTCTGGAGCTGTCGTCTCGATGAGCGCCTCTCACCCGTTGGGGACGCACACATGGTGCGGGGCCGGAAGGGTATAGGCAACCGCACCCGAGGCTTTCATGCGCTCTGTTTCGCTTGCATTTGGCGGATCGGCAGGATATTCGAGGAAGTGCTGTAACGCCTTGGCCTAGGAGAGCTTAGACTCGATCAGCTGCTTCACAACCTCAGGGTCGGCCACACCCCCGCTCTCCTTCATGACCTCACCGATGAAGAAGCCCAGGAGGCCCGTCCGCCCGGCTCGGTATTGCTCGGCCTTCTCGGCATTCTCGGCGATCAAGCGGTCTACGAGCGGCGCCAGCTCCCTCGAGTCGCTTATGCCCCCTCCCCCCAGACCCCTTCTGGCCACGATCTCTTCCGGCTCGCCGCCTTCTGCCGCCAACTCGGCGAAGACCTCTTTGGCGATGTTCCGCGAGATCGTCCCTTCATCGATTAAGCGTACCAGCGAGCCTAGCTGCGCCCCGCCGAACCGAAGCCCGCCTATGTCCCGATCCTGACCTCCCCCTCCGCCCTTTAGCTGACCGAACACGTCGTTGATGATCCAGTTCGCCACCGCCTGCGGGTTGTCGTGCACCTCGAGCGCCTCCTCGAAAAAGCGCGCGACTTGCTTTTCCTCCGCCAGGATCCTGGCCTCTTCGGCCCCTAGACCGAGCTCGTCGATGTAGCGCGTCGCCGTCAGGTCGCGCTTGGACCCGCCTGGCCGCGCCCTCTGCCGCGCAGCTTGCGGTGGCTTCTTTGGGGCGGCTGCGCGCGTCCTGCCCGTCTGCGCAGGATCGACGGTTTGCTCTGAGATCTTCGCCCAAGTGTCTCTCAGCCCGACGGTTCGATTGAAGACGAGGCCGCCCGGCTTCGATTGCTTCGGATCGCTGTAGAAGTAGCCCAGGCGCTCGAACTGATAGCGGCTACCGGGAGGATCGTGGGCCACGCTCGGCTCGATGCGCGAGTCGCTCAGCGTCTCCAGGGAGTCTGGGTTGAGGTTCGCTTTGAAATCTTGACCATCCGGCGCGTCATCCGGGTCAGCGCTCAGGAAGAGGCGGTCGTAAAGTCGCACCTCAGCGGGGAGCGAGTGCTCCGCCGAGACCCAGTGCAGAGTCCCCTTGACCTTTCGCCCATCCGGCGCGGAGCCACCTCGCGTCTCGGGATCGTACGTGCAGTGCACCTCCGTCAACTCGCCGCTGTCCGGGTCCTTCACCACGCCCACGCACTTGATGAAGTACGCATAGCGCAGACGCACTTCGCGGCCCGGCGCGAGGCGATGAAACCTCTTCGGCGGGTCTTCGCGGAAGTCATCCCGTTCGATGTAGAGCTGCCGCGAGAAAGGAACCGCTCGCGAACCTTCCTTGGGTACATCGTGCGGGTAGTACGGGGCCTCGAGCTCTTCCGTCTGGCCTTCTGGGTAGTTCAGGATGACTAGCTTGAGCGGCCGCAGCACGCACATCACCCGGGGCACTCTCCGGTTGAGGTCGTCGCGAAGGATGTACTCGAACTTCCCGATGTCGACCAGGCTATCGACCTTGGCGACGCCGATGAGGTCGCAGAAGGCGCGAATCGCTTCGGGCGTCACGCCCCGCCGTCTCAAACCGGCGATCGTGGGCATGCGTGGGTCATCCCACCCCTCCACGTGGCCACCCTCAACAAGCTCGATGAGCTTGCGCTTGCTCAGCACCGTGTACTCGAGGTTCAGACGAGCGAACTCGGTCTGCTCGGGGCGTGGGGGAGCGATGCCCACGGACTCTAGCCCCCAATCGTAAAGCTCGCGGTTATTTTCGAACTCGAGCGTGCAGAGCGAATGCGTCACCCCCTCGATCGCGTCGGAGAGACCGTGAGCGAAGTCGTACATCGGGTAGATGCACCAATCGTCGCCCGTCCGGTAATGGTGTGCATGCCGGATCCGGTAGAGCAGGGGGTCGCGCATCAGCATGTTGGGAGACGCCATGTCGATCACAGCGCGCAGTACGTGCGAGCCGTCCTCGAACTCTCCAGCCCGCATCCGCTCGAACAGATCCAGGTTCTCCATCGTGGAGCGCTCGCGATAGGGGCTATTCTTCCCGGGCTCGGTCACGCTACCGCGGAACTCTCTGATCTCTTCCTCGCTCAGACTGTCGACGTACGCCATCCCCCGCTCGATCAGCCGAACCGCGTACTTATAGAGCTGCTCGAAATAGTCGGAGGCGTAGAACAGCCGGTCGCCCCAGTCGAAGCCTAGCCAGCGCACATCGGCTTGGATCGCCTCGGCGTACGTGACCTCCTCGGTCGTCGGATTGGTGTCGTCAAAGCGTAGGTTGCAGACCCCGCCCGCGTTCTCCTTGGCGATCCCGAAATTGAGGCAGATGGACTTCGCGTGTCCGATATGAAGGTAGCCGTTAGGCTCTGGCGGGAATCGCGTGACGACACGGCCGCCGTATCTACCCGTCCTCAGGTCTTCGGCCACCTTCGCCCGTATGAAATCGGTTGGGGGGGGTGCTGCGTCCACCGGGAACATCCGCCTCGTCTATGGATTTCCAGAACTAGCGCAGTGCTGCTCAGATCACTCCAACTTACCAAGACCGCCCGTTCTCACAAAGGGATCTGGCGCCCGGCCCTACGCGTTCCCAGGTTAGGGAGCCAGACATCCTACACGACATACCCAAACGACGAGGGCTTCAATGCGCCTGCTCAGCGAGATCCACGTCGCGCGACTCATCTCTCCACCCGCCGTCCTACTCATAGGCGTGCTGGGGGGGAGCCTTGCCCCCCTCCCACTGCACGCTCAGGAGCCCCCCGAAACGCGGGTGGCACGCCTCGAGGTCAATCCCACGGCGCTCGAGCTGCGCGTCGGCGAGCGGAGGGTGCTTGAGATCCTCCCGCTCGACGAGGCGGGTCGACTTGTGGACGACGTTGTGTTTACGGTCTGGGCCGTAGGCGCTTCCGCGTGGTACGACGTTCGAACTTCCGAGGTCGAGGGCCTCGTGCCCGGCGAAGAGACGCTCATAGTGAGGGTTCGACGCGCCAAGATAGGAGGTCCGGGATTCGACGACGTTAGAAGCCAGGCCAAGATTCTGGTCAGCCCGGCGCCCGTGGCGCGCATCGAGGTCCAAGGCCCGACGGCACCCGCCCCCCTCTATGCGGGCACGTGGCAGAGGCTATCGGCGCGCGCATTTTCCGCCTACCAGCCCCGGGAAGACGTCGAGATCCGCTGGGAGTCTTCAGACCCTGACGTTGTCAGAATCAGCGATCACGGGGTGGCTTATGCGGGTGAGCCAGGGAAGGCGCGGCTCACGGCTTCATCCGAAGGGGTGAACGAGAGCATCGAGGTCCGCGTCGTGGCTAATCCGATCCGACGCCTTCGGATAGAGCCTCGCCTGAGCTCGGCCAGCATCGGGGATGTCGTGCACTTGTCGGCCGTGGCCGAGGATGGCGACGGCCGTCCCGTAGGCGACGCCCCGGTGGTCTGGTCGGTCGCCGGCCGTTCGGCGCAGTCGAGCCATTCGGCCTATATGGACGATGAGGGAGCGTTCGTCGCCTATGAGCCTGGCCTGTTCCACGTCAACGCGACGATCGGCTCGTTGTCGGCTACGGCCGAGATCATGGCGACGCCGCGGCCCCCGCGACGCGACGTGACGCTGGTCGCGCACGGCGTCGTCCCTAACGGCCAGTCGACTACCGACCTCTGGATCTTCGAGGGCGGCGATGGCCGCGACTACGCCTACACGGGCACCTATTCCGGAAACCTGATGTACGCTTGGGACGTGACCGAGCCTTCGAGCCCGGCGATCACGGACTCCCTCTCGTTCGACGGGCGCCGGGTGAATGACATCAAGATCAACAAGGACGCGACCCTTGCCGTCGTTACGAGCGAGAACGCGTCGAATCGTCGTAATGGGATCACGGTGCTCGACATCTCCAGTCCAGCTCACCCCGTGAAGCTGGTCCACTACACCGAGAATCTCACCGGTGGGATCCACAACACTTGGATCGAGGGCGACCTGGTGTACGCAGTCAATTACGGAACGCAAGACCTCCACATCATCGACATCTCGGATCCGCAGCGCCCGGCCACCGTGGGACGTTGGGGTTTAGACAAAGCAAACAAGTGGCTTCACGACGTTACGATCGAGGATGGCCTCGCCTACCTCAGCTACTGGGACGATGGGCTCATCATATTGGATGTGGGCGCGGGCATCGCGGGTGGAACGCCGACCGCGCCGCGTTTCGTCTCGCAGTACAACTATCAATACCGCCTCGGACCGGAGACCTACGGCAACAGCCACCACGCGATCCGCTACGGCGATTACGTCTTCGTGGGCGACGAGATCTTCAGTTGCTTCGACTGCCTGAATGGGCCTCGCGGCTACGTGCACGTCATCGATGTCTCGGACGTCACGAATCCGCGCGAAGTGGCCTTCTACCAGGTGCCGGAAGCGGGCGTGCACAACATGTGGGCGGAGGACGACAAGCTCTACGTCGGTTACTACCAGGCTGGGCTACGCGTGCTCGACATCTCCGGCGAGCTGCGCGGCGATCTCTACCGCCAGGGAAGGGAGATCGCTGTCTTCATGACGGAGGATGCGGAGGGCACTCGCCCGTACTCGACCGACACCTGGGGCGCTCAACCCTACAAAGGAAGGATCTTCGCCTCCGATCCTGCCTCGGGGCTCTGGATCGTCGAGATTCAGCCGCCGTGACTGATCGAGATACACCGCCGTCGCCCCGTTCAAGATCAACTGATCGCCGTGGCGCAGGGCCACGGGCTGTTGGGCGATGGGTAGCCCGTTGAGCTTGACTTGAGCGTCACCAACGGC
>CANPVX010000115.1 GCA_947581815.1 Candidatus Indicimonas acetifermentans | reverse complement strand
GAGCCCGATGCCGCTCCCGAACCTGAGGCGGCGGCCGAGTCCGAGGCCGCTGCTGAGCCTGAGGTTGCAGCGCCTGCGGCCGAGGCTGAAGCTGAGCCCGAGGCTGAGGCCGCGCCTGACGAAGCGGAGGCCGAGTCGGGTGCCTCTGACAGCGAGGACGAGGAAAAGGAATCGTAGTCGAAGAGCGAGAACATCCTACCCACCTCATCGTTGGTGAGATCAGGAAGCCCCACGGCATAAAGGGCGAGCTATTCGTCTTGCCGACCACGGATAACGTCGCGCAGGTCTTCGAATCAGGGCGCATACTTCAGGTAGGGGATCGAAACGGTCGCCCCGCCGGGCCTGAGATGACCTTGACGGTAGCGGGAGTGCGGCCTTTCAAGGGCGGGCTGCTGGTGCGATTCGAACACATACGAGATAGGACCGGCTCCGAGCTCTTCAGGGATCGCACGCTCCTGATCCCGGCTCAGGAAGCGGAACCGCTCGAGCCCGGCGAATACTTCCTGCACGACTTGGTCGGGCTGGACGTACATACCACCGACGGAGACGTCGTCGGCAACGTGCGAGAGATCTATCCGGTGGGTTCGGGCTACCTATTGGCCGTGTTTGACGGCGAGCGGGAGGTAATGGTGCCGTTCTCTGGGCGGCTCGTTCGGAGCGTCGCACTCGATGAGGGAACGATCGTGATCGATCCGCCCGCCGGGCTCCTCGATCTGTAGGCGCCCGACACTACCAGGACATAGGCAAACTCCTTGTAGATACACAGATCTTCCCGATGCGAATCAATATCCTCACGATCTTCCCCGGCTTCTTCGAAGGCGCTTTGGCGGTGGGTATATCGGGGCGTGCCGCGGGCGCCGGCTTGGTCGAGTACAACACCCTCGACCTGAGAGACCATACCCACGATCGGCACCGCACGGTGGACGACGAGCCCTACGGTGGCGGCGCCGGGATGGTCATGAAACCCGAGCCGTTCTTCGAGGCGGTGGATGCGCTCGATGCCGCGGGGCCGATCATCCTCCTCGACGCCCGGGGCCGGATCTTCCGCCACGCCGACGCTGTCCGCCTCTCGCTGGAGAAGGAGCTCACGGTGCTCTGCGGGCACTACAAGGACATCGACTGGCGGGTCGCCGAAAGCTTGGCCACGGAAGTCTACTCGCTGGGCGATTTCGTGCTCTCGGGCGGTGAGCCTGCCGCGCTATGTGTGATCGATGCCGTCGTCCGCCTGCTGCCTGGCGCCATCGGGGACCACGAGTCGGCGGCCACCGACTCGTTCTACGAGGGGCCGCTTCTGGCACCTCCGGCCTACACCCGGCCTGCCGAGTACCGGGGCATGGAAGTCCCTGAGGCGCTGCGCTCGGGGGACCACGCCGCCATCCAGGCGTGGCGACAGAGCGAGGCGGAGCGGCTGACACGGGAGATGAGACCGGATCTCTTGCAGGAGCGGCCCGGCGCCTAGTTCTGGCCCGCGCCCCCCGCCCCCGCCCCCCGCCCCTTGGAGCCGGTGGCCCGGTCGATTATCTTTCACCGGTTTAAGAGTAAAATCTACGCTGCCAGGAGCTCTGGAGATGAACGTGATCCGGGAGATCGAGAAGGAACAGATGCGGGACGACATCCCTGATGTTGAGCCCGGCGATACGGTGCGGGTGCTGGTCCGCGTGAGGGAAGGGGGGCGTGAGCGCCTGCAGCCATTCGAGGGCGTCTGCATCGCTCGGAAGGGCGGCGGGATCCGCGAGACGATGACGGTGCGCAAAGTCTCCGGCGGAGTCGGGGTCGAGCGGATCTTCCCGCTTCACTCGCCGACCGTCGCAGAGATGAAGATAATCCGCAAAGGCAAGGTCAGGCGCGCCAAGCTCTACTACCTCCGCTCGTTACGAGGCAAGAAGGCCCGGATCAAAGAGAAGCGACCCAGCTGACGACTCGTGGGCCGGCGAGCCGTCGCCCTCACTACAGAGCGCCGCTACTGGCGCGCTGGCTTCCCGTACGTGGCGGGCGTGGACGAGGTTGGATGTGGCTCGCTCGCAGGCCCCGTCGTGGCCGCCGCCATCATCCTGCCCGTCGAAGGCGGCGTTAAGGGCGCCGTCGATTCCAAGCTGCTCAACGCGAAAGACAGAGAGGGGCTCGCGACGGCCATCCGCGAGCGCGCGCTGGCCCTCGGCATCGGCGCGGCTTCGACGCGCGAGGTCGAGCGGCTGAACGTGTTTCGTGCCGCCGGCCTCGCCATGGAGCGCGCGTTGCGGCGGCTTCCTCTCAGTCCCCACTGCGTACTCATCGATGGACGACCCCAACCGAGACTCGGCGATCACCGCTCCATCATTAGAGGGGATCGGAAGTGCCATTCGATCGCTTGCGCGTCCATCGTCGCGAAGGTGCTGCGCGATCGACTGATGACGCTTCTCGCCGATCACTATCCCGAATACGGCTGGGAGCACAACGCCGGCTACGCCACCCGTGAGCACAAACGCGCGCTCATCGACGTAGGCGTCACGCCGCACCACCGACGCACCTTCCTTGGAGTGCAGTACGCTCTCGATTTGGGATACGACGATGAGCTCGAAGTTCTGGTCGCGGAGTGACGCACACGGCCGAATTCCCCGAAGGGGTCCAGGGCATCTGGCTCCAGACTCCGATCTCTCGCGCCGCCGGTTACGGCGTCTATGTCTTCAGAGCCGGCCCCTGGCTGATCGATGCAGGATTCAAAAACGCGCGCCGCGCCCTGCTCGCTTGGCCCGGCCTCGAAGGCGCTTCGGGCTGCTTGCTCACCCATCACGACGAGGACCACACCGGTAATGCGGCGCAATTAGCCGCGCGCGGGTTCGAAGTTCTGGCGCCGTCCCGGGTGATAGAGCGCCTGCAGCCGAGACCCATCCCGCTGTATAGACGCCTGATGTGGGGCACAGCCGCGGTCGGGCCCGTCGGACCGCTGGGCGACGGGCTGCGGGCGGAGGGCTGGCGGCTCGACCCCGTGTACACACCGGGCCACAGCGCTGACCACTACGCTTACCATGAGCCGGATCGCGATCTGGTCTTCTCCGCTGACCTTTATATAGGCCGCCGCGTCCCCGTGGCCAGGCCGGACGAGGATCTGCCGCAGCTACTCGCCTCGTTACGCCGGGTCCGTAACCTGAACCCGCGGGTCATGTTCTGCGCCCACCGGGGCCGAATCGCCCGGCCGGCAGAATCTCTGCAGGCGAAGATCGATTGGCTGGAAGAGGTGATATCGCGGGCCCGTGAGCTCGCCCGCGGTGGGCTGAAGGTTGCCGAGATCGGCCGCCGGGTCCTCGGCCGCCGCGGGTTCATCGACTGGGTCAGTTTTGGAGAGTATTCGCGGAGGAACCTCATCGAGCTGGCGTTGCGCGCCTGACGCCTCAGCGCCTCTGATGTGTGAAGTCGAGGCCGAGGTTCCCGTTCCCCGCGTCGCCGCCAGCGTCGAGGCCCGCAGCTCCCCAGGCTGTGGACTTACCGAGCCGCAGGTCCCCAGAAATGACGAAGCCGACGAATTTGCCGTCGCCATCCCAGCCGAGGAGCCCTCGCGCGCGAAGCTTGCCCTTCAACGTCATCCCCGCTCCCACGCGGAAGACTCGCAGGCCTTTATCCTTCAGATTGTAGTCGAGCTCTGCCTCGAGGATGACCGGGCCCCGCGACGGCTGCGCCGTCACGGCGCCGATGAGCCGCTTGTCGCGGACCGTGTCGCGTACCGTGGGTGACCCGATATCCCGCCAAACCAACCCGATCGCAGCTGTGGGCTTAACAAACCCAAAGCCCACCACCCAGCTCCCCTGTGACTCGCCTACGGTGCGCCAGGTCCGCGACACTCCGATCGCGGCATCCCGCGATGCGACACCGAGAGCCAGTGTGTAGGCATCGCCCTGGGAAAAGGCGCCGGACTGGAACTCATCGTGTTCGTAGCCGAACCCGACGATGTCCGCCGCCACGCCGATCAAGTATTGACCCAGCGACCAGTCTCCATCCTCCGGTCGATCCCACGTGAGGTTGCCCATCAGGCTGGATCGCCGCGTGTGGAAACCCAACCCGGCTGGGTTCACCCACAGCGAGGACGTGCTGAGAAGATCGGAGACGAGGCGGAACTCGGTGACGGCCGGGTCGCGCGTTTGTGCGGCGGCCGGCACGACGTCGCCGCCGACCGCGAAGAGGGCTGCGATAGGAACGATTGAAACGTATGGGTGCGCTCGTGCTCGGATCATCCGCTCCGTTGATGTCGGTAAGGCTCGACCCCGCCTCCGCCGCGCCAAACCTGCCCATCGCCCGCGCTAGCGGCAAGGGCGAACGTAGCTCGCTCACGCCTCCGCTAACGGCTTCAGGCCTTGCGAGGCTCTACGCAGGGACCTACTACTTGTTCCGCTCTTGACGGGCTAATCAGAAATGAACCAATCACGACAAGCTCTGGGCACATCGCCCCAGCCGACGGATACTAACGCTCCCGCCGTCGACGCCCGCCAGCTCAGCAAGCGTTACGGCCGCACATGGGCGCTCCGCCGCGTGGATCTGCGAGTCGAGCGCGGCGAGCTGCTGGGCTTGTTGGGCCCGAACGGTTCGGGGAAGACTACCCTGCTCCGCATCCTCTCGACGCTGACCCGCCCGACCTTCGGAGCCTTTTCCATTCTCGGCGAGCCAGCGAGGTCGCGCAGCGCGATACTGCCGCGCATCGGTGTGCTGGCGGATCAGGCTTACATGTACGGAGAGTTGACGGCGCGAGAGAACCTGCGCTTCGCCGGCGTGATGTACGGACTCGACCTCGATGAAGATTCGCTGTTGGAAGCTCTGGCCGGCGTCGGCCTCGCCAAGGTCGCCGGGCGGGAGATCCGCACGTTCTCCAGCGGCATGCGCAAGCGCCTCTCTCTCGCCCGTGCCACGCTCCACGACCCCGAGCTCGTCCTTATGGATGAGCCTTACGGCGCCCTCGACGTCGAGGGCATGGCCTGGGTGGACCGTTTCGTGACCGAGCTGCGCGCCGCGAACAGGGCCGCCATCATCGCCACGCATGAGGTCGACCGTGCCAAGCGCCTCTGCGACCGCGCTCTCAGGCTCGATGCTGGGCGCGTCACGTATGCCGGTCCCATCGACGGGTACGAGGTGGCCGCGGAATGAGCGACTTGAGGCGCGCCGTGGGCGTGGCCCGCAAGGACCTCCTGATCGAACGGCGGAGCAAGGCCGCATTCAACGCCATGGCCTTCTTCGCCGCGCTCGTCCTTTTCATCTTCAGCTTCGCTCTGGGACCTGAGGCTCCGGGTTTGAGCCCCGCAGGCCAAACGCTGCTCCAGTACCTTTGGCCCGGGCTCCTTTGGGTGGCGATCTTCTTCACCGGCATCCTGGCGCTCGGCCGGTCGTTTCAGCTCGAGATGGACAGCGGTGGCCTCCAGGCGCTGCGCCTCTACCCCGGCGACCTCAAGGCCATCTACCTGGGCAAGCTCGCCGCCAACCTTGTCGTGCTGCTGGCGATGGAGCTTCTGCTCATCCCG
This sequence comes from Candidatus Indicimonas acetifermentans, assembly GCA_947581815.1. Taxonomy (GTDB): domain Bacteria; phylum Gemmatimonadota; class Gemmatimonadetes; order Palauibacterales; family KS3-K002; genus Indicimonas; species Indicimonas acetifermentans. The sequence goes on along the minus strand of CANPVX010000115.1, from coordinate 2,106 downwards.
CTCTCCGCAGTTCTCTACAACGTCGACTTGTGGACGAAGCTGCCCGGGCTGCTGGGGGTGACCGTGCTGGGGAGCATCGGCTTCGTCGCCGTGGGCACGTTCTACGCAGCCCTGACGGCGAACCTGCGCGCGCGCGAAGTCATGCTGCCGCTGCTGTTGTTCCCCACTCAGGTGCCCATCGTCGTCGGAGCGGTGCGGGCGACGGCCCTAATTGTGCACGGCGATCCGATGGGCGAGCTTAACGTGTGGCTGCAAATGCTAGCGCTGGTTGACGTGGTCCTGTTGACCGTATGCACCCTGACATTCGAGTTCGCCATCGAGGAGTAGGGCGGAATCGCATAACGAGTATAGATAGGACATGCAGCAGGTCGGATCATTATTAGTGTGGATCGTGCTGGCCTTCCTCGTCGCCACTTGGATCGCGCTCTTCGCGCGTCGCCTTTCGCCCCAGAAGGCCGGCACGCTGTGGGGCATCGTCGCCCTTCCGGTGTTGGCCTTCGGGCTGTATCTGGGACTCCTCTGGGCGCCGCCTGATGTGCTCATGGGCGAAGTGTACCGGATAATGTACGTGCACTTCCCCAGCTGGATCGGCACTGGAGCCGGGTACCTGACGGCGTTCGTCTGCAGCCTGCTCTATATCAGGAGCCGCGACCTGAGGTTCGACAGCTGGGCCAGCGCCGGCGCGGAGATCGGGCTCGTCTTCAACGCCACCGGCCTGATCACCGGATCGATCTGGGGCCGGCCGACGTGGGGCGTCTGGTGGACTTGGGATCCGCGGCTGACCTGGACGGCCATCATGGCCGTCACGTTCGCCGGCTACCTCGTGTTGCGTGCCCTGATGGAGGATCCGGAGGCGCGGGCGCGAGCCTCGTCGCTGGTCGCCATCATCGGCTTCGCAACGCTGCCGATCGTCTACTTCTCGGTGCGCTGGTGGCGAACTCTGCACCAGCCGCAGTCGAGCCCCGAGACCGTCGATCCCCAGATGGTCGTCGCGCTGCGCACGATGATGCTCGCATTTCTTCTCATCTTCGGGTACCTGTTGACCCGTCGCTTCGCGCTGGCCCAGCTTAGAGCCGAGGCAGAGCTGGCGGCTCTGGAGCCCGATGAATTGGAGATGGAGGCAGCGGGTGACTAACGGGGGTTACATCGTCGCAGCGTACGGCCTGACGGCGATCGTTCTCGTCGGATACTTGCTGAGTCTCTGGCGGCGGCTGACGCAGGCGCGCGCGGACCTCGAGGCGCCGGACGCCGAGTAGCCCATCTGACATCAGAGGAGATGAACCTATGGTCGCGTACAGCTTGCCCACATTCACGTTCCTAGTGTCGGCGCTGCTGGGTCCCCTCCCCTCCCCTCCCCCTTGGCCCGGCTCCGGCGCAACACGCCGAGCTGTATTCCCAGGCCGAGGGGCAAGGCTCCTATCTATTGGGACCCGATCGTCCCACGCTCTTCACCTTCGATCGCGGCTCCATGTCGTGCTCCGTCTCATGGGGCACGTTGAGCGCGCCTGGTCCGGGACCGTTCAGCGAGCCGGAGATGAATTTGGAGCGCGTGAATTTCGGCATGATCGTGTTCAGCCTCGAAGTCGCATCTTTCCAGGTGAAGGAAAACCACGTGACCATGACCGGGACGGCGCGGTCGATTACGACGGTCAACGACGACATCGTCGAGAACGCCGTCTATCGGTTCACGGCTGAGGCGATCGACGGCGGGCCCGCCGAGAAGGATTCTTTCAGCATGACCCTCCACGGGGATGGGTTGATGTTCGACGCCCATACCTTTGAGCCAGCGGAGGGCGGTGGCCTCGTTTCGGGAGATGTCGTCATCGGGGGAGAAACCTCAGACGGCTAGCGCGCCGGAGCCAATCGGTGGATGCTGGAGGCGCGCCTTGGGCCAAGAAGCTCTGGCGCGCCTCTCGCTTTTCGGATATTCCTTAGCCGCTAGCACAAGCCTGCCGACCGGGTAGCTCAGTTGGTAGAGCAACGGACTTTTAATCCGTAGGTCGTGGGTTCGATCCCCACCCCGGTTATTCTCTAAAGAGGGCTGCGCGCCCGACCCTCGGCCAGCCCGAGCGCCTCGAATCCCTTCGTCCACCATATGTAAGTGAA
>CANPVX010000114.1 GCA_947581815.1 Candidatus Indicimonas acetifermentans | reverse complement strand
GGGCAGGTCGGGCGCGCGCGCGATTTTGATAAGCCTCATCGTCGGGCTGGTGCTGGGGATAACGGCGGGGCTGTGGGCGCCAAAGCTTCTGGGCGACCGGCTGCCGCAGGCCGTGCGGCGAAGCGACTCGCTCGTGACAGGCATAGTGCTCGCCAAGCAGCGCGAGACCGACCGCCTGTTGCTCACCGTCGAGACGCCCGAAGGCGCCATACTCGCTACGTTCAAAGAGAAGATCGAGGAGATCGCTCTTCTGGTCGATGTCGATGATACGATGACCTTCGAGCTTCGCCGTTACAGCCCGTTCATCGATGACCCGACCATCGCGGGTGTCAGAAAGTCAGGGGCCGCGCCGGCCGCGCCGGCCGCGCTGGCCGCGCCAGCTGCGCCGCAAACTTCCGATTCAGCCGTGCAGGCGGATTCGCTCGCCCCCGCCCCCGCCCCCGCTCGGCGGGCCGATGCGATGCGCGAGGCGACGCCTGCAGCGGCGGAGCAGGATAGCACGGAGCTCGATTGACTCGCCGGGCCGGGCTGGCCGAGCCTTGACCCTCATCGGATCGCCACTAGATTTTCGCGCTGCTACCCACGATTGGAATGGGCGCTCGCTCGGGCGATCGCCGCAGTAGGAGGGTTTGGGGGCTGTAGCTCAGTTTGGTTAGAGTGCCGGTCTGTCACACCGGAAGTCGCGGGTTCGAGTCCCGTCAGCCCCGTTTCAACGGACAGTTGAACTTGGAAGCGCCTCTTATTTTCTTCCTGGCGGTCCGGTAGAACCCATAAATCACGACGGAGGTCGGGTTGATCGCGCTCGAGAACGTGAGCAAGTCGTTCGGGTCCACGGTCGCTGTGAGCGAAGCTTCGTTCACGGTGGACCGGGGGGAGGTCGTGGGCTTTCTGGGTCCCAATGGGGCGGGGAAGTCGACCAGCATGCGACTGATCACCAACTACCTGGAGCCGGACTCCGGCGCCGTGCTGCTGGACGGCTCCGACATCCGAGAGGATCCGGTCGCGGCTAAGCGGCGAATGGGCTATCTGCCCGAGAACAACCCCCTCTATCCTGATATGCTGGTCTCGGAATTCCTGAGGCTGGTGAGCGAGCTCCGCGGGATGACCCGCTCGGGGCCCGGGAGTCCGCTGGACGACGCTGTACAGGCCACGGGCGTCGCCGAGGTGTTCTATCGCCCGATCGGCGAGCTCTCGAAGGGGTATCGCCAGCGGCTCGGCCTGGCGGCGGCGATTCTGCCACGGCCTGATTTCCTGATCCTCGATGAGCCCACGGAGGGTCTGGATCCGAACCAGCGCCAGGAGATCCGGCGGCTGATCCACGACATCGGGCGGGAGCGGACGGTGATCCTGAGCACGCACGTGCTCCCCGAAGTCGAAGAGACGTGCCAGCGGATCATCGTCATCCACGAAGGGAAGATCGTCGCCGATGGCCCGACTGACGAGCTCGTCGCGCGAGCGCGCGGCAGGCGGACGATCATCGTGGAGGTCGAAGGCGACGGAGTGGAGAGCGCTCTGAGCGCCGTCTCGGGCGTCGAAGAATTAGAGGTAACGGAGTCGCGGGAAGGGCGCCTGCGAGTGAAGCTGAGCGTGGGCTCCGCGGCGGCGGCCGGGACGGGGGCGGGGCCGGACCCGCGGGCCGAGATCTTCAGGATCGCGGTATCGAGGGGCTGGGTGCTTTGGGAGCTGCACCAGGAAGCGGCGAGCCTCGAGGCACTGTTCACAGAACTGACGAACTAGCGCGGGTAGGTATGCGTAACATCTGGACCATAGCGCGGAAAGAGCTACGCGGCTACTTCGACCATCCTACCGCGTACATCCTCGCGGTGGTTTTTCTGGTCGTCAACTTCTTCTTCTTCTTCCGCAGCGTGTACCTCATCGGCCACGCTTCGTTGCGCTCCATGTTCGACCTCCTGCCCTGGTTCCTCCTCTTCTTCGTGCCGGCGGCGACCATGAGCTCGCTGGCGGAGGAGCGCAGGCACGGAACGCTCGAGGTGCTGTCCAGCCAGCCGATACAGATGTACGAGATTCTGCTGGGCAAGTACCTGGGGAACTTACTGTTCCTGCTGATCGTCTTGACCACGACGCTGCTTGCGCCGCTGACTCTTACACTGGGCGGCAAGTTCGACCTGGGGGTCGTGTTTGCGCAGTACGTCGGCAGCGCCTTACTGCTTGCAGCGGTGACGGCGGTGGGGGTCTGCGCGTCGTCGCTGACGCGCAATCAGATCACGGCATTCATCGTGGGCACGGCGGTGACCTTCTTCTTGATCCTCGTGGGCGCCGAGGTCCTGCAGATCGGCTTGCCTGCCTGGTTGTCCTCGGCGATCGGTCAGCTGGGGATACTGCCCCACTTTTACAACGTGACCCGTGGGGTGCTCGACCTTCGCGACATGATCTACTTCGTCACGCTCGCCGTCGCGTTCCTGTCGCTGGCCTACTGGATGCTGATGCGAGAGCGCCTGAACCGGAAGGCGAAGCTGTACCGGAATTTGCGGCTCGGCACGGCGGCCATAGTCGGCATCGCGATAGCGGCGAACATGTTCGGCCGCTACATGCCGGGGCGCATCGACCTTACGGCGGAAGGACTGTACACGGTATCCGAGGGGACGCGCGAGGTGCTGGGCGACCTCGACGACGTCGTGACGATCACGCTCTTCGTGTCGAAAGAGCTGCCCACCCAGGTCAAGATTGTGCAGCGCGACGTGGAAGATGTGCTGCGTGATTTCGAGCGCTACGGCCAGGGCAACGTACAGCTCATACGCAAGCATCCCGACCGAAGCGAGGAGGCGCGCGATGAGGCGCGGCGGCTCGGCATCCAGTCGGTCCAGTTCAACGTGCTGCGTCGCGAAGAGCTGCAGGTGAAGCAGGGGTGGTTGGGGATCGCGGTCCAGTACACCGACCAGTCCGAGGTCATCCCCTTCGCGGGTGACAGCCGCAACCTGGAATACCAGCTGGCCACCAACGTTTGGAAGCTGACGAGCACCGAGACTCCGAAGGTCGCGTTCATCACAGGGCACGGAGAGCGGACGCAGGCCGACTACGGGACGTTCAATCGCGAGCTCCAGCGTACCTACCAGGTGTCGACGGTCGATCTCTCCAACGACTCGGCGACCATCGAGCCGGACGTCGATGCGGTCATCGTCGCTGGGCCTCGGCGCGCTATCGGTCCGCGGGCGCGACGGATCCTCCGCCAGTACCTGAGCGACGACGGCCGCGTCCTGTATCTGGGCTCGGGAGTCGACGTCAACCTGCAGTACCTATTCGCCAGCGCCGCGCCCGACAGCGCCGTCGATTTCGTCGAAGGCTACGGGGTTCGCCTCAATAAGGACATGGTATTCGACCTGCGGTCCAACGAGACGATCTCCGTGCCGGGACAGGTCTTCAACTACGTCGTCCAGTACCCCTTCTGGGTGCGGGCGCTTCCCGCTGCCGAACACGCGATCACCCGCGGCCTGAACAGCGTCTTCCTGCCATGGCCCGGCTCGCTGGACACCCTGTCGAGCCCGGGCCGGGAGACGATACCGTTGTTGACCACCAGTCGCTTCGCCGGGACACAGCGCGGCAACTTCCAGATCCGCCCGGACCAGAACGTCTCCTACGACGAGGCGGATCTCAAGACCTACGTGCTCGCTGTCGCGCTCGCGCCAGTGAGCTCGGGAGATGCCGGGCAGGCGGCGGCGCCCGGCGGTTCGATCGAGCTGGGGGTGAGGCAGTCGGGCGCGGGCGATGACGAGGGCGAGGGCGATGACGATCAGGAGGGCGACAGAACCGGCGACGCTGGTGCTGCGGAGCAGGATACCGCAGCGCCCGTGCTGATGCGGCCGGTCGAAAAGTTCGTCACCGCGGGGACGCAGCGAGGGCGCCTGGTGATCGTCAGCGATGCCGATTTTCTCAGCGACCAGTTCGTCCGCAATAGCGTCGAGAACATCATCTTCGGGCTCAACGCTGTGGGTTGGCTAACCCAGTCCAACGCGCTGCTGAGCATCCGCTCGAAGGCGCCGACGCCGCGCCCGCTGGTGTTCGCGTCGGAAAGCACTCGAACCGTCATCAAATACTTCAATCTCATTGGAGTCCCGCTGGCGTTCGTTCTGGTTGGTGTGTTCCGCACGCTGCGGCGGCGCCGGCTGAAGGGACTGAGTTACGCCGCATGAGCGATCGGCTAGTCAGAAATCTGATCGTGGCCCTAGCGGTTCTGGCCGCTGGCTACGCCTTAGTGCGCTTCGTCGCAAGCCGCGGCGATGACCCGGCGTCCGCCGCGTTCGACCTCGCCGCGGTGGCCGAAGTCGAGATCGACAGTGCCGTCTTCGTCGCGGGCGATGAGAGGGTCGCCCTGCGCGGTGGATCGAATTGGACGGTGAATGGCTACGAGGCGACGCCCGAGGCAGGCGACGTGCTGGCTCGGGCGCTCGAACAGGCGCGAATGGGCCAGCTGGTCAGCCGCAACCCGGCGAATCACGAACGGCTGGGCGTGGCGGAAGGGCAGGGGCGCCATCTCACCATCTATTCGGGCGGTGAGGGGCGCCTTTCGCTGATCGTCAGCGAGGAGGGTCGGTCTTTCGACGACGCCTACGTGCGGCGCCCCGGCGACGACGAGGTCTGGTTGCTGCGCGGCAATCTCGCGGATCTGACGCGGAAGAACGTCGACGGATGGCGAAACAAGCAGATCGTGAGCGCCGTGGCGGAAGAGATCCAGCGCCTGGAGTTCGTCTATCCAGCCGAGACCCAGATCTTCACGCTGGTCCGTGATTCGGCGGCCTGGCGAGTCGACCCCTGGGGTGAGGAAGCCACCGGTGATGTGTCGCGCCTGGTCCGCGAAGTGGCGTCGCTGCGGGCGATCGGCTTCGCTCCCGACTCGGTGGCCGAGGCGCTCACCTGGGAGACTCCAACCGCGGGCGTTCGGGCGCTCGGGCCCGGGGGCGCGATGATCGCCGAGCTCGCCTTCATCGCGAAGGACGATACCGGCTACTACGTGAAGCTCAAAGACGATCCCGTGATCTACTCCGTCAGCCAGTTCAGCGGAGATCAGATACTGAAGCGAGCCGGCGACCTGATCTCGCTCGAAGGACCGGACACCTCAGGTTGACCCTCCTCGGGGGCACGGATACATTTTCCGCGCTTCAGAAGCGGTGGACGTCTCGCCGCTCAGCTATCTATCTAATAGGGTAGTTCTGTCGGGGGCGTAGCTCAGCTGGCTAGAGCGCCACGTTGACATCGTGGAGGTCACAGGTTCAAGTCCTGTCGCTCCCACCTCCGGCCTGGGGCCGTAGCTCAGTTTGGGAGAGCGCCTGGATCGCACCCAGGAGGTCAGGGGTTCGAGCCCCCTCGGCTCCATTCATTCCGTCTTCTTTCGCGAACTTCTACGCCATACTTCGGGCACCGAGAGGACGAGCGACATGTCCTTCTACGCTCCCCCCGTTGCGAAGGCCCGGAACGCGAAAGGCCCGCCAGGGTATGTAAGATAGGAACATTTCCCGCCGCTTCATTGGTGTCCGCAGTACCGGCCGACCTGCCTCAGCGGCCGTTCAGCCCTGCCCCTCGCTTGCGCCGCCGACATCATTCGGAGTCCCCGCGCGCAGTCTAAGCTCTTGCCGCGGCCCGCCGGCGGTCACAGATCCCGAAGCTCCCCTCGAAAACCTCCTTGCCAGACTCAGGAGGGATTCACAATGCGCGCTCCAACCATGGGCGCCGCGTTGCTAGCGATCATAGCTGTCATCGCGGCCACGAGCAGCGGCTGCGCCTCCCGTTCGGCGCGCGCCGGCTCCGCAGCCTCGCTGAAACTCGCGCCCGCCATCGTCCGCGTCATCAACTACAATTGGCATGACGCCCGCGTGTATGCGATCCGCGGCGGCGCCAAGCACCGGCTGGGCGTAGTCCACAGCGCAAGCAGCGGGACGTTCAGGGTTCCGGAGTACCTGTACAAGCTGGGCGGCCACGTCGAGCTGAGAGTGGAGCTCATCGGTTCCAGCGAAACTCACACCTCGCTCCCGATTCCCTGCGGACCCGGCGATCTCATCGAGTGGCGCATCCGCAGGGTCCTGAAGCACACGAGCGCGATGGTGTACTAGCCCGTGGGGCTTGGAGCTGGAACAATGGGGCCGGGTCCGTACATTCTAGTTGAGCAACCTTCTAGAGAGGGCCTATGCACCTGGAACAGGGAAAGCCGTTCCCCAGTCTCGGCGGAACGACTACGAAGGGCAAGACGCTGAACATACCCGACGATCTGAGGGGGAAATGGGCCGTGCTCCTCTTCTATCGCGGCCACTGGTGAGCCTCATGTCGTCAGCAGTTGGCTGACTTTCAAAACAACCTGCCCGCACTGCACAAAGTCGACGCCACCGTCGTCGCGCTCTCCGTCGACACGCGCGAGCAAGCGCTCGAGATCGCCGACCTGACGGGCGCGCGCTACCCAATGGTCTACGGCCTCGACGCGCCGGAAGTCGGCGAGTTGATCGGCGCGTACGTCGAGCGCGAACGTCTCTTCATCCACGCCAGCAGCTTCATCCTGCAGCCCGACGGCACGGTGGCGCTGGCGGCCTACACCAGCGGCCAGGTCCCACGCCTGCGCGCCAACGAGACTGTGGCGTATATCCAGTTTCTCAAGAAGAGCGAGGCGCGCGCCTCCGGTTGAGCCGGGCTAGGCCTTTGAAAAGGCTGCCCAGATAAGACAAGCCCAACCGACGATGAGAGCGAGCCCGCCCAACGGCGTGATCGCGCCGAGCCAGCGCAGGCCGGTGAGGCTGAGCGCGTAGAGGCTGCCGGAGAAGATCAGTATCCCGGCGATGAAGGACGCGCCGGCGGCGGTGACCGCCGCGCCCGGCCAACGAGTCGCGGCCCAGGCGACGGCGATCAGGGCGAGGGCGTGGATCAGTTGGTAGCGAGCCGCCGTCTCGAAGACCTCGAGCATGCGGGGCTCGAGACGCTCCCGGAGGCCATGGGCCGCGAAGGCGCCGGCCGCTACACCGAGCAACCCGAAGGCTGCGCCGATTCCGAAAAAGAGTCTCACCATGTTTGATTCGTTATGTTTGATTTGTTGAAGTCTGGCGCAAGTTAGGGTGGCTCGGGGCGAGTTGCGAGTGTGATTTTCAGGCGGCTCGCGCGCTGCGTTTGGCTTGACCCTTCTTCAGGCCGCAAATAGATTCACGATCCCCAAGCCACCGTAGCTCAACGGTAGAGCACGTCATTCGTAATGACGGGGTTGTCGGTTCGATTCCGACCGGTGGCTCTCGGGGTGCTTACCCGCGCGGGCGTAGCTCAGGTTGGTAGAGCGCAACCTTGCCAAGGTTGAGGTCGCCGGTTCGAACCCGGTCGCCCGCTCTGGGACGTTCTTTGATATGAGTGTTTTGCCTAGGGGCAAATCGCGGGGCGCAAGGCCGCGGACGCAGTGTCCCTAGTACCGGCGTTGAGAATGTGCCCGGGAAGGAGGAAGCCGCGAGGCCGGCTTCGGCTGGCGAGCGGTGTAAACTTCCCGGGTCTCAATGCTTCGGGGAGTGGCTCAGCCCGGAAGAGCGCTGCGTTCGGGTCGCAGAGGTCGCGGGTTCAAATCCCGCCTCCCCGATTTCGGTGCGACGGTAGAGGGTGGACGGTAGGCGGTTACCGTCGCACCGGCTACCGAACCACCGCCCACGAAACACGGGACGTGGCGCAGCTCGGTAGCGCGCCTGAATGGGGTTCAGGAGGTCGCGGGTTCGAATCCCGCCGTCCCGACT
>CANPVX010000113.1 GCA_947581815.1 Candidatus Indicimonas acetifermentans | reverse complement strand
ACGCCAATGTCGCTGGCGCCGGTGGTCTACTGCCTCTGGCAGCGATTCCTGCGCTTCGACCCCCAGGACCCCATCTGGCCCGACCGGGACCGCTTCGTGCTCTCGGCCGGACACGCCTCGATGCTCCTCTACTCGATGCTCCACCTCTGCGGCGTCAAGGCGGTGAACGCCAAGTACGAGACGCTGGGTGAGCTCTCCGTCAAACTTGACGACATCAAGTGCTTCCGTCAGCTGCAGAGCCGGGCTGCCGGGCACCCGGAATACCGCTGGACCTCGGGAGTGGAGACCACCACCGGGCCGCTGGGGCAGGGGGTGGCGGTGAGCGTGGGGATGGCCATGGCGGGCCGCTGGATGGCGGAGTACTTCAACCGGCCCGACTTCCAGATGTTCAGCTATGACGTCTACGCGCTGGCCGGGGACGGCTGTATGATGGAGGGGATCTCCGGGGAGGCGGCCTCGCTGGCCGGGCATCTCAAGCTCTCGAACCTCTGCTGGATCTACGACAATAACAGGATCACCATCGAGGGCCCCACGAACCTGGCATTCAGTGAGGACGTGGCCACCCGCTTCATCGCCTACGGCTGGAACGTCACCCGGGTGGGCGACGCCAATGACCTCGACATGCTCGAGCGGGCGTTCCGCACGTTCAAGGCGTCGACGGATCGGCCTACGCTGATCATAGTGGATAGCCACATCGCCTACGGCGCGCCCACCAAGGAGGGTACCGCCGCCGCGCACGGCTCGCCGTTGGGCGAGGATGAGATTCGCGCGACCAAGAGATTCTATGGCTGGCCTGAAAAAGCTCAGTTCCTGGTACCCGACGGCGTCCGGGAGCACTTCGCTGATGGCGTAGGTGCGCGAGGCCGGGAGCTGCGTGAGGGTTGGATGGGGAGGTTCGAGGCCTTTCAGGCGCAGTACCCGGAGCTGGCGGACCAGCTTTACAAGATGCAGCACCGGCAGCTACCCGATGGCTGGGACAAAGACATCCCCAGCTTCCCGGCCGACGCGAAGGGCGTCGCTGGCCGGGCGGCCTCCAGCCAGGTGCTCAACGCCATCGCAAAGAACGTCCCGTGGATCATCGGCGGCTCGGCCGACCTGGCCCCCTCGACCAAAACGCTTCTCACCTTTGACGGGGCGGGGAATTTTTCGGCGGAGAACTACGGCGCCCGTAACCTGCACTTCGGAGTGCGCGAGCACGCGATGGGCGCGATCCTCAACGGTTTGTCCCATTGCAAGGTACGTCCGTACGGGTCGGGCTTCCTGATCTTCAGCGACTACATGCGGGCACCTATCCGCCTGAGCGCGCTGATGGAGATCCCGGTCATCTATATCTTCACCCACGACTCCATCGGCGTCGGCGAGGACGGGCCCACCCATCAACCGGTGGAGCAGCTCGCGTCGCTGCGTGCGGTCCCCGGCATCGTGATCTTCAGACCAGCCGACGCCAATGAAGTTGCCGAGGCCTGGCGGATGATCATGGAGATGCATCACGAGCCCGCCGTGCTCGTTCTCAGCCGCCAGGCGTTGCCGACGTTCGACCGCTCCAGGTGCGGTTCAGCCGACGGCGTCCGCAAGGGCGCCTATGTCCTGGCGGATGCCAAGGACGGTAGCCCCGATGTCCTGTTGCTCGCCAGCGGCAGTGAGGTGGCGCTGTGCATGGATGCCTACGACCAGCTCAGCTCCGAGGGCGTCCGGTCGCGGGTCATCAGCATGGCCTCCTGGGAGCTGTTCGAGCGACAGGATCAAGGGTACCGTGACAGCGTCATACCGCCTGATGTCAGCGCGCGGGTGGCGGTGGAGCAGGCATCGACCCTGGGATGGGACAGGTACGTGGGCACGGCCGGTTCGATCATCGGCATGGAGACCTTTGGAACGTCCGCACCGCTGAAAGATGTACAGCGCAAGTATGGCTTCACACCCGACAGGGTGATTGCCGTCGCCAGAGAACAGCTCGAGGCGGCGCGCTAACCCGGAGGCGCACTGATGAACCCGCTGAAGGATCTCGGCGAGCACGGCCAGTCGGTTTGGCTCGATTACATACGTAGAAGCATCATCACGAACGGCGACTTGAAGCGCATGATCGACGAGGATGGGTTGAGCGGCGTGACCTCCAACCCGGCCATCTTCGAGAAGGCGATCACCGGCAGTTCCGACTATAACGATGCCCTGGTAGCGCTCGCCGCCGAGAAGGACCTCGACGCAAAGGCCTTGTTCGAACGGCTGGCCATCGAGGACATCCAGATGGCCGCCGATGTGATGCGGCCGGTCTACGAATCGACAGACCGTCGCGACGGTTATGTAAGCCTCGAGGTCTCGCCGGACCTCGCCCACGACACCAGCGGCACCGTGGAAGAGGCTCGCCGGCTGTGGAAGGCGCTGGGTCGCGAGAATGTGATGATCAAGGTGCCCGCGACGCAGGAGGGGGTCCCCGCCATCGACCAGCTCATCGGTGACGGGATCAACGTTAACGTGACGCTGCTCTTTTCCAGGGACATGTACGAGCGGGTCGTCGCGGCGTACTTGAGCGGGCTCGAAAATCTCATCGAGAACGGTGGCGACGCTAGCAAAGTCGCGAGCGTGGCAAGCTTTTTCATAAGCCGCATCGATTCGGCCATCGATGCCATCGCCGCCCAACGTCTCGAGGATGCACGTGGCGCGGATGAGCGAGCGAGGCTGCACGGCGTGCTTGGCAAGGTTGCCATCGCGAACGCCAGGCTCACCTATCAGCTCTACAAGGAGCTGTTCAGCGGCCCGCGCTGGGAAGCTCTGGAGAAGGCGGGCGCCCGCACGCAGCGCCTGCTCTGGGCCAGCACGAGCACCAAGAATCCGGAGTACCGCGATGTGCTGTATGTGGAGGAGCTCATTGGGCCCGACACCGTGAACACGATTCCACCGGCGACGTACGAGGCGTTCCGGGAGCACGGGCGCCTACGGGGTTCGCTTCAGGAGGATATCGAAGGGGCTCGAGCCACCCTGGAGACCCTGGAGCGGCTGGATATCTCGCTGAAGGATGTAACCGACCGTCTGCTTACCGATGGGGTCCGGGCCTTCTCGGAGGCGTTCAGTAAGCTGCTCAAGGCGGTGCAAGGGACTTGCCGTGCTCCCCCATCGCTCATGGCGGGGCGGCAGACGTATACGCTCCCGAATCAGCTCGCCGCAAAAGTCGATGCGGCCCTGGAGGAGTGGCAGAAGGGCGCCAAGACGCGGCGTCTCTGGGCCCGGGATGCCGCCCTCTGGACGGGCGGCGACGAAGCCGACTGGCTGGGCTGGCTGGGGATCACCGAAGATCAGTTGACGACCCACCTCGAGCGCTTCAAGCGCATCGCCGAGGTGATGAGGACCGAGGGCTTCTCCCACGTCTTGCTACTTGGGATGGGTGGGTCCAGCCTCTGCCCAGAGGTTCTCAAGATGACCTTCGGGAAGATCGATGGCTTTCCGGAGCTGCAGGTGCTCGACTCCACCGACCCTGCCCAGGTCAAGAGCTTCGAGGAGAAGGTGGACCTGGAGCGCACCGTCTTCATCGTCTCCAGTAAATCGGGGAGCACATTGGAGCCCAACATCTTCAAGCAGTACTTCTTCGAGCGGGTCAAGGAGCGAGTCGGCCTCGAGGAGACCGGCCGGCGGTTCGTTGCCATCACTGACCCGGGCTCGAAGCTCGAAGGTGTCGCCGAGCGCGACGGCTTCCGCCGCGTCTTCTACGGGATGCCGAGCATCGGCGGCCGCTACTCGGCTCTGTCCGACTTCGGCATGGTCCCGGCGGCGGCCATGGGTCTCGACGTAAGCCAGCTGCTGGATCGGGCCGAGGAGATGGCCCAGGCGTGCGCGGCGTGCGTGCCTGTGAAGGAGAATCCCGGCGCCGTGCTGGGCACGATCCTCGGAGTTCTGGGCAAGTCCGGCCGCAACAAGGTGACGCTGGTGACCTCTCCGGGTATCTCGGACCTGGGCGCCTGGCTGGAACAGCTGCTCGCCGAGTCCACCGGCAAGCAGGGCATCGCTCTCATCCCGGTAGATGGAGAGGAGCTGGGTTCGCCGGACGTCTACGGGGACGACCGGATCTTCGTCTACCTGCGCCTTGAAAAGGAGCCGGACGCCGCTCAGGATGCTGCTGCCGCCCGGCTTGAGGAGGCGGGCCAGCCGGTCGTGCGAATCGAGATCGCTGATCGCTACGATCTGGGCCAGGAGTTCTTCCGCTGGGAGTTCGCTACCGCGGTCGCTGGATCCATCCTGGGCATCAACCCGTTCGATCAGTCGGACGTGGAGGCGAGCAAGGTGGCGACGCGAGCGCTGACCGACGAATACGAGAAGACGGGCGCGCTGCCGGCCGAAACGCCTATCGTCGAGGACGGTGGGATCAACCTGTTCGCTAATGAACGCAACGCAAAGGAGCTAGCCGAGGCGGCGGGAGGAAATGGATCGGTCGCGGCCTACCTCAAGGCCCACCTGAGCCGTCTCGAGCGCGGTGATTACTTCGCCCTCCTGGCCTACATCGAGATGAACGAGGCGCACCACGAGCAGTTGCGGGCCATCCGCCATCAGGTCCGCGACGCACGGAGTGTGGCAACCGCTCTCGGCTTCGGCCCGCGCTTCCTGCATTCGACGGGCCAGGCCTATAAGGGCGGCCCCAACACGGGGGTTTTTCTCCAGATCACCTGCGACGACGCGGCTGATCTCCCCGTGCCTGGACAGAAGTACACGTTCGGCGTGGTCAAGACGGCGCAGGCGCGAGGCGATTTCGATGTGCTCGCGAAGCGAGGGCGGCGCGCCCTGCGTGTGCACCTGGGAGCCGATGTGCCCGCCGGGTTGAAGACATTGCGAAAGCTGGTGAGCCGGGCGCTGGCGTGAGCTGCCGATAAGAGAGGAGAACGGCGATGGAACTGGGCATGGTCGGACTCGGAAGGATGGGCGCGAACATGGTTCGCCGCCTGATGCGAGGCGGGCACGACTGTGTCGTCTTTGACCTGAGCGCCGACAACGTACGGCAAATGGAAAGCGAAGGCGCGAAGGGCAGCCAATCGCTAGACGAGTTCGCCAGACGGCTGAGCGTGCCGAGGGCCGCCTGGGTCATGGTGCCCGCTGGGCCGCCGACCGATCAGACGGTGTTCGCTCTGGCCGAGCGTTTCGAGTCCGGTGACATCATCATCGACGGGGGCAACTCCTACTTCAAAGACGACGTGCGAAGGTCCACACAGCTGACGGAGAAGGGCATCCACTACGTGGACGTGGGGACCAGTGGAGGCGTCTGGGGCATCGATCGCGGCTATTGCATGATGATCGGCGGCGAGAAGGAAGCGGTCGAGCGGCTGGACCCTATCTTCAAGACGCTGGCCCCCGGAGTCGGTGATATCGAACGCACGCCGGGACGTGATGGCAAAAAGGGCGCGGTCGAGCACGGTTACCTCCACTGTGGTCCCGCCGGCGCCGGCCATTTCGTCAAGATGGTACACAACGGAATCGAATACGGGATGATGCAGGCGTACGCCGAGGGCTTCGACTTGATGCGCAGCATCGAGCGCTACGAGATAAACATCGCCGATGTGGCCGAGGTGTGGCGGCGCGGTAGCGTGGTCACTTCCTGGCTCCTCGACCTGACGGCGACGGCGCTCGTGGAGGACCCGGAGCTTTCCGCCTACAGCGGCTTCGTACAGGACTCCGGAGAAGGGCGCTGGACGATTCTAACCGCCGTGGAGGAGGCCGTGCCGGCGGACGTGCTCTCGGCCTCTCTCTATGCGCGGTTCCGCTCGCGCCAGGAGCATACTTTCGCGGAGAAAGTGCTCTCGGCGATGCGACATAAATTCGGCGGACACGTTGAATCGGTAACCGGTGACCGGTCATCTATAATGACCGAATGAGCGCGACAGATCGATGATGACCTCTAGTAAGAGTGAGACAACGGTGGCCAAGGCAGACCCCTGCGCCATGGTGATCTTCGGTGCGGGAGGAGACCTGACGCGGCGCAAGCTGGTCCCGGCGCTCTACAATCTCGCTGAGAGCCGGCTGCTCTCCGACAACTTCGCGGTCGTCGCTTTCGCCCGTAAGCTGGAGGATAAGGCCTTTCGCGAGCAATTGCGCCGCGACGTACAGGAGCATCTGAGCGGGGAGTTCCGTAAGGAGACGTGGGATTGGCTCGACAAACGGGTCCATCCTGTCCTGGGTGACTTCCGCGACCCGGAGGCCTACGCGCGGCTGAAGGAGACGCTCGAGACGGTCGATAAAGAGCACGGCACGGGAGGAAATTATCTCTTCTATCTGTCCACACCGCCCAGCTTGTTCTCCGAGATTCCCCGCCGACTGAACGAGGCTGGACTGTCATGCGAGGAGAACGGTCGCTGGCGGAGGGTTATCGTCGAGAAGCCGTTGGGCAGGGATCTCGACTCGGCCCGATCCTTGAACCGTGAGCTGCAGAAAGTCCTGAACGAATCGCAGATCTACCGTATCGATCACTACCTGGGCAAGGAGACCGTTCAGAACATACTGGTCTTCCGCTTCGCCAACGCCATCTTCGAGCCGATCTGGAATCGACGCTATATAGACCACGTGCAGATCACCGTGGCCGAGCAAGTTGGCGTCGGAAGCCGCGGCGGCTACTACGAGGAGGCAGGCGCGCTGCGCGACATGGTACCGAACCACCTCTTCCAGCTCATGGCGCTCATCGCAATGGAGCCGCCCATCTCCTTCGAGGCGGAGGCGGTGCGCAACGAGAAGGGGAAGATCTTCCGCGCCATGAAGCCGATCACGCCCGACGAGGTCTTGAACTTGGCAGTGCGTGGGCAGTACGGTGACGGTGTGATGCCCGATGGAGAAAAGGTGCCGGGATACCGATCGGAGCCCAACGTGCCGGCGGACGCCGCGACCGAGACCTACGCGGCGGTCAAGCTGATGGTCGACAGCTGGCGCTGGGCCGATGTGCCGTTCTATCTACGCACCGGCAAGAGGCTGCCGGTACGGTACACGGAGATTGCCATCCAGTTCAAGCGGGCGCCGTTCATCCTGTTCCGGCAGACGCCCGTTGAACAATTGGAGCCGAATCTGCTCGTGTTGCGGATCCAGCCGAACGAGGGCATCGCGCTCTCCTTCAGCGCCAAGATTCCGGGTCCCGTGGTCAGCATCGGCGACGTCAACATGGACTTCTGTAACCAAGACTACTTCAACGGCACGCCGACGACCGGCTACGAAACGCTCCTCTACGACTGCATGAACGGTGACGCCGGTCTGTTCCAGCGGGGTGACAACGCGGAAGCTGCCTGGAGCGTGGTGACGCCCATCCTGGATGTGTGGAGTGCGTCACCGCCGCGAGATTTCCCCAACTACGCTGCCGGCACCTGGGGGCCAAAGGCGGCCGGCCAATTCATGAGACGCGACGGCCGGCGCTGGAGGAGGCTCTGATGCTGGTGCTCGCCGGAGACATGGGTGGCACCAACGCCCGGCTGGCGGTCTTCGAGGTCGAGTTGACGCGATGCAAAGAGGAAGTGGCCCAGACCTTCCCCAGCCGCCAGCACTCGACGCTTGAAGAAATCGTCAAGGGCTTCATGGAGGGACATGGCGTCGAGGCCCAGAGGGCTTGCTTCGGCGTCCCCGGCTCCGTCAAGGAAGGCAGGGCTCAGACCACGAATCTGCCGTGGGTGGTCGAGGCCTTGAAGCTGGCGACCGCCGCGGGAGTAGAGGCGGCGGCGGTCATCAACGACCTCGAGGCGCAGGCCTACGGCATCGCGACCCTCGCGCCGGAAGATTTCGTGGTGCTCAACA
>CANPVX010000112.1 GCA_947581815.1 Candidatus Indicimonas acetifermentans | reverse complement strand
CTCCATCCCGGCCATCGTCCAAGGATCGTGCAGGTCAGCCAGCCGCGGGCGTAGAAAGGCCTTAGCGGATTCGGCGGTGAATCCCCGATTCACGAGGATGGTCGCTATCGGTTCAGGAAGCTCGAGCCCGGCGAGGCCGTCGATGGCTCCCGCATCCGCCGGCTGGGGGGGGGGGAGGTCGAGAACGGGTCTCACGATGCTCTTCAGACCGCCAGATTCGAGGGGTAAAGGATGACCCCGCACCCTTCGCAAGAGATCAGCCTGTCCAGCTGTTCGACCTCCATCCGCTGCTGCATAGTCACGAACGTGTGACAGTATCCGCAGACCCCTTCGTCGGTGATCGGGGCGAGCGCGACCTCGGACTTGCCGGCGCGGATGCGGTCGTACAACCCCAGAGCGCGCTTCTCCATTCTGAGGGCGAGATTCTCTCGGCGATCATTCTGGATGGCCAGCGCATCCTCCAGCTCTTTCTGCTGGGCAGCCATCTCCTTCCGGCGAGGTCCCGCTTGCTCCAGGGCTTCCTCGAGCGTGCTCTCCATCTCCTTGCGCCGCCCATCCGTATCCTCGACGAGCTGGAGCTTGTCGAGCACCTGGTTCTCGAGCGTACGCAGGTCGCTCTTGAGGAGATCCGCTTCAAGGGTGGCCGCACTATACTGGCGTTCGTTCTGGACGTTGCTGACGCGTCCTTGGACGCGGATCAACGCCACGTGTTTGTCCTCGACCGCCCTCTCGCCGTGGCGAGCCTCCAGACGGAGGTCCTGTAGTCTGGACAGCAGTTGTTCGAGTCCGTCCTCGAGGGAGAGGACGCCGTCGCTGAGCTCGCTCAACTCCTCCCGGCACTCTCGCAGACCCTGTTCGGTCTCGAGGATCTGCTGGTCCACGGCGTGCAGCTGCAACAGCTGCATCAAGATCTGCTCCTGATCACTCGTCTTGACCATTTTGTATTGCTATCGCTTGGAGTTTGTGTTGTAACTCATCGCTCGCCACGAAAAAACCCCCGTCCGGGCAGCACGCTTCCCAAGGCAGTGCGCTGCCGCCGCAGTTTTCGAATCTCGGAGGCCAGCTCGACTTGCGCCTCGGGCTCCGCCACCAGCATCTCCGTCATCAAATCGGACATTCGCTTTTCGATCTTTCGCCCGCGAAGCCGCGCCACCACTTCCTCGAGGACCGCTCCGGGGTTCGTGAGCTCCTCGGGGTCGGCCGCCAGCTCGCGCACGCGCTCGAACAGGGGGGCTGGGAGCTCCCTGGCCCATTGGAGCTCGTCCTCGGCCTCGCCTTCCAGCGTCGATTCCCGGAGTGCTCGATAGATATCGCGATACGCCGCCGTAGCGAAGTCCTCGACCGCCACCTCCTCATTCACGCGCGGCACCAGGGAAGGGTCGCGGATCAGGAGCAGCAGCAGTTTTCGTTCGGCACCCAGCTTGGGGGGAGGGGAGGGGGGGGAGACATCGGACCCCCGGTTGGGTTCACCCGGCACCTCCCCCGCCGCACCGCGGCGGCCCACGCCGGGACGCGGCCGTCTGAGCTCCCGCTCGAGAGTGCTACCCTGAACGCCTGTGACCGCGGTCACCCTGTCCAGGTAGATGTCGCGCAGCGCTTCGTCCGCGGTGGCACGGACCGTGGAGAGCAGCGCGTCCACCGAGCGGCGCTTGCCTTCGATCGTGCTCAGATAGCCGCGCCGCTCGAGGATCTGAATTTTGCGATCCATGACGTCGAGCGCCGCATCGACGTACTCGGCCAGCGCACCCTCGCCGCCCCGCCTCACTATCGAATCCGGGTCCTCTCCAGCGGGCAGCGTCACCACGCTGGGGTGAACGCCGGCATCCAGCAACTGGTCCGCAGCCTTGAACGTTGCCCGCAGCCCCGCCTTGTCGCTGTCGTAGAGCAGAAGCGATTTCTTTGCGTAACGAGCGAGGAGCCGCGCTTGCTGCTCCGTGAGCGCCGTGCCCAGCGGCGCAGCGACGTTCTCGATGCCGCGCGCGGACAGCGACACGAAGTCCATGAAGCCTTCCACGACCAGCACCAGCTCCTCGCGCCGGATAGCATGCCGGCTCCAGTTGAGCCCGTAGACGATCTTCCCCTTGTGGAACAGGGAGCTGTCAGGAGAGTTGATGTACTTCGGAGCGTCATCGCCGCCCAGAGCTCGCCCACCGAACCCGATGGCCCGGCCGCGCGCATCGTAGATGGGAAACATCAGCCGGCCGCGGAAAGTATCGAAGGGCTCAGTCGCCCGCTCGCTCTCCTTGATCAGGCCGGCGCGCATCAGGACTGCGTCGTCGATCTCGTGTACGCTCGCCGCTTCTCTCAGCCCACGCCATGAGTCGGGCGCGAAGCCGAGGGTGAAACGACGAACCGAATCTTCCGACAGCGCCCGCTGTTTGATGAGGTACTGCTGCGCTGCCTCACCCTGCTTCGTTTCCCAGAGCTGGCCCTGGAACCAGTCGGCCGCGAAGACCAGGGCTTCGCGCAAATCCTTATAAGGATCGTCCTCCGGCTCCGCGCTGCGCTCGGGCACGGAGATGCCGGTCTTTTCGGCAACCAAGCGGACCGCATCGAGGAAGTCCAGGCCCAGCAGCTTCATCGGGTAGGCGAACACGTCGCCGCCTTCTCCGCAAACGAAGCACTTGAAGATCCCGCGCTCCGGATCGACGGAGAAATTGGGTCCCTCACCGCCGTGCAGCGGGCAAGGGCCCCGATAGGTTCGCCCGGTGCGGCGCAGCGCCACTTGCTCGCCCACGATCTGCACCAGATCGGCCTGGGCGCGAATCTCTTCGATCAGGTCGTCAGTGATCACCGTTCACTCGAGCTCCAACACCGTGACGCCACTGCCGCCTTCGTGCGGTGCGCCCAAGCGATGCGCGCGCACCCGGCGATCATGTTGCACGAACTCGGCGACGGCGGCGCGCAGCACGCCCGTACCCTTGCCGTGGACCACACGTAGCTGGGGCAAGCCCGCTTGCACCGCTGCATCGAGAGCGCGAATCAGTTCGAGAAGCGCCTCCTCCGACGTCAGGCCACGCAGGTGGACCTCGGGCCGAACGTCGGCCGCTGGGCCAGAGTAGGCCATCGTCCTGTCCCTGGGCGCCTCGGGCGCTTCCTTCAACTGCAGTGCAGTCGGCGCCAGCTGTAGCTTCACGCCGCCGACCTCGACCACCACGTCGGCGCCTCGCCGCTCGAGCACGCGGCCGTCGCGCCTCAGCACATCGATCCATACATGATCGCCGGCCTCGAACCTCTGCTCCTCTCCCTCGATGGGCGCCGACCGCCGCTCGGAGGCCTCGCGAAGCGCTCGAGTATGAGAGCGCAGGTTGGCCTCGAGCGCGCTCCGTGCCCGTTCGGCTTCGTGCCGCCTCGCGCTGAGGATCTCCTCGACTTGCTTGCGAGCTTCAAGCAAGAATTCACGCGCCTGCTGCCGCCCCTCGGTCTCCAACTGATGTTGCCGCTCCTCGAGCTCGGCGGCTTGACGAGATAAAGTCGCCTCGAGCTCGGTCAGCTTCTTCTCTTTGCGCGCCACCTCGGCGAGTCGGTTTCTGAGCTCGTCTTCCTTCGCTTCGAGCTCGGCCAGGAGTCGCTCGGTATCCACCTCTTCCTGGCTCAGCGTAGAGCGGGCATCGTGTATGACGTGCACGGGCAGGCCGGCGCGCTGGGCCATGGCCAGCGCGTAGCTGCGGCCGGGCCGTCCTTTTGTCAGCTTGTATAGGGGCTCCAGCCTGTCGAGATCGAAGCCCAACCCAGCGCTGACGATGGCCGGGTGCTCGCCCGGCAGAGTCTTGAGCCCGCCCAGGTGGCTGGTGGCGAGCGTCATGCAGCCGCGGTTCGCGAGCTCGATGAGCACGGACCTCGCCAGAGCGGTGCCTTCGATGGGATCGGTAGCTCCGCCGATCTCATCGATCAAGCAGAGCGCAGCGGAATCGGCGCCCTCCAATAACTCGGTCAGGTTGCGCAGGTGGGCGGTGAACGTTGAAAGCGACGCGTCGATGGACTGCTCGTCGCCGATGTCAGCGAAGATGTCGGAGTAAGCCGGCAGCTCGGACCCCTGACCCAAAGGCGGGAGGAGGCCTGCCTGGGTCATCGCGGATATCAGCCCGACGGCCTTCAGCAGAACCGTCTTGCCGCCCGCGTTCGGCCCCGTGATCAGGAGGGTGTGCTCACCCGGATGCATGATCAGATCGAAGGGCACCACGGGCCCCTGCGTCTCCAGCAGCAGCGGGTGGCGGCCGTTCACGATGCGAAGGCCGGCTTTATCTCGCTCGACCAACGCGGGACGCGAGCAGCCGCGATCCAGCGCGTAGCGCCCCCGAGCGAAGAGAGAATCGAGGTGGATGAGCCGTTCCAGAGCTTCCGCGAGCTCATTGCCGTAGGGCCTCAGGCCATCCGTCAGCTCGCGCAACATGCGCTCGACTTCGCGGGCCTCGGACAGCTCGAAATCCCGGTGCTGGTTCATCAGCTCGATGGCCGAAGGCGGCTCGACGAAGAGGGTAGCCCGGCTGGCTGATTCGTCGTGAACGATGCCCCCAACCTCCGAGCGCCCTTCCCGGCGTATCGGGATGCAGTAGCGGCCGCCGCGCACCGTCACCGACGCGTCGGGCACGGCGATCCTCTCGGGCAGAGCGGCGGCGACCCCCTCCAGGTGCTTGACCAGCTCGGTCCGGCTGGAACGAATCGCCCGCCTCAGACGCTTGAGCTCTGCGGACGCGCTATCCTTGAGCGTCTGGCTCTCCTCGTCGAGGGCGTCGGAGAGACGCTTCTCGAGCGCCTCGTTCTTGATCAGCCCGCCGGTCAGATCGCCCAAACGCGGAAACTTCGATGCTTGGGGCAAAAACGATCGGCGCGCCGTCCGGGCGGCCTTCAACAAGAGAAGGACACCCGTCAGCTCGGCCTCCGACAGGACCGCACCTTCAACCGCGAGCCGCTGGATTGGAGCGCGAATATCCGGCGGCATGGGCGGGGACCATCCGTCGTCGCCGAGCAACCAGCTCACCATCTCATCGACCTCATCCAGCTGGGCGGCGACGCTTGCGGGGTCGGAGATAGGTCGGCGGGCGCGCACGGCGTCGGCTCCAGGATCGCTCGTCGCGTAGCCGGCGACGACCTCGAGAACGCGGTCGAACTCCAGCGCTCTTAGGGCGTGGTCGCCGACAACGATCTCTCTTGAAACACTCGGGGGTGTTGGCGAAGCGTTCACCAACACCCCCGAATGAAACAGGTGTTCGCAGTAGCGGCGGGGAGGTACGGGATCAAGAGCCAGTCCTCCTCATCTCGAGCTCCTTGCGAGCTATTCGATTGACCTCCCGACCCTCGGCGCGGCCCTTGGTAAGTGGCACGACGCTGCCCATGACGGCGCCGATATTGTCAGCCCCAGCCTCGATCGCTCGAGCGATCAGCTCTCGTATCTCTTCCTCCTCCAGTTGAGCGGGCATGTATCCCTTCAAGATCTCCGCCTCCGCTCGCTCCTTTTCTGCCCGTTCGGGGCGAGAGGCCATCTGCTCGGCGGCCTCGTTCCTCTGTTTGACGCAACGGCTCAAGACTTCGATCACTTCGTCATCGTCGAGCTCGTGACGTACATCGATCTCCTTGTTGCGAATGTCCGCCAGCACGGTGGACAGCAAACGCGTGCGATCCCGGTCCCTCTGGCGCCGCGCGGCGTTCAAGCCTTCGCGTAATCTATCCTTCAGATTCGTCTCTGCCATCGCCGTCCTGAAACTACGGACCATATTTTCTAGCCTGCCGTAGAGATTCTAATCGAGCTCTCCTCTGAGCGTCAACGCTACCCCGGCGGCCAGCGCATGCTTCGCCCGCCGAGTAAGTGAACGTGGATATGGTACACCGACTGGCCTCCGTCCGAATTACAGTTCATCACGGTCCGATATCCGCTGTCAGCGATGCCTTCTTCTCGAGCGATCGTCTTGGCGGCAAGCGTCAGCGAGCCGATAATATCCGCCGAATCCTCCTCCACATCATTCAACGTCGCGACGTGTTGGCGTGGGATAATGAGTACGTGAGTCGGCGCCTGAGGGTTGATGTCCCGAAACGCCAACCAGTCGTCGCCCTCCTTTATTATGTCAGCAGGTATCTCGCCGGCGACTATCTTGCAAAATAAGCAATCGCTCATACGGAGAACGCGTCTCTCACCTTCTGCCAGAAGCCCTTGCCGTCTTCCCCGATGCTCGCCGGGGCCTCGACCTCGGATAGTCGGCTGAACACCTCGCGCTGCTCCTGCGTCAGCTCTCTGGGCGTGACCACCGCGATGCGCACCAATAGGTCGCCCTGGCCGCCGCCTCGCAAGTGAGGCAACCCCTTGCCCCGCAGCTGGAGCACGGCTCCCGTCTGGATCCCTGGCGTGATCCGAACCTCGGCTGGTTTCGCCAAAGTAGGCACTTCGACGCTGGCGCCGAGCGCGGCCTGGCTGAAAGTTAGGGGCAGATCGTGGATGAGATCGGCCCCCCGGCGCGTGAAACGCTCATCGGGCTCAACCTCGATCACGGCTAGAATGTCGCCTCGCGGTCCACTCCGCGGGCCGACGTTGCCCTGCGAGCGCAGCGTCAGGTAGTCGTCCGTGTCCACGCCAGGCGGGATCTCCACTTCGAATGTCTTCTCGACCCGCTGGCGGCCGGTGGCGCGGCAGCCCGAGCAGGGATCGCTGATCACGGCTCCTTCGCCGCCACACTGGGGGCAGGGGCCAACGCGCACGAACTGACCGAACAACGACCGCTCAACCTGGCGAACCTCGCCGGCGCCCCCACAATACGAACATTGATCGGGCGTGGCGCCGTCGCGGGCGCCCGTACCGCGACAGTCGGGACAAGTATCAAATACCGGCATGCGGATCGTCTTCTTGACCCCCAGCATCACCTCTTCCAACGTCAGCTTCATGCGGATCTTGGTGTCCTCGCCGGAAACTCGGGTGTCGCGCTGCCGGCCCCGCCCTCCGAAGATGTCCCCGAAGCCAAAGCCTCCGAACTCGCGCACGAAGATGTTGAGGGCGTCGTCGAAGCTGCGGAAGCCCGAGAAGCCTCCGCCCCCTGCACCCGAGCGCACGCCTTCATGCCCGTAGCGATCGTACGACACCCGCTGCTCCGGGTCGCGCAACACCTCGTACGCCTCGGTGGCTTCCTTGAACCTCTCCTCGGCGGTCGCGTCGTCCGGGTTACGATCGGGATGGTATTGCAGCGCGAGCTTTCGGTAGGCCTTCTTGATGGACTCGAGGTCGGCGTCTCTAGAAAGGCCTAGGATCTCGTAGTAATCTCTTTTCATCGACGAAGTGGGCATCCCTTACTTCACGCCTGCATCTATCGGGTCAAACACCACCGCCAAAGCTCTGCGGAAGGGTGCCGCTTGGCAATCCCAATTGGCTGGATCTTTGTAGGCCGCGGCGGGCACTAACGTTCCGGGCCGCGGGGCGCGGTGCCGGAGGGCGCCGCCATGGCCCGGACGGACACGTGGCCACGCCGGACATAGGGGAGTGGGAAGGTGACGAGAAGTGGTGTAGGGCTGCGCTGTAAGACGCGAATGAGTAATTTTCGACATGAGCGAGATACAGCAGCTGGCGTTGCTCGCCGTGTCCATCGTAGGGCTCGGGGGAGTCGGCATGCTCATCACTCGCTGGCTGGTCAATAGAGCCCCTGCAGTACCGCCCGATCTGCCTACCGACCCCGACGATCAGTCAAAGCCCTAGCGAAGCGCGGCCCCGGTAGCTTGTGAACGAGACCGGCGAGCTCTAGCTCGAGCAGCGCCGCGGACACGACCTCGGGCGCCGCACCCAAGTTGGCGGTCAGGCCGTCGAGCTCAGACTCCCCGCGGCCGAGGGCGTCCCAGATGCGCCGCGCGAGCTCCGAGCTTTGAGGCTCTTGGATCTGCTCGAGAGAAGCGGCGAGGGCATCGCCGTCGA
>CANPVX010000111.1 GCA_947581815.1 Candidatus Indicimonas acetifermentans | reverse complement strand
CGTCTGCGTCAGGGCCACGTAGATGTCGTGGGAAACGGCGCGGAAGTGGTTGCGCTTCGAGATTCCCCGGCGTCTGGGGATGAGGCTGTCGAGAACCGGAATGAAGGCCGGCACTGCCACCGATCCAAGGAACAGGCCAGTCCAGAGCAGGGAGGGGACTGCGGGAAGGACCCAGGCGGCCACCACCATCAAGAACGCCCAGGGCGCCGACAGGCTGCGACGCAGATTGTCCACCATCTTCCAGCGGCCGTGTGCGGGGATGCGAGCCCCCGCCCCCGCCCCCTGTCTCTGCCCGGCAGCGTCGCGCGCATGGCCGAGGATCCAGGGTAGGAGCTGCCAGTCGCCTCGCACCCAGCGATGGTTGCGGCGGGCGGCCACCTCGTAGTTGCCGGGGAACTCCTCGAAAAGATCCACGTCGGTCACGAGCCCGGCGCGCGCGAACAGGCCCTCGAAGAGGTCGTGGCTGAGGAGCGCGTTCTCCGGGACCTTCCCCTCGAGCGCCGCCTCGAAGGTATCGACGTCGTAGATGCCTTTTCCTGTGAACGACCCCTCCTCGAAGAGGTCCTGGTATACGTCGGAGACCGCGGCCGCGTAGGGGTCCACACCTCCGGGACCCGAGACGATCCGCTGGTAGGTTGTGCTTCCCGGGCCCGTGGGCAACGACGGTGTGATCCGGGGCTGCAGGATCCCGTAGCCCTGGACGACACGTCCCTGCCGGGGGTCGAAGCGCGGCCGGTTCAACGGGTGCGCCATCGCGCCAACTAGGCGGTAGGCGGTTTCCTTAGGAAGACGGGTGTCGACGTCCAGGGTGATGACGTAGCGGACACCCTGGGGCACTGTAGGCGGCTTTCCGTTTACCGGAACGAACGAAGTGTCCTCAGCGCCGCGAAGAAGTCGGTTCAGCTCGTGGAGCTTCCCCCGCTTCCTTTCCCAGCCCATCCACTTGCCTTCCTTCTCGTTCCAAAGACGCCGACGATGCAACAGAAGGAACCGCTCCCCGCCGCCGGGCGGAATTCCGTAGCGCTCGTTCAGGCGCGCGATGCCGTCGGCCAGTGCGGCGGCGAGGGCGTTCTCGATGGGCATGTGCTCGCTGAGCGCGTCCGCCCAGTCGGTCAGGAGTGCGAAGTGGAGATGGCCTTCGGGATTAGCCAGGTAGTGCACCTCGAGCCGCTCGAGCTGCTCCTCGATATCAGCCCGGTTCGCGACCAGCGTGGGGACGACGACCATGGTTCGAAGCTCTGGGGGCACGCCGCGGGCGAGTTCGAGCTTGGGGAGCAACGTCGGTGGAATGAGAATCGGAACCAGGCGATGAACGAGAGACACTGCGACATCCGAGGCGGGCACGAGCCCGAGGATTGCCAGGAGGACGAGGCTCCAGAAACCTGCCCCAGCGCTCCATGTGAAGAATAGAAGAACGGAGAGCAGGAGGGCGGTGAGGACAGCGATTCCTCCCAGGTAAACGGGGGTCGCGATGGCGCGAACGGCGCGGCGTAGCCGGAGTCGCAAGGGAACGCGAAAACCCAGACGCTTCTCGAAAGCCCTCCTCCCCGAGGAAACGAGGTAGTACCCCGGGTCCTCCTCGGCACGTTCGGGAACACCGGGAAGACCCGGCTCGCCGTCCAGAACCTCGCTCTCATCCTTCTTCGGATGTCCGTCTTCCCGAACTGCGTTCTGGGCCAGGACCATGGCTTCGGTTGCCACCTCGATCTCCGATCGCCTTGAACGTCGGGCGAGCAGCTCGATTTGGGTCCGGTACTCGTTCCGCGTCGCGAAATCCATAGCTGTGAACCCGGGAGCGGCGCGGAGGACTTCGTCCACCAGACTGACGCTCTCGAAGAACTCGAGCCAGTCGATTGAGGACATCCACCGCATGCTCGTGATGATGTTCCGGACGGTGATGTTCGCCGCGCCCTGAGCATGGTGTTCTTGGGCGACGACTTCGTTGGCCGACGTACCCTGGGCGCTCAGCTTCTCGTTGAGCCAGGCCAGGGCCGGCATGATCGAAGGGTCCTGGTCACGCAGCCGCTGGATAAGCTGTACTGCGAACGCGTCGGCCAATGGGGCGTCGTCCAGACGGCTCAGAACATCGTCCGCATGTTCAGCCGGCTGACCGCTCAGGCCCAGCAGGCGGTCTGCTAGCTCGTCGGCCCCGGCCCGCGCCCGGCGTGCGCGGATGATCTGCTCCGACAGCCGCCGCATGTTCTCCACAAGGACCACGCGGAGGTGGATGGCTACAGCCCAGATCTCCCCGATGGTGAGCGGCTGGATGCGCTGGTTGGCGCGGACGAAGCGCTGAAGCGTTTCCGCGTCGAACCGGCTGTCGGTATGGGCCACGTAGGCCCAGGCCAGCCCATAGACTCGCGGGTATCCCACGAGGTGGCCCTCGGCGATCTTCGGCAGCAGGCGGTAGTAGCTACCCGGGAGGTGGTCGCGGATCGCCCGGAGCTGTTCGTCCACGACGAAGAAGTTGTCGAGGAGCCACTCCTCGGCCGGCGTGATCTCGCTCTTCTCCCGGACCGCCTCCACGATGTTCCGGTAGGCGGCCAGGAGCACGCGTCCGTTCTCGCGGACCCTGGGGAGGAGATTCTTTCCTTTGGAAGGCTTCTCGGTACTGCGCTGGGCGGCGGCCAAGCTTTCGCCGTGTTGCTCCAGGCGCTCGATGCCGAAGAGCTCGGCGCGGATCGGTTCATCCACCTGAGCGGGTGCGATGACGGCGTCGATGGTGCTCACTTCGAGTTACCGCAGGGAGTTGGGTGGCCCCGCGCTACGCCGGTCATTCCCTATCCAGAGAGGGATAGAGCAGAGCTGCCAGCGTGCGGTACATCACGTGCCCTTCGATGTGCGGACCGCAGCTGGCGCTGGTCGACGTCCAAGGGAGTGGAGATTGTCGCTGTCGTACGAATCTTTGATGTCCGAGCGCGGAACTGACTAGGACCGCTGCCCACCACCGCGGAGTCCTCCGCCGCCGCGCCCTTCACCACCTCGGCCCCCACCTCGACGCCCCCCCCCATCGGAGCGGGGGCGAGCCTCGTTAACGTTGAGCTCTCGTCCCTTCAACTCCTTTCCGTTCAAGTCGTTGATCGCGGACTCGGCTTCGGTCTTGGCGGGCATCTCCACAAACGCGAATCCTCTCGGCTCGCCACTGAACTTGTCCGTTATGACGTTTACGGATGCGACCTCTCCGAAGGCTTCAAAAGCTCCTCGTAACTCCTCTTCGGTGACGTCGCGAGACAGGTTTCCCACATAGATATTCACTCTGAAGTCCTTCGCTTTGGTGGTTCAAAACTAGAATCTCGCCCAACTTTCATTGGACTGACCTCTGAACGGGAAAGAAGGGACCGGCGTGAGCCAGCGGCAGAGGCATCGTTGGCTCAGATCGGGCTGGCGTCAGGTCATGGCCTTCTTCAGCTGTGGGTTGGTCGTCAACAGCTCGCGCCCCCGATCGACCCAGCGGTCCAGGGGAAGACGCTCCAGGATCGCCACCTGTTCGAAACCTGCCACGTCAAACCACTGGTCCCCGGGTGCGGGCCCGGGCCACGCCAGCCACGCGATAGCCCTCAACGCGCTCACCTGTGTGTCGTGGCTGCACGGCTGCTCGATCTTTCGCGCGGCTGTGATCGCGCTGGCGATCAGCGCCGCCGCGAAGCGGTTATAAGGGTCGTAGCTGGTGGACTTCATTGAAATAGCGCTCCTGGCACCGACAAGAGGCGAGAAACGACGCCGAAGCACCGGGAGGTGGGAGTGGCAATCGAAACGTCTCTTCCGGTCCGTCGTGGCTTGAAGATATCAAGCCAATTCTTCGAGATTCGCAGTCAAAATACGCTATCTGGAGCCACGGCGCGAGACCGGCCAAGCAGGTGCGAAGCGCTACCTCAAATAGAGTTGCCTTGAGAGTAGCGGTGCAGCCCTCCGTTCGTCCTTGCGGAGGCGGAGTGGCGGTGGCTGCGAATCACCCTCAGAGGCCGATTGCGCTGCGGTTGCTCTCCAGCCGACCTCTTATAGAATCAAACTGGACAACCAGGGTAGGGCGGAGAGGCAATGAGCGCTGTCGCACCAGCCGGATACATGGATCGTATAGAGGAGCTTCTCGGCGAGCAGACGAGACTCCTCATGGACCACCGCTGCAAGGGGATACCGAAGGACGAGCTCCACCTCCCCGGGCCCGACCACGTCGACCGCGTATTCGGCGACTCGGACCGCAAGCCTCAGGTCCTCGTCAACCTGCAGCGCCTCTTCGATTCCGGGCGTCTGGCCGGGACGGGCTATCTATCGATGCTCCCGGTGGATCAAGGGGTGGAGCATTCCGCTGCTGCCTCCTTCGCTCCGAACCCCATGTACTTCGATCCTGAGAACATCGTTCGCCTGGCGATCGAGGGCGGGTGCAACGCTGTCGCTTCCACGCTCGGCGTCCTGGGTGCTGTGGCGCGGCGCTACGCCCACAAGATTCCTCTCATCCTGAAGATCAACCACAACCAGCTGCTCACCTACCCGAACAGGTATCGCCAGACCCTGTTCGCCAGCGTGGACCAGGCGCGCGACATGGGCGCTGCCGCTATCGGCGCCACAATCTACTGGGGCTCGGAAGATTCCGATCGGGAGCTCGAGGAGATCTCGGCCGCATTCGCTTACGCCCACGAGGAGGGGCTGGCGGCGATACTCTGGTGCTATCTGCGGAACGCGGCGTTCAAGACCGATGACGCCGACCACCACACGGCGGCGGACCTCACCGGACAGGCGAACCATCTGGGCGTGACAATCGAGGCGGACATCATCAAACAGAAGCTCCCGAGCCATAGTGCCGGTTATCCTGCGCTGAACTTCGGCAAAACCGACCCCCGGGTTTACGGGGAGCTCCTCACTGATCACCCGGTGGACATGGTGCGCTGGCAGGTCGCCAACTGTTACAAGGGAAGGATCGGGTTGATCAACTCCGGTGGGGCCTCGGGCGGAGCGAGCGACCTCGCCGAGGCCGTGCGCTCCGCAGTGATCAACAAGCGCGGTGGCGGGATGGGGCTGATCTCCGGTCGCAAAGCATTCCAGAGACCGATGAAGGAAGGTGTCGAGCTACTCCACGCGGTCCAGGACGTCTATCTCTGCCCGGATGTGACAGTCGCCTGAACCCAAGAGCACCAAAGTTCCCGCTTCGTCATGCGCCGCTCATGATGAAAACCGGATTCCCGACGAACGAGGTATATTTCGGCCGCAGTCGTTCCGTGTCGTAAAACTTATTAATGTCCACCTTGCTCTTTTGCCCCGTTACGACATCGAGAGGCACGCTGTCGTACACGCCGTTGCGCAGGCTTACCAGGCGGCCGAAGCTTCCGCCTAGCACCAGATCTAAAGCGATGTTGCCGAAGGCCATCGGCACAATCGAATCCAGCGCGTCAGGTTCGCCCGAGCGGACCAGGTGTCCGAGGCGCTGATTGATGATCTCGATCTGCCGTCCGTCGTTGAACTTTGGTGAGAGCTCTTTGAGAGCCGCCGTCACCTTGTCGCCTATTCCGCCGAGCTTCTTGTGCCCGTATTGATCTGTCTCCTCACCCTGAAAGGACATCTCCTTCTCGTTCACCATGCGCGCCCCTTCCGAGACGAGCGCCACGGAGTAGCGGCTCGGATTGCGAGTACGGTCGTAGACCATCAG
Organism: Candidatus Indicimonas acetifermentans; assembly: GCA_947581815.1. GTDB lineage: Bacteria > Gemmatimonadota > Gemmatimonadetes > Palauibacterales > KS3-K002 > Indicimonas > Indicimonas acetifermentans. The sequence continues at coordinate 2,263 of CANPVX010000111.1, read as the reverse complement.
CTCGCAGAGTAGCTCGGGATCGAACGGGTGTTCCGGTATCAGGCAGCGATGGGCACCGCCCGCCATCGTCGGGAGCAGTGCCGTGTAACCGGCATAGCGACCGAAGACCTCGATCACCAGAAAGCGCTCGTGGGAGCCGGCCGATGTCCTCAAGCCGTTGGTCAGCAGCAGAGTTCGCGTGACGCAGGTGCTGAAGCCGATGCAGTAATCGGTGCCCGGCACGTCGTTATCCATAGTCTTGGGGATGGCGACGATTCTTACGCCTTCCTCGTGGAGCCGCTGGGCGTAACCCAGGGTGTCATCGCCTCCGATGGGGATCAGGTAGTCGATCTCCAGATACTCCAGGTTCTTCAACACTGCAGGCGTCAAGTCGTTGGTCTCTTCGGCGTAGGTGTCAGCCAGGTGGTCGGGCACCAGGTGGCGCGGCAGCGCGCTCGGCTTGGTGCGCGAGGTGTGGAGGAAGGTGCCGCCGGTCCGGCCCACGCGGTTGACCAGGTCCTCGCTGAGGTCAATGACCTGATCGCTGTTTTCGACTTCAATGTCGGGGAGCATGTCCACCAGGCCGGCCCAACCGCCCCTGATCCCCAGGACCCGGTAACCCTCGCGGAGGGCGCGGATGGTGATCGCCCGGATGGCCGGGTTGAGCCCGGGGACGTCGCCGCCGCCGGTCAGAATGGCGATGGTCCCTTTGCTTTTCATCTCGGAGCGACTAACGGCATAGACTAAATGCCAGGAGATGACAGTACCGCACCTGTTCCTCCGTGATCGATAGCGCCTGAACATGGCATCGGTCTGGGCTTCGTGCTACCGGGCAGCAACCTGCACTTGCCCTCAAATGGCGACGCCGTCGAAGCACGACTAGTTTGCGGGGTGCTCAAACCCAGGCCCTCTACTCTCGTCGTGGGCGGCGTCGGCGTTCTTTTCGTCGCGCTCACCGCCGCCATCGTGGCCAGAAGTCTCGTGCGGCCCGAGCTGGAGAGCTTCGTGCCCTCTCCGGTTCGACCGGCGGACGTCGGAGCCGGTTCGCTGGGCCCGACGCTCTATACGCTGGACGCCACCGCCCACGACGAGTGGGTCTATTTCGATTTCTCACGCGGGTCCGTCATCCCGGACGCCGCCCGGCGATCGCTCGACTGGGACCTGGCCTTCCAGCGCCACCGAATCCTGACGAACGGCGGCGCGACCAACCCGGCGGGGGAGGGGGGCGTCCTCGATCTCGGCCCCCAACCGCTCGACTCGGTCTTCGAGGTCCCGCTCACGGGCTACGTGACGGACGAGGGCCGGGGAGACGCATCGCGCAACAGGGTCCTCGAGGACTGGTACGACTACAGCTGGACCTCCCACATCCTCACGCCCTCGGATCGGACTTATGCGATTCGCACCGCCGACGGCCGTTACGCGGCTCTCCGTTTCGTCGCCTACTACTGCCCCGGCGGCCGCCCGGGCTGCGTCACATTCCTATACGCGTATCGTGGGGATCGGGGGCGCGGGGGGCGCAGGTTTCCGCCGGAGTGAGGCCTACGGCGCGACGGGAGTCAAACCGATCTCACTCAGGAACATGCTGCCGCCCGACGGGCGCCCTTCGCGGAGTTCGCTGCGCGTCAAGACGAGCCGGTCCTTCGCCCGGGTCATTCCGACGTAGAGGAGCCGCCGCGATTCTTCGATCTCCGGCTGGATGTCTTCCTCGATCGCGCGGTAACCCGGCAGCAGGTAGTCCTCGACTCCGACCACACAGACGCGGGAGAACTCGAGGCCCTTGGCGGCGTGGAGCGTCAACAGATTCACTCTGTGCGGATCGGCTTCGACCCCCTCCGATGTGGTAAGCGCTACGCGCTCCAACAGCCCGCCTATGCTTGTCTCCAGAGAGGGCGCCGCGCTCGCCTCGACCAGCGTGCGCAGTCGCGCGAACGCGGCAGGGTAGCGTTCGGCAGGGGCGCGCTCCGCGCGGATTCGTTCCATCAGCCGCCGCCCGCCGAGGCGCTCGATGAGCTCTTCATCCGGCGGGGCCGAGACCGCGAGCTCATGTGAGCCGTCCCGCTCCGCCGCATAGAACTCCAGACAATCGCTGAACCGTCCGAGGGCATAGGGCCGGGCGATATCGAGCAGGAGCTGCTCTTCTTTCTCGGACCCCCCCCCCCCCCCCCCCCCCCCCCCCCCCCCCCCCGCACCCCCCCCGCTCTACGAGCCACTGCCCCGGCCCCCCGAGACCATACAAAACACCACCCGGGCGCGTGACGCGCGGAAGCACCTTCTCCCAGCTGAC
>CANPVX010000110.1 GCA_947581815.1 Candidatus Indicimonas acetifermentans | reverse complement strand
GAGAGTTCCCTGAAGTACATCGATGAGTTGGAGGATCCCCCAGGAGACCGCGAGGTAAGCGATGAGGACCTGTACGATGCGCGCGCTCTTGATGCGTGCCCAGAGGTTGTCGGAGCTCATGGGCGTAAAGATAAGGTCGACCGGCAGGTGCAACAATTCCCGTGGACGGTGGGGAGAGTGGTCAGACCGCCGTCGTAGCGAACCTTAGGACAGATCGACCGGAAAGTGGTGGTCGAACCGAGCCTCGGGGGCCCCGGGTTGCCATAATATGTATTATGCGCCCCTCAGCCAGCCGTGCTCACCTCTCGTTCAAATCCAAGCAAAAGCCCCCATTTGTCCCCGGGGGCTTCAACCAAGCTCTAGCACCTCAGGACCGTCTCCGGTCCCCAGACTCAACCGCTGATATTGATCGCTTCGGCGCTCACGTCGGCGGCCTGCATCTCATAGAACGCGCGGCCGGGGCCATCCTCGGGCAGCAGAGCAAGAATCTCACCGTACACCTGCGCAGCCCGCGCCCCGTCTCCTCCGGCTGCGTACAGCTGCGCGGCAGCATCGTACCCTCGGATCCGCTCGGGCGTCAGCCGGGCCTCGCTACCAATTCGCAGGTAGACATCGATGGCGGCGGGCGTATCCCCCACCTGCTCCTGGGCGGCGGCCAGCAGGAACGCGGCGCGGACCCCGAGGGGGTCGCTTCCGAAATTCTTGGCCGCCTCGCTGGCCGGCCCGATGGCCTCGCCGGCACGATTCTGGAGTAACAGCGAGTGCGCGAGCAGGACTCGGGCCTCCGTTCCGTAGCGGGTTGAGCCGAACCGCGCGATATATGTGCGGAGGCTCTCGATCGTCTGGCTTGTGTTGCCGCTGTTCAGTTCGAAGCGAAGGTTCTGAAGATTCGTCGAGGCAAAATCCTGGACGTCCTGGCGGTAGTCGAGGTAGTAGAGGATGCCGGCGGCGAACAGGCCTATAGCAGCTATGCCAAGGATCAGCGCGCGCGTGTTGTTTCGCGCCCAGGCCAGAAACTGTAGGCTGGTCGCGACGAACTTGTCATCCGCTGTGGGCCCCTGTGGGCGGCGGGTCGCGGTGGTCACGCTCTACTCCTCTCGCTCCTCTCTGGCGGCGCGATAACCCGCGGCGAAGGCGCGTGCGATGATTTCTTCCTGGGACTCGTCCTGGAGAGCATCGGCTAATTCGCGGATTCGCTCCCGGTGGCCAATCGGCTCGTCGCTCCGTTCGGCCGGCTCGGAGCTGAGCGGCGTCGCCTCATCCGCAGTCAGGCCCGCCACAGCGTCCAAACCATCGAACTGTTCGGCTCCGGCTGAGTCGTCCTCTCCGAACAGGAATTGCGGGAACTCCTCGCCGTCCGTATCCGCCTCGGGAGCTTCCATCGATAAGGCCGGGGCCGCGTCCTCGATCACGGATTCGGCCCCAACCTCTGCTCTCTCCTCTATCGGCTCAGCGTCGACCTGCGGCTCTTGAGCGAATTCGAACGTGCGCGGGGCTGGCTCCTCTTCGAAGAACGCATCCCGCGCGGGCTCCGCCCCCGCCCCCTGCATGGCGGCCTCCGCGGCGAGAGACGCTTCGAGACCTGGATCGGGTGCCTCTCGTAGTGCCGGCTCAGGCTCGAGATTCGTCTCGATGTCAGCCGAGGCCGGGGCCAGCGCCTCGGGCGTCGCCGCCCCAGACTCGAACGTCTCCAGGATCAGCTCCACCTCCTCCTCCGGGGCCGGCTCTGGGGCGAGCTCGAACCTGCGCGGGGCGAGATCCTCCTCGAAGGTTGCTTCTGGGGCTTCCTCTACTGATTCCTCGACGGTCTGATCGGCGATCTCGGCCAGCGGCTTTAGCGGGTCCTCTTCCGCGCTCTCCACGAAGCCAGATTCGGCCTCAGCCGCAACGGAGTCTGCCGCCTCGGGCGGCGGCGGCTCATCGGATAACGGCTCCTGGGGCTCGGGGGGCTCCGGCGTCGTTTCAGCGCCGGGATAGTAAGGCGCCGCGAGCTCGGAATCGGAGGCCGAATCTCCGTTGCCGCTACCCACGCCCCCGATGAACGGACTCTCGTAGTTGGACACGATCTAACTGGCCCTCCGTCGTGGTAAAACTGCAACAACTATATGCGCTTCGGGCCCCGGGTCAAACCCTGGCAGCGGCTCTAGAACAGGTATGTGATCGCCAGAAATCCCATGATGACGGCGACGACGAGTGCCACAGTGAGAATGTTTAGATAACGGTCGATGAAGTCGCGTATCTCGGCTCCCCAGATCCGAATCAGGCCGGCGACGAGAAAGAAACGGGCGCCGCGGCTGATCGTGGAGATGACGACAAAGGGTATGAGGGGGACGCTGAACGCCCCCGCTGCGATCGTGAACACCTTGTACGGTATCGGAGTGAACCCCGCGATCCCGAGCGCCGCCACCAGGTTCTGGCGGTACAGCCCGCCAACTCGGGCGAACGCTTCGTGCGCTCCGTAGAAGTCGAGGATCGGGCGGCCGATGAGCTCGAAGAGCTGGTATCCGATGAAGTAGCCGATGAGCCCACCCAGGACGGATCCGATCGTGCAGATCGCGGCGAAATGGAAGCTGCGCTTCGGACGGCCGACGCTGAGCGCGATGAGGAGCACGTCTGGGGGGACGAAGAAGAACGACGATTCGACGACGGCAAGAAGGAAGAGCGCCACGCTGCCGTACCTGTGGTCGGCCCAGCCGAGCACCCAGTTGTAGACGCTTCGCACCCAAACAGCGGGTCGTCCCCACCATGTGCTCTTCACCTCCGCCGCCTCGACCACTAGTTTCTCGATACCTGCTCGTCCAACTCGGGTTGCCCGCTCGCTCCTCGCATCGAGACGAACCGGACTTGCGCGATCACCGCGTCCTCGAGGTCGCCCGCGTTAGTGCGCACGATCTTGTGAAGCGTCTGCGACTCCGGTGTGCCGATCGGAATCAGCATTCGCCCACCGGGCTTTAGCTGCTCCACGAGCGCAGCCGGTAGCTCGGGAGCGCTCGCGGTCACCAGGATCGCATCGAAGGGCGAAAAAGTACGCCAGCCGAAGCTCCCGTCCCCGACGCGCATGACTACGTTCGAGATTCCCAACGCATCGATTCGGGCGCGTGCGGCGCTCGCCAGGTCTGGGAAGCGCTCGATGGAGAATACTTGGTACGCCAGCTGCGCCAGCAGTGCGGTCTGAAACCCGCTTCCCGTTCCGATCTCCAGCACCCGCTCGCTCCCCTGCAGCGCGAGCGTCTCCAGGTAGAGCGCGTGGGTGCTCGGCTTGGAGATGGTCTGTCCCTGTCCGATCAGGAGCGCTTCATCGTGGTAGGCTCGGGCCAGGAAGAGCTCTGGCACGAACAGATGGCGAGGGACTCGGTCGAACGCATAAAGCACGGTGAGATCGCGGACGCCTGTCTCGCGCAGTTGTTCGATCAGATGGGCCCGCCGCTCGCGGAACCGATCTACAGGTCCAGGTCCGAATTCCACGTCTTGAACGTCTCGATCAGGTCGTAGTCCGTGAGGTCTAAGTGCAGTGGTGTCACCGATATATAGCCAGAGTCCACAGCCTTGAAATCGGATTGATCGCCGCCGGACCAGCGACTCTCGCCTCCGCCGATCCAGTAATACTCACGTCCGTGGGGATCGTGCCCTCGGGTCAGCGACTCGGACCAGTAACGTCGTCCCAGAGATGTGACCCGCAATCCCCGGATGTCGGAGGGAGGGACGGCCGGGATATTGATGTTGAGCAGCGTGCGTTTGGGGAGTTCCTGGTGCGAGAGGATCAGCTCGAGGAGGATGACGATGGCCTCTTCATACTCGTCGCCCGGCGGCTCCAGTTCATCGTTGGCGAAAGAGATCGCCAGAGCAGGGATTCCAAGCAGGGTAGCCTCCATCGCGGCCGCGACGGTTCCGGAGTAGAGGATGTCTTCGCCCATGTTGGGCCCGTGGTTCACACCGGACAGGACCAGATCGGGCGGGCGATCGAGAATGCCGTGGTTGGCGACGAGAACGCAATCGGTTGGCGTACCGTCGATGTAGTAGACGCCGCCGGCGGTCACCTTGACCCTCAGGGGCCGGTGCAGCGTCAAGGAGTGGCTGGTAGCGCTCTGCTCGCGGTCGGGGGCGACGACAGTCACTTCTCCGAGTTTAGAGGCTGCAGTCGTCAGGAGCGCGAGGCCTGGGGCCAGATACCCGTCGTCGTTTGTACAGAGGATTCGCTTCACCCTACGCACCTACATCCACCGCACTCTGAAAACCGTCGACGAGCTATCGCGGGCCGTGGCCGGCCACTCATTCAACGGACAAGTCGTCGTCGAGAATCCGGAGGAGGTTCTGGACGCCCTCCTGCAGCCGGCCGATCGCTTGCCGGTCGAGAGCGCGCCCCGCCGCATCGTCGAGCGTACCCTCATCTCGCATGTTGTCCAGCTTCTGGCGGGCGCCATCGATCGTGTACTTCTCCGCGTACAACAGATTCTTGACCAACTCGATCAGTTTTATCTCGCGGGCTCGGTACACGCGATTGCCTGCACGATTCTTGGATGGGCTCAGTTCTCGAAACTGAGTCTCCCAGTACCTGAGCACATGCGGCTTCAGGTCAGTCATGTCACACACTTCTCCGATTGAGAAGTATTCGCGTCTAGCGATGCGTTCACGGCGCATCAGCAGTCCCCCAGTGCTCCGGCTTTGGTTCGCGTAGCATCAGATCCGCCGTAGCCTGTTCCGGCGGTTTGTTATCGAAGAGGATGGCGTGCGTCTCCTCCACTATGGGCATCTCGACGGCGTGTAGCTCTGCAAGGCGCCGCGCGGCCGCCGTGGTGCGCACCCCTTCGGCTACCATCCTCATCCCCGAGAGAATCGCCTCGAGAGATTCGCCTTGCCCTATCCTCAGGCCAACATGCCGGTTTCGGCTCATGTCGGCCGTGGCCGTCAGAATCACATCGCCGAGCCCGGCGAGGCCGGCGAAGGTTGTCGGCCTGGCACCCATGCTCACCCCCAGACGCGTGATCTCGGCGAGGCCGCGGGTTATGAGCGCGGCCCGGCTGTTGTGCCGGTAGCCCAGGCCGTCGGCGATCCCGGCAGCGAGGGCGATCACGTTCTTGAGGGCGCCCGCGAGCTCGACGCCCAGTATGTCATCATTCGTGTAAACTCGAAAGCGATCGGTGCTGAACAGTTCCTGTGCCCGATCCGCCACATCCCGATCACTAGACGCGACCACGATGGCTGTTGGGTCCCCTTCCGCCACCTCCAGCGCGAAGCTCGGGCCCGACAGCATCCCGGGTGGCCGATCGTTCTGCAGAAGCTCCGTGACGATCTCGCTGGGCCGCTTAAGCGTGTCTACCTCTATGCCCTTGGTCGCCGTGAAGATGATTGCGTCGCGGGGCACGTACGGCACGGCGCGCTCGATAACTTCCCGGAAAGCGTGTGAGGGAACGACGGCAACTACGAACTCAGCATCGCTCAGGGTGGTTGCCAGGTCGACGCTCACGCTTACCGTCTCGGGCAGCTTGGCGCCGGGCAGGTATTCGCTATTCTCTCGCTTGTTGCGGATCTGATCCGCCACCAACGGGCTGTGGCTCCAGAGAGCTACGCGGTGTCCGGCATCTCCCAGAACCTTGGCGAGGGCGGTGCCCCAGCTCCCGGCGCCGAGTATACCGACCTGGCTCACGTCAGGCCTCACGGGATCCGGGGCCGCCGGGCTCCGGGGCCGGGCCGCCTACACCGTGCCTAGCAGGCATTTCCTGCCTCGCCAGCAACCGCGCGATATTGGAACGATGGGTCCACCATACGAGTGCCGTGAGGGGTAGCGAGGACCAGAAGACGTAATCGATGTCTTGCCGGGTGAACCCTATGGCCAGGGGTAGCGCAGTCGCCGCGGCCAGCGAAGCGACGGATACGATCCGCGTACCCGCAGCGGAAACCACCCAGACGGCGAGCGCCACGGCCGTGGCGGCGGGCGCCAGCGCGAAGAACACCCCGCCGCCTGTGGCCACCCCCTTTCCGCCTCTGAACTTGACCCAAACCGAGGAAACGTGACCGAGAACGGCGGCAACGCCGTACGCCAGCGCTAATTTGGGTGCGTCGAGGCCGTCGAGCTGTGCGAAGAACCGCGCAGGGATGAAGCCTTTGCCTATATCGAAAGCGACCGCGATCGCTGCGTAGCCGACGCCGACGGCCCGGTAGAGGTTGGTGGCGCCGAGGTTCCCGCTTCCCCACTGCCGCAGATCGATTCCTCGCGTGTAGCGAGCGATCAGCAAGCTGCTAGGGATCGACCCAATGAGGTAAGCGATTGCGATCAGCGCGATCGCCTTCATCGCATGTCTTTCCTCTTTCGGGGCCTCAGCTTGATGCGAATCGGCGTTCCGAGGAATTCCCAAGCCTTGCGAAAGCCGTTCGAAAGGTACCTGATGTAGTGCTCCGGTACGTCTGCGGGATAATTGGCCCAGATCACGAACAGCGGGGGGCGGGTTCGAGCCTGTGTCGCGTAGAAGAACTTCAGCGGTCGCCCACGACGCTGGGGGGGCTGGAGATCCGAGGTCAGCGATTCCAGTACGGTGTTCAGATCATGAGTCAGAATACGCCTCGTCCGCTGCTCGCCCGCCTGCCACGCGATGTCCAGCACGCGCTGCACTCGTTGGCCTGTCAGAGCCGAGATGAAGATGATCGGCACGTGCTCGAGGAACGGGACGCGCTCGCGCAGCGCTTTCTCGAAGCGATGCGCTGTGTTCGTATCCTTCTCCACGAGATCCCACTTATTGACGCAGAGCACGAGCCCGCATCCTGCGTCCCATGCGAGCCTGGCGATACGGAAATCCTGATTGCTCACTCCCTGATGGGCGTCTACGAGCAGAAGGCACACGTCGGCGCGCTCGATCGCCCTCAGAGTTCGCAGCGAAGCGAAATACTCGAGACTGGACGAGATCCTGCTCCTTCTCCTCAGGCCCGCGGTGTCGATCGAGATGAACTTGCGACCGCCGTACTCGAAGACCGAGTCGATCGCGTCGCGCGTCGTGCCCGCCTCTTCCGACACCACCAGCCGATCAGAGCCCAAGACCTGGTTCACGTAGCTCGACTTGCCGACGTTGGGTCGGCCGATCACAGCGATGCGAAGGCCCTCCTCGACCTCCGCCTCTGATCTTTCCGGCGGCAATGCAGCGACGATACGGTCCAGAATGTCTCCACTTCCCTTCCCGCTGGCTGCGGCAAGCGGGTGCGGATCGCCGAGCCCCAGCGAGTAGAACTCCAGGTGATCGTTAGAGGCCGGAAGGTCGTCGATCTTGTTGACAACGAGGAGGGCCGAACCGTCTCGCTTCCTGATGATTTCCGCGATGTGCTCGTCAAGTGGATGCACACCTTCGCGTCCATCCACCACAAACACCGTCAGGTCCGCGCTCTCGATGGCGCCCAGCGCCTGACGGCGGATCGCCTCGTCAAGCGCGCATGTGGCCGATTCGACGATTCCCCCCGTGTCCATGATGGAGAAGCGACGTCCCGCCCATTCCGAGTGTCCAAGGTGAACGTCGCGCGTCACTCCGGGCTCACTGTCGACGATCGCCGGCCGGCCGCCCACCACGCGGTTGAAAAACGTCGACTTTCCGACGTTGGGCCGGCCCACGATAGCGACGAGCGGCAGCCCCAAAGGCGGCGGCGCTCCTGCTGAGGCGGGCTGGCCTACCGTTCCAGCGGACTGCGAGATGGCTCTTGTGGTCATGTGGAGGGCTTCAGGAGTTCGTGGCCGGGTCGTTGGGCTAGTGATCTCGAGCATATACAAATATTCACGCGCAGGCCCTTTCAACAGATTCTCCTGTGCGCTGTGTTAAACAACAATCTAGGTTTGACTTAAGGCTTGTCAACTTGAGCGATACTGGAGATTGCGGCCAAACGCGGAATCCCAGCAAATAGCTGCGGCGGGGTACCTCAAGGCACCCCGCCGCAAT
>CANPVX010000109.1 GCA_947581815.1 Candidatus Indicimonas acetifermentans | reverse complement strand
TTCGAAACTCATTCAGTATCCCGCTCGCCACATCGTAAGGCGTTCGCCGCCCCGCCTCGAGATCCGCGCGCGCCCGCTCTAGCATCTCTGCCCCGCCGCCCTCCCCGCCCTCCCCGCCCTCCCAGATCCTCGCCCGCAAGTTGCGGTCGACTACGGCCCGAACGCGCTCGAGCAGCCTCCCGCGGCGGCGCTCCGCCAACGCCCCGCTGGCCTCGAGCCACTCGAAGTGTGAATCGATCGCCGACAGCAGCTTATCGATACCCCCCCCCCGCCCCCCCTGCCCCCCCGTTGAGTCCAGAGCGACAGTCTTCAGCACGGGTATCTCCCAGACCGCCGGCTCCTCGCGGCTCGATTCCGCTTCCGCCGGCCCTGCACCTGCGGCTAGGCCCGCCTCCTTCTCGGCCCGGCTTCGCGCCATGGCCGAGGCAGCCGAAACGCCGTGGTGCGCGGGGATCCGCACGTAAGCGTGGCCCGTTCGAATACGCAGCGCAGCTCTCAGCTCGGCCACCGAGCGATCGGCTTTCGGACGATCCCCTTTATTGACAACGAAAATGTCGGCGATCTCCATCAGGCCGGCCTTCATCGCCTGCACCGAGTCGCCCGATTCTGGGGTCAGCACCACCACCGTTGTGTCGGCTGCCTCGGCGATCTCGAGCTCCGACTGGCCCACGCCGACGGTCTCCAACACAACCCGCTCGAATCCGAATGCGTCGAGCAGGTCGGCGACCTCGTGTGTCGTCGTCGCCAGCCCGCCCACCGAGCCACGGCTGGCCATAGAGCGGATGAAGACGCCGTCATCGGTGGACGTCTCAGCCATACGGATCCGGTCGCCTAGCAGCGCGCCACCGGTGAACGGAGACGTCGGATCCACCGCCACGACCCCCACACGCTCGCCGCGCTTTCTGAACTCCAGCGCCAGTGCCTGGATCAGGGTCGACTTCCCCGCCCCGGGCGGGCCGGTTATACCGATGCGCTGGGCCCGGCCGACCCGGTCGTGGACCGCGCCCAGTAGCCTCTCGAAGCCGGGGCGGCCGTTCTCCACCCACGAAATAGCCCGGGCCAGAGCCCGGGCCTCGCCCGCCTCGAACGCCTCCAGCAGCTGCCTTTCGCGGGGCTGCAAAGCCTTCATCGCCACAACATACAAAACTGGATCGCGGGTCCGACCGGGTCAAGTCGGAGGGCGGCGAGCTTTCGCGGCCACGGCCGCCGCGCGGCGGCTAGTGGAACCTCACAGATTGAGCAGCCAACTGCCGAGCGCCAGCAGGAAAAAGAAGCCAGCCAGGTCGGTGAAGGCGGTGACGAAGACCGAGGAGGCGATCGCCGGGTCTGCACCCAGACTCTCGAGCAACACGGGCACGAAGGCCCCGGCGAATCCGGCGACGATGAGGTTGAGCCAAAGCGCCGCCATAACGACGATCCCGAGGGCGAAACCGCCTCCATCCAGGAAAAAGCCGACCAGGCCGGCGACCAAGCCCACCGCCGCGCCGTTGACGAGGCCAACTCTGACCTCCTTCAGCACCACGTTCCAGGCGCCTTTGCGCTCGGGCGACAGCGCGAGCCGCCGCACCGTCACGGCCAGAGCCTGCGTCCCCGCGCTTCCGCCCAGCGCCGCGATCACCGGCATGAAGACGACGAGGACCACCGCGCGCTGGATCGTCGGCTGGTAGACGTAGACCACCAGCGCCGCGATACTGATCGTGAGCATGTTGACGTAAAGCCAGGGGAGACGCCTCTTGATCGCGTCGGCAGCGGTCCCGCCGAGGTGCTCTTCCGCCGAGCCGCCGGCGAGGCGCAAGATGTCCTCCGTACTCTCGGCTTCGATGATGTCCATCACATCGTCGAAGGTGACCCGACCGATCAAGCGACCCACAGGATCGACGACGGGGACGGCGACGAGGTTGTAGCGCGACATGAGCCGCGCCACGTCTTCCTGGTCCATTCTGGCGGGAACGACAGCGAAGGCAGGCTCGGTGACTTCGCGGATCGGTTTTTCCGGCGGCTGGATGATCAAATCCTGAAGCGAGACCGTGCCGCGAAGCTTACCCCCCTCGTCAACTACGAAGACACTATAGAAGTCCTCTCCCTCCGCCACCTGCCTCTTGATTTCCTCAACGGCCTCGATGACCGTGGCGCCCTCCGGCACCGCCACGACCTCCGTGGTCATCACGCCACCAGCCGACTCCTCGTCGTATGACAGGAGCTCGCGCAGCTCTCCAGCTTCTTCGCGCGGAAGCTGGGCCAGCACCTCCCGCTGCTTGTCGACCGGGAGATCGCCGATGATGTCGGCCGCGTCGTCGTCGGAGAGCTCCCGTACGAGCTCCGTGACTCGCCGCGGATCCGCGATCAGCAGATCTTCCGGATGGGCGCTCTCCTCCATCTCTGCCAGCGTCTCAGAGGCGAGCTCGTCCGGCATAATGCTGATGATGGAGGCGCGCTCTCCCTTGTCGAGCGACTCGATCAGGTCGGCGAGGTCGCTCGGATGAAACGCCTCGAGGTAGGAGCGCAGCTCGGCGGGCTCGCCGGAAGCGAGCAGGCTGCGCGCCTTCTCGACATCCGGGCGCTCGCTCGCCTCTGCTCCGATCTCTCCGCCTCTGGGATGCATCGCTGACATAACCTAGCGAGCCGGGGTTCCTAGCTGATTGGGGAGCACCACACCCCCCGATAGCACGAGCTTGAACCCATCCTCGACGGACATCCTCAGCTCCCTTGCGTTGGATCTGGGCACGAACACGAGAACCCCCGATGTCGGGTTGGGTGCCGTCGGCACGAACACCGTGACCATGTCCTCGTTATTCAGGGCCTTCACTTCCGCGGGGGCGTCGCCGGTCAGGAATCCGAGTGCCCACAGACCCGCTCGTGGGTACTCAATGAGCACACACCCCTTGAAGAACTTTTCCTTCTGCATGACGATCGATTCTACGATCTGGCTGGCCGCGCTGTATACGGTACGAGTGAGCGGGAACTTCGTTAGCCAGTCCCGGGTCATCGAGACGAGCCGCCCGCCAACGGCCTGCTGCGCGACCCAGCCGACGGCGATGAGCAGCAGGAACAGGGCCAGAAGACCGGCCCCGGGGACCCTCACGCCCACTATGGTGCCGAAGAGCCGGCCCAGGATTAGGTCGAGCCGGTCGAAGATCCAAACCAGCACGAACACCGTGACGCCGACCGGGGCGCTGACGACAACGCCCGTCAACAGATACCGGCGCAGACTGGATAGCTTCCCCTTTTCCATTGAGTTCCTTAAGGATGGTTCGTTCTTCTTCGCGCGACCGGCCTAACTGTAGCCTGCTGAGTCGGTGAGCGGTAGAAGGAAGGCGGTGCCCGCTCACCGACCTGGGGACTTCAACCCCTCCAGAACCGCCTCCTGGCGCCTGAACATCTCGCTGTCGGCGCGCTCTGGGCCCTCCGGGTGGTCGTAGCCCAGGACATGAAGCACTCCGTGGACGACGAGGCGGAGCAGCTCTTCCCGCGGGGACACGCCGTACTCCTCCGCGGAGCGACGGGCGATCTCGGGGCAGATGTACACGTCGCCCAGCGGGCGGCCGCCCTCGCCCAAGTTAAAGGCGATGACGTCCGTGGACCCCTCTCGGTTCAGGTACTTCTGATTGAGCTCCGCGATCGCGGTCATGGAGCAGAAAGTGACGGAGATTTCGCCGGCCTCCACCGCCTCCGCTCGAGCGGTAGCCTCCACCACGCTAACGACATCATGGGGGTGGTTCAGCTCGCTCGCGATCTCACCGAGGTTGACGTGTATCGTCAGCTCGCCTTCGCTCACGACGTCCCGCGCACCGCCACCTCTTCCGTCTTCGCGGCCGCGTCCGGTTCGGCCGACGGATAGTCGAGGCGGTGGTGATACATACCGGAGAGAACCTTGACGAACTGCTCCTTGATGGCGCTGAGCGCCCGCAGAGTGAGTGGGGCTCGGTTGAGCTGACCGTCGTTCATCTTGCCGGCGACGATGCGATCGACCAGTTCCGTGATGTGTTCGGGTGACGGGTCCTGTAGCGTGCGGGCTGCGGACTCCACCGAGTCCGCGAGGAGAGCGATCGCCGTTTCCCGCGACTGCGGTTTGGGCCCCGGGTAAGTGAAGTCGTCGATGTCGAGCTCGGCATCGGGATCGAGCTCCCTCGCCTTCTCGTAAAAGAAGCCGATGCGTTGGGTGCCGTGATGCTCGGTGATGAAAGCCTTGACGACTTCGGGCAGCTTGGCCTCGGTGGCCAGCTGCAACCCTTCGACCACGTGCTCGCGCACTATGGCGGCGCTCATCGCCGGCTTCAGCTTATCGTGCGGGTTGCCGCTGCGCGGCTGGTTTTCCACGAAGAACTGCGGCTTCTTGATCTTCCCGATGTCGTGATAGTAGATGCCGACACGGACGAGGAGGCTGTTGGCATCAATCGCTCGCGCCGCTGCCTCTGCGAGATTAGCCACGTTGATGGAGTGAGCGTAGGTGCCGGGAGCTTCCAACGATAGCCGCCGCAAGAGCGGGCGGTTGACGTCGGACAGCTCGAGCAGCGTCTGGTTCGTTGTGATGCGAGTGAAAGACTCGGCGAACGGCAGGATACTCATGGCGAGTAACGTCGCGCCCACAGCGTTTACCGTGGTCCAAAGCACGCTCGTGAGCACCCAGCTAAGACTCGAGCGCAGGATCAGCGCCAGCGAAACGGCCGCCAGCAGATAGGCACCCGCGATCACAGCCGCAAGCATCCACGTGTGAGCACGACGGCTCACGACACGTCCGCCAAGCGCCGCCGCGGCGCCGCCTATGAGCGTGGAGTAGAGGACGGTCATGCTGAGAAGCGGCGGCCGCCCGGCAACCAGGCCCACGATGGCAACGACCGCCAGAATCGCCAGCATACCATCGAAGAGCGTCGCCAGGACCAGCGCCGCGAACGCGATGGGTATGAGCTCCGTTGGAAGACCCGTCCGCGCTATGAAAGCCGCCGCTCCCGCCACGACGACCACCATCACCCAGATCAGCGCCAACGAGCGATACGAGGCGTACACACCGGGGCGGAAGAACTTGAGCAAAAGGCCGAAGATGATGAGCGCGAACAGGTTATACAGGCCGTTACCCAGCCGAGCCTGCCAGGGTCGTCTCACTTCCGCCTCGGCGAGCTGTTCCGCGTAGCCCACGAGCCTCTCGACGTGCTCGGGACCCACTCGCTCGTGGGCGCCGACGATGAGCTCGTCCTCGAGGACCCTATACTTGACGGGATCGACCGCTTGGCGGGCCTGGTCGCGAGCCGAGTCGGTCGCTTCCTCGTTCGGCTGTATGGTCGGTTCCGAGAAGCGGATCACGAGGTTCTGATAGAGCCTGAGAGCGCCGCCACCCCCTTCTTGCGGGGCGCTCTCGGCGGCGAGCTCGTAGAACTGCTGCATCGTCGGGATGGAATCGCTCCTGACGAGAGCCTCGTTCCCATTGGTACGGAGGATGATCCCTCCCGGCGCCGCGCGTAGCTCAGCGCTGCGCGCGACTCCCGGTTTGAGCTCATCCTCGATCGCCGATTCCACGGAACTCGCCAGCCGTCCCCTGGGCGCGTCTTCGACCAGCAGCGCCACCTGATTCTCGGAGGCGGAGATTCGAAACCGCCCCAGCACCTCGCGCACGCTCTGGCGTTTGACGGCCTCGTCCTCACCTTCGGCCGCGGCCTGCCCGATCGCGTCGAAGAATTCTCTCGAGCGCGCAATCGCGCTGTCGGCCACCTCGGGTCGGAGGTCGAAGATCGCCGCCACCGCGCCCGCAGCCTCCACGCGTTCTTGAGTCAGTTCGGTCTCCGCCTTGAATACCGGAAAGGCGATGCTGGCGATGATATCCTCGCTCGCCACCGAGCCTTCTTCGAGAACGGGCAAATCGGTGGTCGTTCCCCCCGGAAAGGCCAGATCGATGACGATGGCGGCCGTGAGCAGCAGAAGGATGCGATAAGCGTCACGCACGATTCGGCCGCCGCGGGCCAAGGGGACGTGCCGTAGCGCTAACCGGAGCCTGGCGGCCAGGCTATGCTTGCCGCTCGAGTTCATTCGGACCCCTCGCGCTCCGTCTTCGAGGCGGAGTTTGCATACGCCCGTATGATGTCTTTGACCAGCCGGTGCCTGACCACATCGTGCTCACCCAGGTAGACGATCGAGATCCCATCGATCGATTTCAGGATGCGCTCGACCTCGAGCAACCCCGAATCCCTCCGGTGCGGCAGATCGATCTGCGTCTTGTCGCCTGTGATGACGGCCTTCGAATTCAGACCAAGGCGCGTCAAGAACATCTTCATCTGAGCGGTCGTCGCGTTTTGGGCTTCGTCGAGTATCACAAAGGCGTCGGACAGCGTGCGGCCCCGCATATAGGCCAGCGGCGCGATCTCTATGCTACGGTTTTCGATTGCCCTGCGAATCTGGTCGGAGGGCATCATATCGCCCAGCGCGTCGTAGAGCGGCCGCAGGTAGGGATCGACCTTCTCCTCCAGAGTACCCGGAAGGAACCCTAACTGTTCACCGGCTTCCACCGCAGGCCGCACGAGGACGATCTGCCGCAGACGTTTCTTATGCAGCAAGTCGATGGCCATGGCGACCGCCAGGTACGTCTTGCCGGTGCCCGCCGGCCCGATGCTGATGACGATATCGTTGCGAGCCATCTCATCGATGTAGGCCTTCTGGCCCGCCGACTTGGGCGTGATGATCTTGCGTGAGCCCGGTAGAATGATCTTGCTCTCATCGAGAGCGCTGGGTGCGACGTCCTCGCTGGACTCGACGACATCGGCGAAGCGCCGAACGTCGCTCGCGGGGAACGGCGTCCCCAATCGCGCCAGGTCGATCATGCGCCGCGCGATCGGGCTGCAGTGCTCGACCTCGGCCAGCGAGCCCGAGAGGACGACGTGGTCATCACGCAGAACGACGCGGCAGCCGCACACCTCGGCAAGCTCCGACAGATTGGCATCGTTCACGCCCGCCAGGATCAGCTGGTCAGCGCCCTCCGCGGGCAGTCGATGCTGGACGATCTGGGAAGACTCCGTCGTCGAGTCAGGCATCGGCCTTCTCCACTACGCGTAGCCCCAACTCTGCGAGATCCTCAGCTGCGACGGGCCCCGGCGCACCTTCCATCAGGGCTCGGGCCGCAGTGGTCTTGGGGAACGCGATCACATCCCGCAACGACGCGCTACCCGTCAAGTGCATGACGATCCGGTCCAGCCCCAACGCGAAGCCGCCATGAGGCGGCGCCCCGTACTTGAAGGCCTCCAGCAAGAAACCGAATTTTTCCTCGGCCTCCTCCTCACCGATCCCCAGCGCGGCGAAGACTCGCCGCTGGAGCCCCGGATCGTTGATCCGGATGCTGCCACTCCCCAACTCCGATCCGTTGTACACCAGATCGTAGGCCCGCGAACGCACCGCCAGCGGCTCTCTCTCCAGCTTCTCTACATCCTCCGGCAACGGCGACGTGAACGGGTGGTGGATCGGCGTTGGCTCCCCGGTGTTCGGGTCGCGCTCGAAGAGCGGATACTGCGTCACCCAGACGAAACGGTCGCCGGCTTGTACCTGACCCATCAGAGACGCCAGGTGCCTTCTCAACGCGTCCAGAGCGGCGCCGGCGATTTCGTCGGCCCCGGCGACAAACACAAGCAGATCGCCATCGCCTCCGGAGAATAAGGCCTTGAGCCCGTCGAGCTCCCCCTCCGACAGCTGCTTGCCGATGCCTCCTTGGGCGCCCGATTCCGTCAGCTTCGTCCAGAGCGCGCCGGGCGCTCCGGCCTCCCTGGCAACATGATCCAGCGCATCGAGCGCTTTGCGGCTCAGCCCCGCGCCCTCGGGCACGAGGAAGCCTCGCACCCGGCCCCCGGCTTCAAGGGCTCCGCTGAATATGCGGAACCCGCTGTCGCGCAAGACTTCGCTTGCGTCGAGAAGCTCCCAGGGAATACGCAGATCCGGCTGGTCGGTGCCATAGCGCTCGAGTG
>CANPVX010000108.1 GCA_947581815.1 Candidatus Indicimonas acetifermentans | reverse complement strand
TATTGGACAAGCCTATTCCGGTGCCGCCGCGTCCTCTCGCTTTGGCAGTCCGACTCAAGCCGGGCCCGTCGTCGCGCACTCCGAGGCACAGCATCCCATCGTCGCGATCAGCGCTGATCTGGACCCGTCCCGGGGTCGCACGCGGAGCGATTCCATGGCGGATCGCGTTCTCCACCAGAGGCTGTAGGATGAGGTTTGGGACACGCGCATCGAGAACTTCCGGATCGATGGAGAACTCGACTCTAAGCCGATCTCTGAACCGGGTCTGCTGGATCTCGAGGTATCCGTGTAAGAGGTCCAACTCGTGTTTTAGCGGTACCAGTTGCGTCCCTGTGCTCTCCAGAGTGATACGCAGAAGATCGCTCAACCGGGTCAGCATGCGGGACGCCGCATCCACATCTTTGCGCATCAGTACAGCGATGGAGTTCAGGGTGTTGAAAAGGAAGTGCGGGTGTAGTTGCATCTGCAGCGCCTCGAGCTGGGCTCTGGCCAGCTGCGCCTCGAGCTGCGCGGCTTTGAGCTCGCCCTCCCGGAACTTCCCGTAGTAGCGCAGCGCGTGATCGACACCGAGCACCGTCCAATAGAGCATGATTCCAGATGGGAAGCTGATCCCCATCCGGAAGAAGCCCTGCGTCAGCAGGTTGGGGGCGCCGCGGGACCAATCGGTGGCCGCCTCGAAGCCGTAGCGCAGCCAGAGCGCGAAGAAGGAGAACGCGGCCGCGGCCGCCAAGTGAACGAGCACGGCGCGCAGCCAGGTGCGCCGGTCGAGCGGGGTGTGCCGGGAGAACCAGACGATGTAGGGGATGAGCAGCGCCCAGATGAGGAAGTCCGGGACCGCCCAAAGAAGGGCCTCGCCCCAGCCGATGGGCATCCACCAGCTGCGGAAGCCGAGGTACATCTGGGCTCCCAAAAAGATGTACAGCAGCGCTCCGCCGCCGATGATCAGCGTCCACGTCACCCAGCGTTGATCCTGCATCTCATTGCAATAATTGGCTTTGCTCGTGGGCCGGGGTGCCTCCTGCGTTGACGAACCCCCGGTTCCAGGGTCGGCCGGGGGACCCGGCGGGAGATTGGGCTTCGCTCGGTCTGATTGTTAGACGGGTGAGAGCCCCTACGCCGCCATCACGCGCGGCCGCGGTCTTAAGCCGGCGCTTGAGGTACGTCGCCGTGTGCTCGATCTTGTTCCTCATGAGGAGACCCCTGTATAGCCGCTCCATGATAATATGATGACCGACCTGGCCCCGGCGATCGAGCTCGGCTGGGTGGGCCGGCTCTTCCTCTTCGGCCTGCTCGTCGGCGTGCCGATCATCGCCGTCCTTCAGCCCATCGATCGCAGCATCCCGCTCCCTCCCAGGCGCGATCTCTACCTGTCGGGCGTCGTCGGCACCCTGGCGCTGGGGGCGCTGGTCTGGCTCGCTCTATGGATCGAAGGCGTTCCCCTGGCTGCGGTCGGGCTGCACGAAGTCGATGCCCTGCGCTTCCTGGCCTGGACGGGCGCGACGGCACTGGGGGCCCTTGCGGGCAATTTCGCGATCACGCGAGCCGCGGCGGCCTTCGGTGTGGAGGAGTCGCGGCTGACCTATCATCTGATGCCGAGAGAACGAGGAGAACGGAGGCTGTTCTTGGCGCTGTCCGCCGCGGCCGGGCTGGGAGAAGAGTTCACCTACCATGGCTTCGCCGTAGCGGGCCTGGCGGCCTGGACGGGGAGCGGATGGTGGGCCGCGGTCATCGCTAACCTTGCGTTTGGCGTGCTGCACGGGTATCAGGGCCAGGTCGGCATGGCCCGCGCCGCTTTGATAGGTATGGTTCTGACGCTGCCCGTGATCCTCGGAGCCGGTCTCTGGCCCTCGATCGCGGCCCACTTCCTGGTGGACGCGCTCCTGGGGCTGTGGCTGTGGAAGTGGATGATCCCCGGCAAGCGCGTTCAGGCAGAAATTTGAGCGCTAATCGGAGCGGCTTCGCTCTCGCACCTCTTCGGATGTGAGCCCGTAGAGCGGTGGCGCGGGCACGCCGAGTATGCCGAGCATGAGGTAAATCTGTCCCCGGTGATGAACTTCGTGCTCGATCATCGCCCGGAGCCACTTCCACGTGGGGAGGCTCACGCCGGCAGGCGTCTCGCACTTTCGCACTAAGTCATCCGGCGTCAGCTCCTCGAAGATCGCAACCGACTCCGCGTGCATCCGGGCGAAGAAATCGAGCACCTGTTCGTATCCGTCTGCCAGCTCGTGACCGTGGCCGGGATAGATGCTGGGCTTGCCGCGCACATTTTCGGCGAACATGTAGCGTTCCATGGCGCCGAGGTGGCGAACGATGTCTCCGAAGGTGAAGGCACCGGGCTTATGAGTCCATTCGATATGCTCTGGAGGGATGCAGCGGATGACGCGATCTGTGCGCCCACGGACTCTTTGAAAATACGCCAGGAATTCAGCCGCTGCGCGTATCTCCACCACCGGAGCCTCGTCGGTATCTGATCATGCGATCCCCATCCCTCTCCATCGAACGGGATGACGATGACGATGGGGACGAAGATGGTGATTGGGAGACCGGAAGCTCCGGCCAGCGAATCGGTCTATCCGCGGCTCTCGATCCGTACGCCTCCGGAGCCTGTGTCGATCTCGAGTCGAGCCCGGCCGTCGCCTAGCTGGAGATCGATCTCGTCGCGGCTCATTCTCTTCAATATCGCGTTCGGTACGTCGAGTGTGATGCCGCCGCTCCCCGTCTCCGCGATTATTCGAACCGACGCATCAGCTGGAAGCCTGACGGTGACGCTGCCGCTTCCGGTATCGATCACGTGCCGGCCGTCGTCCAGGCTCATCAAGTCGAGCGTCACAGATCCGGATCCGGTGTCGATATTCGTACTGCCGGCATCGATCCGTTCCGTCCGCACCGATCCACTCCCCGTATCGATCTCGAGGCGTCGCGCTGATGCCCCATTCACGGTGACGCTGCCGCTGCCCGTGTCAATCAAGACATCATCGCCCTGGACGTCGCTCACCTCTACCCGTCCGGAGCCGGTGTCGATGTTGAGGGAACCGCGGATGGTCGTCGCGCTCACGCTTCCGCTGCCTGTATCCATCCGGGTGTCGCCCGTGATGTTCCTGGCGTCGATGCTACCGCTGTGCGTGTCGAGGTCGAGCGAGGCCTCGACATCGCTGGCGTCGATCTCCCCCACGGCCAGTCTCACGCGCGTGCTTACGCCTCGCGGCAGCAGCACTTCCAGGTCGGCCCAGGCTTCCATCGCGTCGCCACCGACATCGCTGCCGACTTCGATCTTCTCACGGCCGGAGATATCGGCGTAGATGTCACGCAGCATGTTGCTCTCCTCCAACCAGCCCCTCAACTGGAACCGCGTACGGCCGCGGAATTCCGGGTACTCGAAGCGCGTCGCCTCGCCAAGTGGGTAGACGGCGTGGAACTCGGCCCGCCCCCCGCGCTTGACCTCGAACAAGATCTTCTCCCCGTCGCTCCCTCCGGGTGTGGCACGGACGATGATCCGCGAGCCGTCGTGCCCTCGCACCGTGATCTTCCCTGCGAGGTTGGTGACGAGCAGCCGATCGCCCTCGAACGACCATTCCTGCTGGGCCTCCGCCGGCTGCGCCGCCAGCGTGAGCAGGGCGGCGCCGAGCGCAGCGGTTAGAGCTCTTGAACCCATGGGAATCCTCCGCTGAAAGGCCTACGGGCGGCCTATGCTGGGGCCGCCCCTCCGCCCCCTTAGACTGCTTGTGCGGGCCCAGGGTTGGAAGGGTCAGGCGACCGGCCCGGGGGCGGGGGCGGGGGCGGGGGCGGGGGCCGCCAGCTTGTTGTAGAGCCAGGCGAAGATCGCGCCGCCGACCGCCGCGTCCAGGGCGGCGTAGAGCGTGCCCACGATCACCGACCCGAAGCCGCCCACGCTGTACCCCGGGTAGACCGAGGCGGCCATGCCCAGGAACTCGGCGCCGTAGCTGGGCCAGGCCAGATGAGCGATGCCAGTGATGAAAACCGCGCCGGCCCAAAGGATACCGGCGGTGATGGCCAGGGACTTGATGGAGAGTTTCATCTCGCCTACCTCCCTCGCATTCGGGACCACAGTACGTCTAAGAACGATGAGATGGCTGGGTCTTAGGCAGAGTAGGGGTGGCGCAAGCGCTCGTCAATCGAACGAACGGCCGGCCGGCTAGCCGAGGAAGCCGAGGAATTTCGACGCGTCGACGCGGTAACCGGGGAAGACCTTGGTGAGGTTCTCGACGCCGAGGTGTGCGGCTACGATCTCGGCGAAGATATCGCGGAAGTCGTGGCTCAGCGCCAGGTCGCGTCCCTCGTAGAGCTGCGAACGGTCGAGTCCCGGCCAGTCTCCGTAGGTGCGACCTCCGCGGACGCTTCCGCCGATCACGAACATACAGTTTGCGTGGCCGTGATCTGTCCCGGCGTTGCCGTTCTCTCGAGCCGTGCGCCCGAACTCTGACATGGTCAGGACGACGACATCCTCCATCCGGTCTCCGAGGTCGGAGCAGAAGGCCGCGATGGAATTGCCGAAGTCGCGCAGCCGGTTCGCCAGCTGCCCGCGCGCGCCGCCCTGATTCACATGGGTATCCCATCCACCTACGTCCGCGAACGCGATCTCCAGACCGACATCGGCCTTGATCAGCTGGGCGATCTGCAGCATGGAGCGGCCGAAGGGGCTCGGCGGGTAGTCCACGTTCGCCTGGTAGGCCCGCGGATCGTGCTCGCGCAGCAACTTTATGGCGTTCGCAGCGTCGCGCCCGGCCTCGCCCAGCACGACGTCCGATCCCTGTTCGTCGTAAAGAGCTTCAAAGGCTCCCAGACTCGCCGACGGCCCCGACATAGCCATGAATGAGTCTAAGTCGGAGATCGCCAGAGCAACCTCTTCACCCGTCAACGCGACCGGGAGCCTATCGCCCAACGCCACCGCGCGCAGAAACTTGTGCCCCTCTGGATCGCAACATTGCGATTCGGCCAGCGCCCGGTTCAGCCAGCCGTCTCTGCTCGACTTCACGTCGGGCAGGGCGGTCTCCATGAAGTACTGCGCGTCGAAGTGGGAGCGGGTCGCGCTCGGAGAGCCCACGGCTTGCACCGGAGCCAGCAATCCCCGGGCGTAGAGATCGTTCAGCGGCGCCAGGGCAGGATGGAGCCCGAAGAACCCATCCAGGTCGAGAGCCGCATCCTCCCGGTTTCCGGGTTGTGGAACCGCGATGCGCGGCCGCATGGTGTAATACGAGCGCTCGCCGAACGGAACGATCATATTGAGTCCGTCCACCGCGCCCCGCTGAAAGATGCAGACCAAAGTCTTGCGACGCCGGCCCGTCTCGGCCCAGGCCGTTCTCCAGACGAACCCCGGTGTCAGCCCCAGCGTCACGAACGCCAGCGCGCCAGACTTGAGGAAAACTCTACGCTTCATTTCCTTCCTAGCTCTCCAGTAGCCGTTCTCATTTCCTCTGGAACTCCGGCGAAGCGAGCGTCAGGGCGATCGCCGTCGCCAGCCTCCCCCCTTCTCTGGGCGCTGACGCCTCGACCTGCGACTCTATCACGCGCTTCAATCGCTTTGTCTCTACGCCGGGAAGCAACCGCTCCAGAACCGCATCCACTCGATCGGCTTCAGCGCCTGCCTCCCCCCCCCAGCGCCCCCGCTGTGATCCAGCCGTTCCGATTCGGCGGCTCAGCTGCGCACGCTGCAGTAGGGCACTGGCGCTGACCCAGGCTTCCGCTACGTCCGGGTAACCGGTGGGCGGCCCGTAGCCGTAGAGCGGTTGGTCAAGGCGTTGAAGCACGCCCATCAGACGGCGCATGTTCTCGACGTCCACGCCCAACCCCCTCACGCTACCGGCCGTCCACTCCAGCGGCGTCTTCACCTTTGCCCGATACGCCTCGCGGCTGAGGAACTCGGGTGACATGACGATGGTGCGAACGACCTCGCGTATGTTTCCGTCCGTTTCGGTGAAAGTCGCCGCCGCGCGCTCAACGAGCGCCGCCGGCGGCTCGTCGCTCACGAACCTCACGGCTAGCTTGTAGGAGATGAAGCGCGCAGTGGAAGGGTGCCGGGCCACGAGGTCAAGGACCCGTTCGCCGTCTTCTACCTCTCCTCCACCGGCGATCTCGTGTCCCAGCACCACTTTCTTGCCCGCGTCGTGCATAAACGGCCTGAATACGAATTCACCACGACGAAGATCTATCGTCCAACCCGTGAACGCCCTGGCGACTTCCACGACGTCGTCCTGCGTATAACCCCCGTCGACGCCGAGCGTGTGAAGTTCCAGCAGCTCACGAGCGTAGTTCTCGTTGAGACCCCTCGCGCGCCGCGCTCCCGGGCCGCCTCGCGCCGTCCCACGATTGGTTCGGCTCGGCGGTAACCCTGCTCGCGGTGCATCTTCTGCAGCCGCGCTCATCCAGTTGTCCAGGTAGAAGAGCATGGCGGGGCTTCGTGCCACCGCACCCAACAGCTCGCGGAAGTTTCCGAGCGCGTTCGGTCGGATCACGTCTCGCTCGTACTCGACCAGCAAGAGACGTACGGCCCCTTTGCGCGCAAAAACATTGAAGTGATTGAACCAGAAGTCGACCATGACTTCCTGAAGCTGCCGTTCGCTGTAGATGGCGCGGGTCAGTCGCGCCTGCCCGAGCTCCCGTACGGGAGCGTACGACGCGCGCGCGGCCCGGCGGAGCGCCGCCGTGTCGATCTCACCACCGCTCATCCGCATCTCGCGTCGCATCCGCTGCGGCAGCGGATACTTATCGAGCAATTCGGCCTGGGTCATAGCGGTCGCGGCGTAGCTCGCGAGTCGCCGCTCCAGGGTCGGGTTCTCGGTGACTCCTGCAGGCCGGAGTTGCGCTTCGATGTAGGCGTCAACTCCTATAGCGAGCACCCGCTCAACGTCTCCAGGCCGCGGTCCGTAACCCAGCCTGTTCAGTACATGAACGGCCGCTTCACGTTCGGATAGTTCGCCGGGCGCTCCAGTCACCTGCACCCCCGCAGATTCTCCACTTCCTGACTGGAGCCACCCGGCGAACGTCAACAACGCTGTAAGTAGGATGAAACGCCCCATCATCGATCGCCTCTCGTCCGGGTCAGCGCGTCGAAGCAACTCGCCGCTCTGGCTCTATAGTCTAGACGCTCCGGCGGATCAGAACGTTAAAATGATCGTGGGGGCTTACGGGCTAAGCGGTCTGCAATATCTTTCATGCCCGACGCGTGATCGCCCGCAGGCTCCTGCCTGGCGCCCGCACCCACAAGACCTCGACGAGAAGTGCCTAATCTCTAGCGCGGCAGATGAACCACGACCCGACTGAACGATACCACGCGGGCGACGAGCCGGACGGCTTAGAGGGAGCCAGCTTCTACTCCGATTTCGCGACCCAGAAGCCGCTGGCCACGGCTCCGGGGTACGGCATAACGCTCGCGGCATTCATCGTCGGCTTCCTGCTCTTCACGAGCACATTCGTGCTCGCCAATCTTCTTGGGTTGCCCCAGATCGTGGGCCTCCTGTTGTCAGAGGTTGTCCTTTTGAGTGGCGTTGCCGCCTTTCTATTCCTCGCGGGCTATAGCCTCTCAGATACGTTCAGGCTCGCGCGCGTCGACAACGCCGCCTACCCGCTCGCCGTGCAGCTGGGCGTGGCCCTCCTTATCGCGAACTTCGCCGCCACGCTGCTGATAGGTCCTTCGACACGCGACATCCAGCTGGTGAGCGGCGGAGGAACTACCGGAGAGCGCATCGTTCTGGCGCTGACGATCGCACTCGTGGTGCCGCTCGTCGAAGAAGCGCTCTTCCGCGGCCTTCTTCAAGGTACCCTCGAGAGGCGCCTCCGACCCTGGAGCGCCATCGCCATGGCGGCGATTCCCTTCGCTCTTTTGCATGGCTGGCCGGCGATGATGTTCTTCCTCGTCTGGAGCTTGCCGCTCGGTTGGATCACGTGGCGCGCAGCCAGCATTCGGCCAGCTCTCGTCGTGCACGCCAT
>CANPVX010000107.1 GCA_947581815.1 Candidatus Indicimonas acetifermentans | reverse complement strand
CGTAGTAGGAGATGCCGTCGGCCTCACCGGCCTGGTAGACGGGCACAACATTCGGATGGCTGAGGCGTGCGAGAGTGCGAGCTTCGCGTAGGAAGCGCTCAGAAGCCGTGTCGCTGGCGAATTCGGACTTGAGGATCTTGATCGCCACGCGACGGTCGAGCTGGGGATCGTGGGCCAGGAACACCGTGCCCATGCCACCGCTCGCCAGTTCGCGCTCGACTTCATACTGGGGGCTCAAAGCCGCACGAAGTCGCTCAAGTAGCTCAGACACTAGTCGATCACCTGCCAGAGCGACCTACGGTGGATTTCGTGGATGAGCCGCTTGAAACCCGACATGCTAGTGCCTGCGAGAGTCAGTGTGATTTTGGGTATGCTACAAGATGGGGTGCTACGGGGCGAGGATCAACGTCGCGGAAGGAGCGCACCGCACCTGTAATGCGGCGAAAGGCTTTATGCTATGCGGGCGTTCCTGGGACTGTGGTGTAGAACGTGGGGTAGGATCGCGTTGGAGCCGCGCGGCATCCGCCTCGCTAGACGATCGGGCACAAGCCGTCCATAAACTCGAAGACCCCACCATTCCACCGCCTGAAAAGAGCGTGGCAACCCTTCGCGCCGCTTAAGTGTCTATTAATACAAACCCGTATCGGGACCCGTAGACCGTAGAGCGCCGCGATTGTGCCAGACCCCCCTAGAAGGGGCAGCGCCACCGTGGCGCCGCGGTCGCGGGTCGGCCCCCGGCACGCTTATTGACATGGAGCAGTCGGTAATCCAAGATCAGCGGTCTTTACTTCATTCTGGCCCATAAGTTACATTACAAAAAGGAGTTCTGCGCCATGAAGCTCTTTGGCTCCCCCCGCCTGACCGGGACGGCTCTGGCGGTTTTGGTCGCCGCATGCGTCCAGGTGTACCCCCCCTCCGAGCAGTCATCCCCATCCAAACAAACCGCCAGCAATGGGGCTAAGAAGGACAATGGCCCGTTCAAGCCATACGCCGAGGTCCTGAAGGACACGGAGGAGCTGGCTGGCTACTTCACGTTCCACGAAAAGCGTGACAACACGCTGTTCCTGGAGCTAAAGCCAGATCAGCTCGATATGGAGTTCGGCCTGGTGATGCATTACAGCCGCGGGGTGGGCGACTTCAACGTTCAGAACGGGTTACGGCTGTCGTCGACCCAGCTCATGGTATTCGAGCGCCAGGGTGACCAGATCCTGTTGATCGAGCGCAACACGCGTTTCACGGCGGATCCGGGCAGCCCGATAGCGGAAGGGTTGAAGGACAACAAAGGAAACTCGATCATCGGCGCGTTTCCAATCAAGGCGGAGCAGGAAGAGACGAAGAACCTGGTCGCCGACGTGACGAGCTTCTTCGTTTCCGACTATGCGGACGTCGGCCGGCGGCTGAAGCGGTGGTATGGCGACCATCCGGTGAACTTCGACAAGAAGCGCAGCTACGTCTCCGAGGTGAAGGCGTTCCCGAAGAACGTCGAGATCGACGCGATGCTGACCTACAAGGCGAGCGACTTCCCCAGATTCGGGGGCGCGGGCGTCTCCGACTACCGCTCGATCCCGGTGGGGGTGCGCTACTCGCTGTTCGCGCTCCCGGAAGATCCGATGACTCCGCGTCTGGCGGATGACCGCGTAGGCCACTTCATCGTTGCGATCGAGGACTTCTCGCGCGATCAAGAGACCAGCGTCTTCCACCGTTACGTGCGGCGCTGGCGTCTCGAGAAGCAGGATCCGGCGGCCGCGGTCTCCGAGCCCGTGAAGCCGATCGTCTTCTACATCGACCGCAGCGTGCCGCTGGAATACCGGCAGTACGTCAAGCAAGGCATCGAGGGCTGGAACAAGGCTTACGAGGCGGCCGGGTTCAAGAACGCCATCGTCGCCAGGCAGGCGCCGACTGTGGAGGAGGACCCGGACTGGAGCCCGCAGGACATTCGCTATTCGACGATCGCCTGGACTCCAGGCTACAACATGGGCTACGCCATCGGGCCGTCGCAGTCCGACCCGCGGACGGGAGAGCAGCTGAACGCAGACATCCTGATCTCCTGGTCGTTCGTCAGGGGTTGGCTCGGCCGTTGGCAACGGATGGGCACGCCGCAGGCGATGATCGACAGTTACATGGAAGCTCAAGAAATGCTGCTCAACCTGCCGCCGGAGGAGGCGCAGTACGTCTGCCTGGCGCAGATGGGTAAAGCTCACGATCTGGCAACGCAGTACGCGGCGCTGATCGGGCTTGGAGTCCTCGATCCCGGCGAGCCGATGCCGCCGGAGTACATTGGCCCGGCCATCGCCGACCTCATAATGCACGAGGTGGGGCACACACTCGCTCTGCGCCACAACTTCCGGGCGTCGACCGGGATCCCGTTCGACAAGCTGAACGACGTGACGTTCACGAGCGAGCACGGCCTCATGGTTTCGGTGATGGACTACGGGACCGTCAACATCGCTCCCGATCCGAAGGATCAGGGCGACTACTACAACACCGTCGTGGGCGATTACGACGTGTGGGCCATTCGTTATGCTTACGAGGACGTCCTGCACGGCGGCGTTGCCACGAACGGCATGAGCGTGGCCTCCGGGCAGTACAAACCGGAGGACGAGCTTCCGTATCTGGGGAAGATCGCCGCGGAGGGGTCCGACCCGTACTTGACCTACGGCAGCGACGAGGACAACTGGATCGGACCGTATGCCGTCGATCCCCTCAACAGCGCCTGGGACATGGGCTCCAAGCCGGTGGATTGGGCGAGGGAGCGCGCCGAGTTAGTGGCGCGTGTGACGCCCCAGCTGGAGAACCGACTGATCGCCGATGGCGAGGGGTACCAGCGGCTGCGTTTCGCAACGCAGTCCATGATGTTCGAGCGCTTCCGCAGCTTGATGCCGGTGACGCGCACCGTGGGCGGCCTGTACTTCGTCCGCGACCACAGAGGAAGCAGCCGGCTGCCCTTCACGCCGGTCGATCCGGCGATGCAGCGATCGGCTGTGAAGCTGCTGGTGGATCAAGCATTCGCCGAAGATGCGTTCGAGTTCAATCCCAGCACACTCAATAAGCTGATGCCTAACCGCTGGTCGGACTGGTCGACGGGACGGCCGTTCCCGGTCGATTTCCCGGTGCACCAGACGGTGATCTCGATCCAGTCCACCCTGATGGCCCAGCTCCTCGAGCCGGTCCGCATCCAGCGGCTGATCGATAACGAGCTGAGGACGCCGGGCGAAGCGTACACCGCAGCCGAGCTGTTCAGCGAGCTGACCGACGCTTCTTGGTCCGAGATCAGCGGGAGTCGCGCCCGGTCGGTGAACTCGTTCCGCCGCAACCTGCAGCGGGCTCACGCGGACATGCTGATCGATCTCGCGCTCGCAGACGATTCTGGGACTCCGGTGCCCGCCGACGCGCGGTCGCTGGCACGTCTGCACATGAAGCGGATATCGGTGCGAATCGACGGCGCACTCGAGCAAGGCGGGCTTGATGATTTCACCGAGGCGCATCTCGACGAGACGCGGGCCCGGATCGAGCGCGCGCTCAAGGCGCAGATCATGTTGCCGGTGGAAGAGAATTAGTTAGACCTCTGCACCTGAACACGAGGGGGGCTCCGTGAAAACGGAGCCCTCCCTTTTTTTGGGCTCCTTGCTCCATCCATAGCCATCACCATCGTCGACGATGACGATGGTCAGGGCGCGGCAAGGGGCGAGGCGAGAGGTTACTTTCCCGCTCGATGATCATCATCCTCACAGCGCTGGTCGCGCTCGCGTCGGTAGGTGACGCCCAGGATTCTCCGCTGCCCGAGCTCCTCCTGGAAGCGCGAACCGCCCGAACGCTCAGCCTCGATCCCGGCGACACGGTCTGGGTAGCGAGCCTCGGGAGCGCGGAGCGGCGCTTCGTCGTGGCCGGGACGTACCGACGCCCCGCGGATCCGTCCACGGTTACGCTGCGCGACTATCGCGCCATCCTCCACATTCCAGACCTGCAAGATCTACTCGGAGCGCGCGACCGCGTGGACCGGTTCAGCGTGAGCCTCCGCCCAGGGGCCGACCGGAACGCCGTCATGGCCGAGATCGATCGCCTGGCCTTCGGGGCGGAGGCGCACGCGAGCGAGGAGGTCGCCGACGCCGCCTCGGAGACCTTCCGCGTCGTCTCCCGCTTCCATAGGGCGCTCGCCGGGATCACCATCAGCGGCAGCGCCGTGTTCCTTCTGTGTCTCGTCGTGCTGAAGATCGAGGAGCGGCGGTTGGAGGGCGCCGCCATGCGAGAGATCGGGATCTCGCGGCGCACGCTCTTCCTCTGGACGTTCACCGAGACGCTGGCCATGGCGGCCATCGGCACCGCCGCCGGCCTGGCGATAGGCTGGGCGGGGTCCGGAGTGATCAACGCCTACTTCCGCCACGTCTACGACACGACGCTCGCGTTCGCGCGCGTGACGCCGGAGCTGGCACTGATCGTCGCCGCCATCGGCACGCTCACCGGAGTGGTGATCGGCGTGTTCACCGGCTGGCAGATGGTCAGGTCGACACCACTGCGCTTGAGAGAGCCGTGAGCAGCGCCCTGTCCCTGGCCTGGCGCACCCTCGTGCGGCGACCGCGGCGACTGGCTCTGTTCGTCGCCGGCGTCATGGTCGCCGCAGCGACGCTGATCGACATGGTGATGCTCTCGGAGGGCTTACAGCAAAGCCTCGCCGGGATCCTCGAGTCGACGGGCTATCAGGTACGAGCGACGCCGCGCGGGCTGCTGCCCTTCGAGAGCGCGTCAGGCATCCCGCACTCCTTAGCGCTCGCGGAGGCGTTCCGAGCCGACCCACGTGTCGAGGAGGCCCAGCCCATCTGGGGTGTAACCGTCTACGTATCATCAGGCGCGCATGCGGGCCCGGACCGAGGGCGACCGCTGGCGACGTTCGGTCTCGGCGTACCAGCGGGCGCTGCTCCCATACTCCGAATCCGAGAAGGGCGCCCGGCACAGCCCGGCGAAGTTCTGCTCAACCCGGCGCTGGCGGAGGCGCTCGAGGCACAGACCGGTGACACGATATGGCTGGGGCTCGCGCCCGACCCGGCGACCGGCGGCACGCGGCGGCGGCGGGTTATGCGGGTCGTGGGCATCGCCCAATTCGTGTTCTCGGCCGAGGGCGCGTTCAACCTGGCAGCGCCGCTCGAGGATCTGTGGTCGATGGCCGGCGCCTCGCTTCAACCGGCGGCGCTGATCCTGGTGCGCATCGCCGGCGACGCGGACGCGTACGACGTAGCGCGCGACTTTCGCGCGCGGACGATGAATGCCGACATCTATGCGATCCCAGAGCTCATCGAAGCCGCGGGCGACCGACTCACCTATTTCAAACAGCTCTCACTCGTCCTCGGCACGGTCAGCCTCGCCGTCGCCTTCCTGCTCGTCGCGACGCTGATGACGCTGTCGGTCAACGAGCGCTGGAGTGAGATAGCGGCGCTGCGCGCGATCGGCGTGACCCGAAGGCGCATGCTGATCCAGGTGGCGTGGAGCGGGCTCATCATCGTCGGGGCCGGGACGATTTCCGGCCTCGGGGTCGGCTTGATCGTGGCCCGCTACTTGGACTCGATCCTGACGCGCTTCCCCGGGCTTCCGCTGGAGGTCTCGTTCTTCGTGCTGCGGCCGGGCGACGCCGGGCTCGCCGTCGCGCTGCTCATGGCGACGGGCCTCGTGGGCGGCCTCTATCCAGCCTGGAGGGCGGCCAACGTGAACATCGCCGGCGCGTTGCGGGAGTCTATATGAAGATGAAGCCGGTCGTCGTCGAGGCGCGCGACCTGGAGCGGACCTACCGCCGCGACTCGGTGAGCGTTCCCGCCGTGCGCGGCGTTTCCCTCTCCGTGCGCGAAGGCGACTACATCGCCGTGCTGGGCCTGAGCGGCTCCGGCAAATCGACCCTGCTCAACTTGCTGGGCGGGATCGATCTGCCGACGGCGGGCAGCGTTCATCTGTTGGGACAGGATACCCGCCGGCTCAGCGACCGCGATCTCACCCGGACGCGACTGGAGCACGTCGGCTTCGTGTTCCAGCGCTTTCATCTGCTCCCTGCACTTTCGGCGCAGGAGAACGTCGAGCTGCCGATGGCGGAGCTGGGCGCCGGCCGCCGGGAGAGAACAGCGCGCGCTCGCGAGCTGCTGGAGTACGTCGGTCTCGCCCAGCGGATCGAGCACCGGCCGGGCGAGTTGTCGGGCGGCGAGATGCAGCGGGTCGCCATCGCGCGGGCGCTGGCGAATCGGCCGGCGCTCGTTCTGGCCGATGAGCCCACCGGCGAGCTCGACGTTCATACCGGCGGGGAGATCGCGCAGCTCTTCCGCAAGCTGAACGCGGACGGCACGACCCTGGTCGTCGTCACCCACGATCCCGCGCTGGCCCAGCCGCCGGCGGCGGTCTGGGAGATGCGCGACGGCACGATCCGCCCGAGGAGCGGCGAATGATCGGCCGCCTCGTCCTCCGCCACCTGGCGCTACGTCCGGTTCGGTCGGCGGTGTTCGTCGGCGCCTACGCCGCCGGCGTCTCGGTGATGCTGGCGCTCCTCTCCATCGGCGAAGTCATGGTGGAGCAGGCACGCGACGAGGAGTGGGTGGGGGGCGGCGACGTTACGGTCCTGCCGCAAGGCGTCGATCTCGAGACGCTGCGCATGGGGGGAGCCATCTTCTTCGGGATCGAGCAGTCGCGATTCGTCGCGCGCGAAGTCATCGCGGGGCCGCGCCTGGCCAGCCAGGTGGAAGCCGTGGCGCCCTGGATCGACGACCGCGCCATCTACATCAGGCCGAACGCGAGCGGGGGCGAGGGGGAGGCGGGGGAGGCGGGGGCGGCGCTGCTGACCGTTCGCGCCAGCGCTCAGATCCCGACCGCCGCGCGAGCGCTGGAGGCGGAACCGGACCTGCTCAGCGGCGCCTGGGAGGATAGCGAAGCCGACCGCCGCTGGCTGCGCCCCTCTCCCGCCCAACTTTACTCCGAGATCGATCGCTTTCATCTGCCGCCCGCCGGAGCCCGCGGTGACAGCACCTGGGCCGAGTGGCACTACTTCAACCTGCTCTGGCCCGAGCAGGAGAGCTGGCTCTACGTGACTTATATGATAGCCGGAGACGTCCGCGGCGAGCGCTGGGGCGGCCAGATGCTCGCGCGCTATCGCTCGCCGGACGGGCGCGATCTCGTGTTCGCGGATACGCTCGGTCCGGAGCGGATCACGTTCTCCGAAACGTCGCCGGAGCTGCGGCTCGGGCCCAACTCGGTTCGCCTTCGAGCTGATCCGCTCCTCTATGAGGTGCTGGCCCGAATTCCGCCGATCGACGGCGACGCCGCCGCCCCGCTCGAGGTCGATCTCGTGATCACGCCCGAACCCCACCGCCTCTTCCCCCCCGCGGAGCTGGCCGCCTCCGATTCTCTGCTGAGCGGTTACGTCGTCGCCGCGTTACGCGCGCGCGCGACCGGCAGCGTCTGCGTCGGCGAGCGTTGCATCGCGGCGGACGGCGCCATCGCCTATCACGACCACAACTGGGGCACCTGGGGCGGGGTGGTCTGGGATTGGGGCATCGCTCACGCGGGCGACCTGGATGTCCTCTACGGCGGAGTCCACGGATCCGCGGCCGAAGCGGCACGCCGCAGGGGTATCCCCTTCCTCGTCTACGTGGTGGACTCGCTCGGCGTGGCGGCGGTCCTGGGGCTCGACGAACTCGTCTACTCGGGAGCTCGCCCCGTCGAGATTGGGGGACAGAGGGTGGACGTTCCCGAGACTTTGAGCTGGACGGCGGCCCGAGGACCCGACTCCCTCAGCGCTCTGATCCGCATAGAGAGATCTTCGCTGACGAAACTCTCCGTGAGCGGCGAAGGCGAGCTTTACTTCGCCCAGATGTACGGAACGCTCTCGCTCGCCGGCGTCATCGGCGGACGCAGCGTGAACGTGAGCGGGCCCGGCTTCTTCGAGACCTACCTTCGCTGAAGGTTGAGGGGGTGGGGGGGGGTGAAGGGTGAGGGGGGGGAGTGGTGCCGCTGTCCCTTGAGCTGTTAGGACC
>CANPVX010000106.1 GCA_947581815.1 Candidatus Indicimonas acetifermentans | reverse complement strand
GGCGCGGTTTGTGCGGGAGTTGCACCTCTCCCTGCAAGAAATTGCCGTAAACCGGGTTGGTGGAGCGCCCTCCCGCGGAACTTCTGTAATGTTGGGGCACCCCTCTCCGGGCCTAGAATCTGCTGGCTACTTGGGGCTATCTGTCTGTGGTCTCTAGACTTGAGGGGCCGGCGGCGTAGGGCACCAGTCTTGCGGAGAAGCAGGTCGCCGATCTCCCCTGAGTACCCCCTCTGTCCTATAGAGCAAGCCACGACCACAAGCCTCGCCCGCCGGCGATTGGCCCGGGGTCCAAAGGAGGGTTGAAAGAGATGAAAGGTTACAAACTGGCGACATGGGTAGGCGCGGCCGCCATCATTCTGGCCGCGTGCGGCGACGATCCGGTCGAGCCCGCCATAACAAGCAACGATGGCGGCACGGGCACGCAGACGATGAGCGTGACGGCGGATATCGATGCGGAAAACGTGCCGGGCGGTTTCGTCACGGACTTCGACGTAAGTCTGCGGGACGATCAGGGTAATTCGATCTCGGGGGCCACCGTCACTATCGTGAACGGCACCCTCGGTACGATCAATCTGCTCGAGGATGGAGCGGGGAGCGGAGACTACACCGCCACGCGTAACACGTTCGCGCCAGGCGATTACCGGCTCGACGTCACGAAAGACGCCGACGAGGTGCGCGGCGTGATCGTGGGCGGAATCGACCAGCATTCAATCGTGAGCCCGGCAGCGGGCGATACGCTCCCGGCGAACCAGGCGTTCATGGTGACCTGGAGCCGGTCCGCACAAGCGGCGGGCGCCGACGTGGAGACGAGTGACTTCGTCGCGGAGGGCGTCATCGACAGCGGCAGCTACGAGGTCCCCCTCGATTTCGTTCAGCCGCGAACCGACGAGCGGGTCAGGATTGAGAGATTCAACCGCGTCGACATCGCGGGAGGTCTGTTCGGATCGCGACTTAAGCTCAGCATAAGCAACACCGTAGAACCGATCGTCATTCAGTAGTAATGATCCAGTCGAGCGCCGGGGTGGGCATGACGTGCTTACCCCGGCGTTCTTCTTCCCAGCATTAGATATCACCTCACATCTCCGCACGCCCGAATCGCTCACGCTCCGGGCGCTTGCCACGTCGGCGGGGAAGCGCGACTTTCCGCCCTGACCCTCAACGTCCATACGCGTACATCCACACTCGGGCCCAGCGGCCCGCGAAAGTTCATCATCTAGGGAGCGCGCCATGCAACCCACACGTCATATCGCCACGGCCGGCCTCGCCCTGTTCTTCCTGGCACTGTCTCCGCGACAGGCTGACGAGCCTGTCATTCTCGGCTTCACACAGGAAGGCGCGGCGAGAGAGCTCGCTCTTGAGGAGCAGTTCGATACATACCTTAACGTGGATAACCTGCGCGGCTGGATGCAGCGGATGACGCTGAAGCCACGGCATGTGGGCGCGCCGTACACAAAGGAGACAGCGGACTTCATCGCGGCGCAATTCAGGTCGTGGGGTTACGAGACCACGATCGAGGAGTTTCAGGTCCTCTTCCCCACGCCCCGGACGCGCATCCTCGAGATGATCGAGCCCGAGCCCTTTCAGGCGCGGCTCGAGGAGCCGGAGCTGCCCGAGGACGCGACGTCGGGCGTCCGGCAGGATATGCTGCCGCTCTACAACGCCTACTCGGCGGACGGCGATGTCACCGCGGAGCTGGTCTACGTCAACCAAGGCGTGCCCGCTGACTACGAGGAGCTAGAGCGCCGCGGAATCGATGTCGCCGGAAAGATCGTGATCGCGCGCTACGGCGGCTCGTGGCGTGGGATCAAGCCCAAGGTGGCCGCAGAGCACGGGGCGATCGGCTGCATCCTCTACTCCGATCCGCGCGACGATGGATACTTTCAGGGCGACGTCTATCCGGAGGGGGCTTACCGAGGCGAGCACGGCGGCCAGCGGGGCTCCGTCTCCGACATGCCGACCTATCCCGGCGATCCGCTCACGCCCGGCGTGGGGGCGACCCCGGGCGCACGCCGCATGTCGGTCGAGGAATCGCCCACGATCATGAAGATTCCGGTGCTGCCGATCTCTTACGCCGACGCTTTACCGCTCCTCAGAGCGATGGGCGGCTCGGTCGCGCCGCCAGCGTGGCGCGGGGCGCTTCCGATCACGTACCACATCGGGCCGGGGCCCGCCGTGGTGCATCTGAAGCTGGAGTTCAACTGGGACCTCGCGCCCGCCTACGACGTCATCGCCCGGCTTCGCGGGTCCGAGTATCCAGACGAGTGGATCATCCGCGGCAACCATTTCGATGGCTGGGTGTTCGGCGCGCGCGATCCCATAAGCGGCATGGTGGTGGTCATGGAGGAGGCGCGAGCGCTGGGCGAGCTGGTGAAGACGGGTTGGCGGCCGAAGCGCACGATCATCTACGCCGCTTGGGATGCCGAGGAGCCCGGGCTGCTGGGCTCGACCGAGTGGGCCGAGGAGCACGCTGAAGAGCTGCGGGAGAAGGCGGTAGTCTACATCAACTCGGACAGCAACACACGCGGATTCCTGCGAGTGAGCGGGTCGCACACGCTGGAGAGGTTCATGAACGAGGTCGCCGGCGAGGTGACGGACCCGCAGACCGGCGTCTCTGTTCTCGAGCGAGCTCGCGCGAGGCGGATGGTCGGCGGTGATGCGGAGGCGATCGAGCGCTCGGATCTGCGCATCAATCCGTTGGGCTCCGGATCCGACTACACACCCTTTCTGCAGCATCTGGGCATCGCCTCGTTGGACATCCGTTTCACGGGCGAGGGCAGCGGCGGTTCGTACCACTCCATCTACGACTCGTTCGATCATTACACGCGCTTCGGCGACCCCAGCTTCGCTTATGGGGTAGCTCTCGCCCAAGTGGGCGGCCGCGCGGTCTTGCGCCTGGCCAATGCCGACGTTCTGCCGTTTCAGTTCGGCAACTTCGCCGACAACGTCTCCAAGTACGTCGACGAGGTCGTCGCGCTCGCCGATTCGATGCGCGACGACACGGAGCTCAAGAACCAGTTGGTCGATGCGAGGGCGTACGAGCTGGCCGCCGATCCTACGCACGCCTACGTGGCGCCCGAGCGCGAAGCCCCGGTTCCCCATCTCAATTTCGCGCCGCTGCTGAACGCGTTGGGCGTGCTTCTCGTGAGCGCAGATGGCTACGACGCCGCTCTGGGCCATCCGGTCTCGAGCTCGCTTTCCCGCGACGCGCGTGGATCTCTGAACCGGATTCTCATCTCCACCGAGAGGCTGATGACGCGACCCGAGGGACTACCGCGGCGGCCCTGGTTCACCCATCAGATCTACGCGCCAGGGCTCTACACGGGGTACGGCGTCAAGACGCTGCCGGGTGTGCGAGAAGCGATCGAGCAGCGCGACTGGGAGGAGATGGCCGAGCAGGTCGTCTTCGTCTCAGAGGCGCTCGAACGAGTCGCGGATGCTATCGATCGCGCGGCGACGACCGTGGCGGGTACGACCGACTGACGCAGATCGCCAGCTCCTTCTATATAGTAGGGGTTAGTTCCGGCGACGAGGCGGCAGCAGGCTCATCGCCATCCCCATCGTCTATTCGGGGAGGTTGGCCCGGATACGGACCGGGAGTCTGTAAACCGGGCCCGCCAGAACCGCAGCCGTTTACTGTTGCCCGGCGTCCTCCCCCACGTTCTTCTCGCCTTCGCTGGCGTCATCGTAGACGCGTCGTGATTCGAAGTCGCGCGGCAACCGGCCGCCGCTGAGCTTGACGTTCACCTGCAGCCGCTCGCCGTCCTCCGAGCGCTCGTACGTCTCGGTGATCTTCAACCCCGACTCCATCTTCTGCTCGACCTGTAGCTTCCCGTCCTTCCAGCGCGCCTTGACCTCGACCTCGCCGAGGCCACGCGTCATCCGTTGGACTTTTCTGCCGTCCGTATAAAACACGCGGGTCGGACCGGAGCGGGCGTTCAGCGTGACGGTCGAGTCCGTCTGGGTGATCGTGAAGGCGCGAGCCGCTTCCATGATCTCGCGCATGCGCTCGCGCATTTGCTCCGGGTTCATCCCGCCCATCCTTCCGCCGCGTCCGCCGCCGCGTCCACCGCTGGCTCCTCCGCCTCTGCCACCTCCGCCGGCTGGCGGTTGCGAGCCGCTCGCCGAGCCACCGACCATCGCGTCCTCGATCTCTTCGGCTGGCAGGTCACTCTTGGCGACGTTGAGCTCCCATGAGCCCGAAAGATCCGGTGGCACGGGCTCGATATCCGAACCGCCACAGCCCGCGAGCCCCACAACCAGCAACCCGACGACCATGCCGCACGGGATATGCGTCTTCTCTCTATTCAAGCTGATACTCTCCCCTTATTCGGTATTCGGTTTTCGGTACTCGGTTTTCGGTTTTCGGTAGACAGAATACTGAATACCGAATACCGACTACCGAACACCGGGTCTGAAGCGGCCGCGGCGCCCAGGGAAATTCTCCATGATGGTGTCGAGCTTCGCCGCCTGTTCTGGCGTGAGGACCTCTCGGATGCGCTCACGCACGGAATCCGTCTCCGCTTTCAGGCGCGGCATCATCTCCTCCATGAGGGCTTCGGTCCGTGGCCGGGATTCCTCCAGAATCTCGTGGATGCGCGTCCTCTGCTCTTCGGTCAGGTCGAGTCTCAGGAACATCGGCGGTAGCTCACCCTCTCTACCGAAGCCCGGCCTCATCATCGCGCCGGCTGGGGGACCGAACGCCGGGGCGCTCTTTACCGCGCGGACGCGCTCGACGGCTCCGCCTGCCAGCCCGCCGACGACGAAAGCCACCGCGAGCAGCGCCATCCCCTTCATGCGGACGCGACCGAGAGACTCGATGCCGTCCTTCATGACTCATCCTCCAGGCTGAGCATCAGTTCGGTCGTTGTCGGCGCTTCGTCGCTGCGCACCCACTCGGCGAGCTGCGTGGGCACGCCGATGGCCTCGGCGAGGCCGACTTCGCGCGAGGCGAGCATGGGCGCGTTCGGCTCGACCTGCGTCAGCGTGCCGATCGAGATGATCCCCGTGATCGCAGCCGCCGCTAGCATGGGCCGCCACCACCGCGAGATCTCGCCGAATACATCGCTCCGAGCTCGCCGGGCTGCGAGCTCCGCCGCCGCCCGCTCCCCGATGGAGCGGACGATCCCTTCAAACCGCTCCGGATCCCCTGTGGGATCGAGCGACGAGAAGTCGATGCGATCGTCAGTCTTCATTTGCGTACTCCCTCAGTACGTTTCGTCCACCCAGTCCCTCGCGCAGCGCGCGCCGGGCGTTGAAAAGGTGCTGCCGCGATGCCACCTCCGAGAGGCCGAGACGCTCCGCGATCTCGCGATGCTTCCAACCCTCCATATCGTGGAGTAGCACGACTTCTCGTTGCGCAGGGCTCAGCTCCGCCAGTGCCGTCTGCAGCAGCGCCCGCAGCTCGCCGCGCTCCGCGTCGCGCGCAGCGTGGGCGGGGCCGGGGCCGTTCATGCTCGCCGGATCCAGTGGCTCCGTCGCGCGGACCCGCTCGTAGCTGCGAAAGTTATGCGCGCAGTTGCGCACGATGGTCATGAGCCAGCCGGCGAACTTCGCCGGCTCGCGGCACTGGTCGAGGCGCTCCAGGGCCCGGACGAATGCATCCTGGCATACATCCTCAGCGTCCGTAGGATCGCCGAGCTGGGCGAGCGCCACCGCGTACGCCGCCCGGAAATGGCGCTGGACCAGCGCTCCGAAGGCCGCCGCGTCGCCCCGGCGAGCCCGCTCGACTAAAGACGCATCGGCCAATCGGTTATCCTGGCTGTGGCCACAAGGCACCCTGCTTCCATGTGTATGACAGGCGGCGCTTGCGGATTGTTAGGCCTTGGAACACCTACCCCTCTCATTTTCTCCACGCTTTCCTTCGCCGCCCGGATCAGACCTGCAACCTTGGCTGCAGCCTAGACAGGGCTCACGGTCGCCGCCGAGCTCGCCACCCTCAGCGCCTCCACCACCGGTTCCGGCTGGTCCTAAAAACCCATTTTTGGAATGGGTGTGATCCTGACGACCGAAAAGCCTCAAGCCACGTGAACACGACTCCCTTCTTGTCTGACTCCTCACCCCGAGGCCTCGACTTACCATTACTACCTGAGTCGTCGTCACGACTTAATTCTAAAAGGTGGACCAGATCCTCGTCCTCTGAATCGGCCCCACACTCCGGGCAAGCACGAGGATATTCAGGTAACGGCCTGCCGTATACTTCTTCCATCCGCAGTTCCCAACCACACTGGCAACACACTAACCAGTGAGCCCAGACCGCCATAATCCCCCCTCGCTTATTCGCCTTCCGTCCGAAAGGACGCCACTATCCACACCCAAGACTCTCCTAGAGCCCCTGTCGGCACCAATGCTAGACGCAGGCGGCGAAGATCGCAAAGTGAAGCTTCAGGCGAATAGGAGCCGAGAAGACCGTGGCCATGTTGCTCGCCGGCGAGCGCCCCTAGAGTCATGAGCGGCAGGTAACCGGACCGACCCGCGCCCCACGACCGGGCAGCGTAAAGTGGCGTAGCCACCAGCTAGCTCGCCCCGGGCGGGGATCGTGGAAGGCAATTGTGCTTTGGGCGTGCGGCGATTTGCCTCAGCGCATCACTCGTCGCGACCCAGCTGGAGCCACGACTCATCGCCGGTTTCAGCGTGCGTTTTAAAGCGACACTCGCGCTCGCACCGTGGGCAAGTCACCGTCATGTCGGCGGCCGGCTCATCGACCTGGATCATCTCGCCACAGCCCCAAGGGCACGCAGATAGGTCTGACATTGTGGGGGGGAATGTAGATGCGGTCGCATGTTGGGGACAATACGCGAGGGCGAACCCCCCTCCGGCAGCGGCCGGGAAGGTCGGGCCGTCGGGCGGTATAAGGGGCTCGGCCCGACACCTTGATCCTGAGCCCTTCGACCTCTATACTGTTCATATCCGCACTAGCCTAACTAGACCGACGCTCAAGCAGGAAGTCACCCTACATTTTGGATTTTCGTACCAGCGCGATCATCGCGCACGAGACGTTCCGGGCAGCGCGTTAACTTTATGTCACCTGACTCTCCTCTGGGCGTCCTCGAGCTGACGGGAAAAGGTGCCGGCTTCATCCGCCGCTTCGCCGCCAGCTACCTGCCGTCCGACGGCGACATCCATGTCGGCCGCAAGCTCGTCGACCGCTACCGGCTGAGGACGGGCGACGAGATCGCCGGCGAGATCGGCAAGCCGCCGGGCCGCGGCAAAAGCCCGCCGCTGACGAGGGTCGCCAGCATCAACGGACTGCCGCCGGAGTCGCTCGACGGCAGACCCGATTTCGGCCGTCTCGCCGCGGTCCACCCCAACGAGCAGCTGGTTCTCGACTTCGGGCAGCAGCGCTTCGGAAAGCCCGACTACACGAACCGGGTGATCGACCTTCTCTGTCCTTTCGGTAAAGGGCAGCGCGCGCTGATCGTCTCGCCCGCGAGGGCGGGGAAGACGCTGGCCCTGCAAGCTGTGGCGGAGGGGATCGTCAAGAACCAGCCCGACACTCTGCTGATCATACTCCTGGTGGATGAGAGGCCGGAAGAGGTCACCGAGATGCAGAGCTGCGGTTTCGGCGAGGTGGTCGCGTCGAGCTTCGACTTTCCCGCCGAACGCCACGTGGCCGTGGCGGAGCTGACCCTGGAGAGGGCGCGGCGCCGCGTGGAGCTGGGCCAGGACACCGTCATCATCCTCGACTCGGTCACCCGGCTCGCCCGGGCCTACAACTCGGTGGTCAGAGGAACGGGTCGCACGCTGAGCGGCGGTCTCGACGCCGGAGCGATGGAGTACCCCAAGCGGTTCCTCGGGAGCGCGCGCAAGATCGATCCTAGCCAGGGCGACGGATCGCTGACCATCATCGCGACGGCGCTCATCGATACGGGCTCGCGTATGGACGAGGTCATCTTCGAGGAGTTCAAGGGTACTGGCAACAGCGAGCTGGTGCTGAGCCGCGAGCTTGCGGACCGGCGCATCTTTCCGGCGATCGATGTCACAGCCAGCTCCACCCGACGCGAGGAGCTGCTGCTCAGCCCGGAGACGCTGCAGGCATCTCAGGCGCTGCGCCGGCGCTGGGCCGACGCCTCCGTGGTCAATGCGATGACCGAGCTGCTGGAGATAATGAAGCGCACCGAGAGCGTCGATGACTTCGTGCGGCGGATCGTGAAGTAGGAGCTTCAGGTCCGGGATTCGGGGCACCCGTATCCCGAAACGCCGCCCGCCATTTCAACTCAGCCCCAAC
>CANPVX010000105.1 GCA_947581815.1 Candidatus Indicimonas acetifermentans | reverse complement strand
CGCGCCCGGGACTTAGACCTGAGCGCCTGCATGGGGACCCCGAAGTGCTCGGCGACCGTGGCGCCGATGTGTTCCGCGGTTACCTCCTTCCCCACGTGGAACGAGGGACCCAGAACCTCCTCCGCCAGCTCCGTCGTTAAATCGCGCCGAGTTAGCGAGCTGTAGGCGAGGAGCTTGATCAGAGCACCTTCTAAGGCGCGAACCGAAGATCGGCATCGCGACGCGACCAGCGACAGTATGTCATCCCCGATGGTCAGGCCGTCTTGCTCGGCCTTGAGCCTCAGAATCGCCAGGCGCGTCTCGAAATCGGGTGGCTTTATGTCTGTAACGAGCCCCCACTCGAACCGGGAAACCAAGCGCTCTTGGAGGCGCGAAATGGAGCTGGGCGGCCGGTCGCTGGTTAGAACGATCTGCTTTTGGGCATCGTGAAGAGCGTTGAACGTATGGAAGAACTCCTCTTGAGTCGCTTCCTTGTCCGCGAGGAAATGAACGTCATCGACCAGCAATACATCGATGCGGCGATAGCGGTGGTGGAACTGCCCCGTACGACGCTGTTGGATCGCCTCGATCAGCTCGTTCATGAACTGCTCACACGAAACGTAGGCGACGCGCAAGTTGGGTGACCGCTCCAGAGCCGCGTGCCCGACGGCGTGCATGAGGTGGGTCTTGCCGAGCCCGACGCCGCCGTGGATGAATAGCGGGTTATAGGCTCGCCCGGGGTGGGCGGCCGCGGCTTGGCACGCGGCGGCGGCCATGTCGTTGTTGCGCGCGACCACGAACTGTCCGAGCGTATAGCGGGGATTGAGTGTCCCGACCAAACATTTGGCGTCGCCCGACGCTTCGGTCGTAGCCTCGCGCGGTTCCGTTTCCTCGAGCTCGGACAGCGGCATCTGAGCAAAGCTTGTAGCTTGCTCCGACCCGTTGGTCTTGCTCTCGAACGACAACTCGAAACCGTTACCGAATAGGTTGCGCGCGAGCCCGGTGAGCAGTTCGCCGTACTTGGCCTCGATCCACTCGACGGCAAAAGCGCTCGCCGCCCCGATCGCGAGCACTTCGTTGGATAGACCCACGGCCATGGTTGAGGCGAGCCAGGTTTGATAACTCTGCTCGGGGAGCTGCGCTCGCGCGGATTCGAGGATGCGGGACCACGCCTCAGCGGCGGTCAGTTCCATAGATAGAGTACAGGCCGCGAGTGGGAGGTGATTACGATTCTGTCTGCTGGTATACGGCGCGTGATGGTGAGCCGCGCGCCATTGTAAAAACGCGCGGCGATAAAGTCAAGCGAAGAAGTAGCGAAAGTTCGAAATCCGTCGTCGAAGAAAACAAAAAGAGTATAAGTAAGAACTATTATGCGAATCCCGAGAATTCGGCTGGGGCCAGGGACCGTCGTCGCGGCCGCCTTCATCGGGCCGGGAACCTTAACCACTGCGACGGTCGCCGGCGTGAGTTACGGAAACACTCTCCTGTGGGCGCTTGTCTTCTCGACGCTGGCCACGATTGTCCTGCAGGAGATGGCTGCCCGGCTCGGTGTGATTGGCGGCGTGGGACTAGGAGAGGCGATCCGGCAGCGGTTCGAGCGCAAGTTAGTTCGTTACGCATCCGCTGCGCTCGTTATCGGGGCGATCGTGCTGGGCAACGCGGCTTATCAAACCGGGAACTTGCTCGGTGGAGCGCTCGGTATTGCGCAGCTCGTCGGAGGGAGTCGAAGCGTATGGGGCTCGCTTCTGGGCCTGGCCGCTTTCGTTCTGCTGTGGTCGGGACGCTACCGCTGGATCGAGCGGGTCCTGGTGGCGATGGTGGCGATCATGGGGGCGGTCTTCTTCGCAACGGCGATCGCCGTCCGAGCGGATCCCGCTAGTCTGGCGAGGGGGCTAGTACCGACGGGGTTTGCTGACCCTGACGCGATGCTGGTAGCGCTGGGCCTCGTGGGAACCACGGTCGTGCCATACAACCTTTTCCTGCACGCCTCGGCGGTCCGGGAGCGCTGGCGCGGCGAGGCGGACTTGGTCAAAGCGCGCATCGACACTGTGCTCTCGGTGACGCTCGGCGGGCTCATCTCCATCGCCGTTCTGTTGACGGCGGCCGCGCTTCCTGCCGGGCTCACTCAGGTGGGGAGCGCGGCGGACATGGCCAGGGCGCTGGAGCCACTGCTGGGCCGCTGGGCCGGCACCTTCTTCGCGGTCGGACTCTTGGCTGCCGGCTTCTCCTCCGCGATCACGGCTCCGCTTGCGGCGGCCTATGCCACCTGTGGCGTCATGGGCTGGAGCTCCGATCTGCGAGGGCGGGCAGCGCGTGGGGTCTGGGTGCTCGTGCTCGCTGCGGGCGTCCTGTTTTCGGCCTTGGCGGTGCGGCCGGTTCCGGCGATCATCTTTGCTCAGGTGGCGAACGGCCTATTGCTTCCCATCATCGCGGGCTTCCTGCTCTACGTCGCAAACGATCGCCGCCTGCTGGGAGGGCGTGCGAACGGCGCAGCCAGCAACCTGGCGGGCGCCGCCGTCGTAGTATTGGCTATGGTGATCGGGTTGCGCTCGCTGCTGCTGGCTTTCGGC
This sequence comes from Candidatus Indicimonas acetifermentans, assembly GCA_947581815.1. Taxonomy (GTDB): domain Bacteria; phylum Gemmatimonadota; class Gemmatimonadetes; order Palauibacterales; family KS3-K002; genus Indicimonas; species Indicimonas acetifermentans. Next base: position 5,679 of record CANPVX010000105.1, on the reverse strand, counting down.
GGGTTGTGAGGTAGGAATCGCCTTGATCCGCTATCGGGAAGGGAATATATTCGGAGCCCTATGCGATTGTGAGAAGTCTTTGGTTGGCAATAAGATCTGGGGGACGACCCGGTGAAACCGACGTACAATCCTCGGAACCGGAAGCGGCTGCGCGTACACGGCTTTCGGGCGCGGATGAAGACGAGATCAGGCCGCAACCTGTTAAGCCGACGCCGTCGCAAGGGCCGCAAGCGGCTCGCGGTGACGGTACCGGCGAAGTAGCGCACCAAGAAGGGGGCGCGCGCTATCGCTTTCCGCGAAGCGCGCGCATCAGCCGCGCCTCCGAAATACGAACTCTGACTCGGCTGGGGGAGCGCAGGCGGACCGGTCATTTCGACGTGTTCGTGGCTGCTTCCCCTTCTTTACGTACACGCCTGGCGCTGGTCGTTCCTAAGCACGGACGCAATATCGTCGCGCGAAACCGACTGAAACGTCGGATGCGGGAAGCGGTGAGACTCGTATTGCTGCCGAGCTGTACAGAGGGCGAGGCGGCACTAGACATCTTGATTCGAGCTAGGCCAGAAGCCTACGGCTTGGAGTACGGCCTGCTCAAGGCGGAGATCGGCGAACTGGCGACACAGCTATGCTCGCAAAGCTCTTCATAGTATTCGTGCGCGGCTATCAGGTCGGCGTGTCGCCTTTCCTGCCGCCCGCGTGCCGCTATACGCCCAGTTGCTCCCACTACGCAATTGAGGCTCTCCGGCGCCATGGGGCCGTCAAAGGCTCGTGGCTGGCGGCGCGTCGTCTTTTTCGCTGTCACCCGTTCCGGGCGGGTGGCTACGATCCGGTGCCTTAGCCGTGGGTATGGAGAGACGCATCATCGTGGCCGTCCTCTTGATGATGGCGGTCGTCTTTGTCGTTCAGTACTTCTTTCCGCCGCCTACGCCCCCAGAGCGGCCCCCCCCTCCCCCCTTAGGCCGGGACGCCGATACGGTAACAGCGCGCGATGCTGATACGTCGAGATTTGTGCCGCCGCCTGAACTGAGAGAGCCGCCCGCGGTCCAAGCGCAGGTTGCCGCCATCGACACCGTGTGGGTGAACGGCCCCCTCTACCGGCTAGGTTTCTCCAGCGTCGGTGCCACGTTGATCTCGGCTGAGATGCTGGCCTTCGAGTCGTTGGCGCCCGCGACGAAGGGCGAGCCCGTGCAGTTGGTGCCGCCGGGGTCGAATGATTTCCTGTCTCACGGCTGGCTCGTTGGGGATGATACCCTCGATTTACAGGGAGCGTCCTTCGAGGTGACCCCACCGGGGGGGCTCACCCTGGCGGCTGGGAGTCGTCCGCGCTCCCTGAAGTTCGTGTATCAGCACCCTGACGCCCCCTTCCGAGTGGAGATAAGCTACTCGTTTTACCCGGAGGGCTATGTGATCGACGTCCAGGGTCGGCTGTCGGGTGCTCCGACGACTGGCTGGTGGCTGCTCGGTCTCGGCTCGGGGTTGGAGAGCAACGAGTCGGATCCATCGGCCGACTATCGCGAGTACCTCTCGTACGTCGTCAAGGGACCCGAGGGCGCGGAGACGATGAAGGTGAAGGATCTCGAGGATCCCGGACAGCGGGCCATCCTCGAGGGTCCTTTTGACTGGGTCGCGGTGCGCACAAAGTACTTCGTCAGCGCGCTGGTCTTACCGCCGGATGCAGGACCCGAAGCCCGTTTTGCCGGTCTCCGCGTCACCAGGCTGCCAGAGTCATACCGGGCGCGCGGGGTGGTGAGCTTCCCCTTGAGTCGGGACGGTTCGTTCTCCTATGACTTCTACCTCGGCCCCCAGGACCACCGGCGGCTCTCCGCCGTGGGTCACGATCTCGATCAGGTGGCTCCCTACGGTTACAAGTGGCTGCAACCGGTCATGCGGCCGCTCGCTTCTGCCATCACCGGTCTGATGGTCTGGAGTCACAACAACCTCCGACTCGGCTACGGCTGGATCCTGATCCTGTTCGGAATCGGAATTCGCGTCTTGCTGTTCCCACTCTACCAGAAAAGCATGCGCTCGCAGATGGCAACGATGCGGGTGCAGCCTCTGATGAAGGAGATTCAGACCAAGTACAAGCACGACCCCCAGCGGTTGCAGCAGGAGATGATGAAGCTGTACCGCGAGCACAAGATCAATCCGCTGGGCGGTTGCTTGCCTATGCTGTTGCCGTTCCCGGTCCTGATCGCCCTGTTCTTCGTCTTCAGGGATACGATCGAATTCCGGGGCGTTCCGTTCCTCTGGCTGCCGGATCTCTCGCGGCCGGATCCGCTTTACATAATCCCCGTGCTGATGGGTGCTTCCCTCTTCGTGTTACAGTGGGTCGGCATGCGGGGGATGACCCAGCCCAACCCCCAGATGAAGACCATGATGTACGTGATGCCCGTCATGATGGTGGTCCTGTTCTTCAGGTTCGCCGCCGGCCTCAACCTTTACTACGCCACCATGAATCTGGCTTCGCTGCCCCAGCAGCTTTACCTGGCTAGAGAGCGCAAGGCAGCCGCCCAACAACCGGCTCCGGCTAGCGCCAAGACCTAAACCGAAGGCGATGGATACCATCGCAGCCATCTCCACGGCGCCGGGGCGCTCAGCCATCGCCGTGGTCCGAGCGTCCGGCCCCGACGTGGCCGGGATCATGACCAGTCTATTCAAGGGCCAGGTCCAAGGGCGTAAGCCTGTCCTGCGCTGGCTGACGCACCCCGAGAGCGGCGACGCTGTCGACCGGGTACTCGTCACCTATTACCCTGCCCCCCATAGCTATACAGGCGAAGACGTCCTCGAGGTCAGCTGCCACGGAGGAGCGCTCAGCCCCCAGCTGGTGCTCGAGGCCATCCAGACGGCGGGTGCGCGGCCGGCCGAGCCCGGCGAGTTCACACGCCGAGCCTACCTTAACGGCAAGCTCGACCTCCTCCAGGCGGAGGCGATCCTCGATCTCGTAGATGGCCGCTCTCTCGCGCTTCACCGAGCGGCGCTTCGCCAGCTGGATCGCGGACTTTCGCAGCGGATCGACGAGTTGCGGGCGGCGATCGTCCATTGCGAATCGCTATGCGTGTACGAGATCGACTTTCCCGACGAAGACGAAGGACCGATCCCTGCCGAGCGGATCGATGCGGCGGCCGAGGACGTGGTCTCCCGAATCGAGCACCTACTCGAGACCGCCGTCGAGGGAGAGCTCCTCCGGGAGGGCGCCCTGACCGTGATCGCTGGCAGGCCCAACGTCGGAAAATCCAGTCTGTTCAATGCCCTGTGTGGGTTCGAGCGCGTGATCGTCACAGATCAGCCCGGCACGACGCGCGACGCCATCGAGGCTGTCATCACCCTCTCCGACTTCCCTTTTCGTCTTGTGGATACGGCCGGGCTGCGCGAGCCGCCTGGCGCGGTGGAGCGCATCGGGATCGAGGTTGCCCGCCGCTACCTCGCCGGCGCCGACCTCGTCCTCTTCTGCGCCGAGGCCGGCCGCGCGCTCGACGCCGAGGAGGTCCAGTTCTTGGACCGACTCGACGCCCAAGCCGTGACCCTGGTCCGTACGAAGGCCGACCAGGTCGAGGCCTCTGGCGGTCAGCCGCCTGATGAAGGGACCCCGCGCGCCCCTCTCGGCATCGAGTCGTTGCACGTCTCAGCTCTGACCGGCGCCGGCCTGGCGGCGCTGCGCGACCGCCTCGTCCGCTCCGCCTTCTCGGGAACGCTCGCCCTCGATGCCGAGGCCCCGCTGGTCACCCGGAAGCGGCACGCTCGCCAACTCCGAGGCGCGCGCGATGAAGTGCTCGCCTTCCTGGAAGCGCGCGCGCAGAAGTTGGCGCCCGAGGTAGCCGCAACCCATCTCCGCGCGGCAGCCCAGGCCATGGAAGAGCTGCTGGGCGTGATCGGCCCCGACGATCTCCTCGCCCACGTGTTCTCGCAGTTCTGTATCGGGAAGTAGTAGTTTCTTAGCTTATCGCGTGCCATGCTGATATAGGCCACGGTGGTTTCCCTTTATTGGCTGTACGCCGCGCTCCTGTCAGCTTGAGTCGGGCCTGAGCGCCCTCCCTGATAGAGCCGGACGGCCAGGAGGAGTTCAGCGATGCCTCGAAGATTTCTTCTGCTTGCCATCGCGATCACGATCAGCGGGTGTGCGGGCGACGCCGGCGATGCCGACTACGACGTGATCATCCGTGGCGGTACCGTTTACGATGGTGGAGGCTCGGCGCCGTTCGTCGGCGACATCGCCCTAAATGCCGACACGATCGCCGCCGTCAGTTCGGCGCCCATCTTCGGCATCGGGCGAGTCGAAATCGATGCGACCGGTCTCGCGGTCGCACCGGGCTTCATCAACATGTTGAGCTGGGCCACCGAGTCGCTTATCGAGGACGGCGCCTCGCAGAGCGACATCCGGCAGGGAGTGACCCTAGAGATCTTCGGCGAGGGGTGGTCGATGGGTCCCCTCAACGAAGAGATGAAGCGCGAGCTCGTGGAGAGGCAAGCGGACATCCGGTTCGATGTCGAGTGGACGACCCTAGGAGAGTATCTCGAGCACCTGGTCGAGCGTGGAGTAGCGCCCAACGTGGCATCGTTCGTCGGCGCGACCACGGTTCGGATCCACGTCCTGGGCTACGAAGATCGACCCGCGGCCTCCGGAGAGCTCGACGAGATGCGCGCCTTGGTGCGCCAAGCGATGCAGGAGGGTGCGCTGGGGCTCGGCACTTCGCTGATCTACGCGCCGGCGTTCTACGCCGACACCGAGGAGCTCATCGCGCTAGCCGAAGTCGCCAGCGAATACGGAGGGACCTACATCTCACACATCCGCAGCGAGGGAAACCAGCTTCTCGAAGCGGTCGAGGAGTTGATCACCATCGCCAGCGAGGCGGAGATCCCAGCCGAGATTTACCACCTCAAAGCCGCAGGTCAGGACAATTGGGACAAGCTCGAGCAGGTATTCGAGCGAGTGGAGGCGGCCCGGGAACAGGGGCTGCGCATCACAGCGGACATGTACACCTATACGGCCGGCGCCACAGGGCTGGACGCGGCTATGCCGCCCTGGGTGCAGGAGGGCGGCCACCGGGCATGGGTGGAGCGGCTCCGTGACCCCACGTTTCGCGAGCGGGTCCGGCGCGAGATGAACACGCCCAGCGACTTGTGGGAGAATCTCTATCTGGCGGCGGGTTCGCCCGAGAACATCCTGCTCGTTGGGTTCAAGAACGAGGCTCTCAAGCCGCTCACGGGGAAATCGCTCGCAGAGGTCGCTGACATGCGGGGGGTCTCACCCGAGGAAGCGGCGATGGATCTCGTGATCGAGGACGACAGCCGGGTCGGGTCCATATACTTCATCATGTCGGAGGACAATGTAGCTCGGAAGATCGCGCGACCCTGGGTGAGCTTCGGTTCCGACGCCGGGTCGCTGCGGCCCGAAGGCGCCTTCCTGAAGTCGAACCCCCATCCGCGGGCTTACGGAAACTTCGCGCGGCTGCTGGGGCGCTACGTTCGCGAACAAGGTGTTATCCCACTGGAGGAAGCGGTTCGCCGCCTCACCTCGTTGCCGGCGTCCAACCTGGGCTTAGAGCGACGCGGTTTCCTCACCCCCGGCTACTTCGCCGACATCGTGGTCCTGGATCCGGGCCAAATCAGGGATCACGCCACTTTCGAGGCGCCACACCAGTACTCCACCGGCGTTCTCCACGTCTTCGTCAATGGCACCCAGGT
>CANPVX010000104.1 GCA_947581815.1 Candidatus Indicimonas acetifermentans | reverse complement strand
GTGGTCGAGTTCCTAAACGACTTCGATGCCGATTACGACTTCGTCGGTAACGACGGCTCCGTCTTCTTCTTCCAGACGAGCCTCGACGCGCCGCGCAACCGGCTGATCGCTATCGATCTCGCGAATCCAAAGCGTTCGGACTGGCGCGAGATCATCCCCGAGAGCGAGGACGTACTGCGGAGCGTCGATTTCATCAATGATCAGTTCGTCGCTCACTACATGCACGAGGTTCGCTCGCTACTCCGCATATACTCGATGGAGGGCGAGGCGCTTAAGGACATCGACTTGCCGGCGATCGGCAGCGCCGGGCGCATCAGGGGCGAGCGCGAGGACACCGAGATGTTCTACTCGTTCTCCTCGTTCCTCTACCCTTCGACCGTCTTTCGCTACGACTTCGCGACCGGTCGGAACTCGGTGTTCCGCGCGCCGGAGATCGATTTCAGCGCGAGCCAGTACGTGACCAAACAGGTCTTCTACCGCTCGAAGGATGGAACCCGGGTGCCGATGTTCATCACCCACAAGAAGGGTATCGAGTTGGACGGCTCGAATCCGACGTACCTCTACGCCTACGGCGGGTTCAACATCAGCCTGACACCGCGCTTCTCCACCAGCCGTCTGGCGTGGCTGGAGATGGGCGGGGTCTACGCGCAGCCGAACCTGCGGGGCGGCGGCGAGTTCGGCGAGGACTGGCACATGGCTGGCACGAAGGAGCGGAAGCAGAACGTCTTCGACGACTTCATCGCTGCCGCCGAGTACTTGATCGCCGAGGGCTACACCTCGACTCCGAAGCTCGCGATCGGCGGCGGCTCGAACGGCGGACTGCTCGTCGGCGCGGTGATGACGCAGCGCCCCGACCTGTACGGCGCTGCGTTGCCCGCCGTGGGCGTGATGGACATGCTGCGCTTCCACAAGTTCACCATCGGTTGGGCCTGGACCTCCGACTACGGATCTTCCGAGGACCCCGAAGGATTCGAGTACCTTCATGCTTACTCTCCTCTGCACAACCTGAAGCCGGCGGACTATCCGGCGACGATGGTGACCACGGCCGACCACGATGACCGGGTGGTGCCGGGCCACTCGTTCAAGTTCGCGGCGACCCTACAGGAGATGCAGCGGGGTCAGGCCCCCGTCCTGATCCGGATCCAGACCAAGGCGGGGCATGGTGCGGGCAAGCCGACTGCGATGATCATCGAGGAACACGCCGACCGCTGGGCGTTTCTCGTCAAGAATCTGGGCGTTGTGATGCCCTTCGCTCACACGCAGTAGCGCAGCTTCTGACGGTGCACGGCGTGCGGGGGCGCGAGGCGCTCCTGCGCGCCTGCATGGACCGCGGCGGCTCTCACACACATCCGACAGCGTGCAGCTGACCGCATGAGCACACTCACGCGACGGCAATTCTTGGGTCGCTCGGCCGGCCTGGGGGGTGGCCTGGTGCTCGGCGCCGGATCGATCGACGGGCTCATCGCTCGTGTCGCACTTGGCTCTTCCTTTTTTGAAGGTCACAGGGCGCAGGCCGGTCGGGGAGAGGGAGGCTACGGCCCCCTCTACCCGGAGGGGCCCGAGCTGGCGCTTCCGCGCGGCTTCACCTACCGGCTCATCGGCGTGGAGGGCTCGCCCATGTCGGATGGCCGCGTCACGCCCCACGCCCACGACGGTATGGCGGCGTTCGCGCTTCCCAATGGCAACATCCGGCTTATCCGCAACCACGAGAGCCGCATCGTGGGGTCGGCGATCTGCGATCCCGAGGTAGCCTACGATAGGAAAGCTGAGGGTGGCACGACTTCTCTGGAGATCGAGCCGTCGCGCGACCGAGAGGTGGTGAAAGAGCTCGTGAGCTGTGGCGGCACCGCGGTGAACTGCGCAGGAGGACCCACGCCCTGGGGATCGTGGCTGACCTGCGAGGAGACCACGGCCGGTCCCGGGTCGGGATACGAACAGCCTCACGGTTATGTTTTCGAGGTGCCGGTGGGCGCGGAATGGGCCGCGGAGGCGGTTCCGCTTCGCGCCATGGGCCGCTTCGAACACGAGGCGCTGGCCGTGGATCCGGAAACGGGGATCGTCTACGAGACGGAAGACTTGGTTGTGTGTGGGCTCTACCGGTTCATCCCGCGGGAGCGCGGCAACATGTCGGCCGGAGGGCGCCTGCAGATGCTCGCGATCAGGGATCGGCCCAACTACGACACCAGCGCGGGTCAGACGGTCAACGAGCCGCTGCCGGTGACCTGGGTCGATATCGAGGATCCCGACCCCGCTGATGCGGAGACGAATCGCAACGCCGTGGCGAAACAAGGCTGGCAGCAGGGCGCCGCCGTCTTCTCGCGTTTGGAGGGGTGCTGGTGGGGGAGGGGTAATGGCAGCGTCTACATGAGCGCTACCACCGGCGGTGATGCGCGGCTCGGCCAGATCTGGCGCTACGTGCCGGGAGATGATGGCGGCCGGCTGATGCTCGCCTTCGAGTCGACGAGCCCGGATATGCTGCAGCGACCCGACAACGTGACGGTCAGTCCTCGGGGTGGCATCGTCATCTGCGAAGACGGACCCGGCCCTCAATTCGTGCGCGGCCTGACCCCCGAAGGCCGAATCTTCGATTTCGCCAGGAACACGATGAACAACAAGGAGTTCGCGGGCGCTTGCTTCAGCCCAGACGGCCGCACGTTCTTCGTAAACATCCAGGGAGATACCCGCGCCGGCGGCGCCGGACACCTCGGGATGACTTTCGCCATCTGGGGCCTGTGGGAGCAGGGAGCACTGTAGCGCCGGATTGACGTCCTCGGATGCGGGCGTGATAATGATGTGGGGCGCTGTAGCGACGTTCGCCGCAGAAACTTGTGTAGAGTTCAGGGAGAGAGCCAGGGCGTGCAGTTTCACCCGGTGACTCAAGGCTCGATGTTGAAGACGGCCCGACTGGGCCGCATGCTCTTCACCGAGACATTGCATCCGGCCAACACTCGGCTGCCCGTACATGCTCACGAGAACGCAGCGATCACGTTCCTGTTAGCGGGCGCGTTCACTGAATCGTTCGGCGGAAGCGACTACGAGTGTGAGCCGCTGGCCGTTCTCTTCAAGCCGGCCGGCGCCGAGCACACCAACACCTACCACAAGCTAGGTGCCCGTTCCCTCATCATCGAACTGGAGCCGGAGCATGCCGCGGAGCTGAGTCCGTTCGCGGATTTCGATACTTACGCCTCGCACGTCAGCAAGGGTACTCCCGCGCTCCTCGCCCTGCGGGTGTATGAGGCGTTCAAAACGGTCGACTCCAGCGCGGCGCTGACGACACAGGAGCTGGTTCTCGAACTTCTGCGCGGGGCCGCGCAGCGGCTGGGCCCGACCGATCGAGCGGCGCCGCCGCCCTGGCTCAGAGATGTGAGAGAGCTGATCGAGGCGGGTTTCGATGGCGACCTCAGCCTCTCGACGCTCGCCGTTGACGCGGGTGTGCATCCTATCTACCTGGCTCGGGTATTCAGGCTGCATTACGGCTGCTCGATCGGCGACTACGTGCGGTGCTGTCGGATCGATCAGGCGGCGGACCAACTTGCGGGCACCGATATGCCCGCCTCGCAGCTCGCTCTGCGCCTCGGCTTCTACGATCAAAGCCACTTCACGCACGCGTTCAAGGCCGAGACGAGAATGACGCCCGTCGACTTCCGGCGCCGGGCGCGACGGATAGCCACGGCCGTCTAGCCGGCGTCTCCCCCCAGAGTTTCGATCCTACAATACCCAGACCAGAGCGGGTGCCACGTTCAGCCCAGGAGGTTCGTGCGAGTACGCAACCCGGGGCGACGCCCGGTCGCATGATCAGGCGGTCGCTACAGGAGAGAGCGCTATGAAGCGGGTCGCGGGTCTAGTGTCGGTCGTGCTGCTAGCCATTTTGAGCAGTACGCCATACTCCTTTGCGGTTCAAGGCGGGAGTCGGCAGTCGGCGGTCGTGCGGTTCGATTCCACCGAGGCCGCCGTCCGCATCACGCGGTTCTTGGCGGACACGCGAGAAGCGTGGGACGCGCCCGCGATCTCGGCGACGGTGGCGGTCGGCGACCGGGTCGTGTACTCGGGCGGTGTGGGGTACGCGAATTTAGAAGAAAAGACTCCCGCCACGGGGAGCACCGTTTATCGAATCGCGTCCACCTCCAAGGTGATCACGGCCACGGCGATTCTGCAGCTGGTGGAGAGCGGCCGCGTCGCCTTCGATGACGACATCCGCGAGTACGTTCCCGAGTTTCCACAGAAGGAATGGCCGATCACGGTGCGGCAGGTGCTAACGCACACATCCGGGATTCGCCACTACAATCCCGGCGAGACGTCGCGGAAGCGGGAACACTACGACGGCGTCGCCGAAGCGATCTCCCTCTTCAAGGATGACCCGTTGCGCTTCAGGCCCGGTACGCGCTACGGCTATACGACGTTCGGCTACACCCTTCTTCAAGGTGTGGTGGAGGCGGCCTCCGGGCTGCGTTACGTGGACTATCTAAGAGAAAACGTCTTTGCCCCCGCCGGGATGGCCGACTCCGACCTGGAGTACGCCGGTCGAGTCTATCCGAAGCGGGCCGTTGGGTACAGGAAGAATCTGGATCAGATCGAGCCTGTGGGCTTCGACGACGTGAGCTTCAAATTCGCCGGCGGGGGGATGCTGTCTTCCACGATGGATCTCGTTCACCTCTGCATGGCGCTGGGCGCGGGGAAGTTGCTCTCGAGCGAGATGGTCAGTGAGATGTTCAGCGAACAGATCCCGGATCTCGACCCGGGGAACGGCTACGCCTGGGGCATTCGTGTGGAGGAGGAGACGGGTCTGAAGCGCGCATGGCATCCAGGCCGCTCGTTTGGTTTCGAGTCTTACCTGCTCTGCTATCCAGACGAGGGCGTATACGTCTCGGTGCTGACGAATCAGCAGTACACAAACCCGTGGAGTCAGGTCGGTGGGTTAGCGGGCTTTCTGGCTAACCTCTACCTGCCAGGTGGCGTAACGGAGGCCGGCCAGATCCCCGACAGAACCCTGTCATCCGCCGTGCGGGTCGCGCTGGAAACGGGCGGGGAAGACGCCGCGCTCCGCGTATATCGGGAATACCTCGAGAACCCGGCCTACCGGGACAGAGATACCGAATCCGAGATCAATCAACTCGGCTATGTGCTGCTGGGGACCGATCGCTTGGAGGAGGCGATCGCTGTGTTCGAGGTCAACGTCGAGGCACATCCCGATGCAGCGAACGCGCACGACAGTCTCGGAGAAGCGTACATGGCGGCCGGAGACGAGGAGCGGTCGGAGGCGAGCTACAAACGCTCTCTCCAGCTCGATCCCGAGAACGAGAACGCGGCGCGCCTGCTGGAGAAGCTCAGAGCCTCGCGGGAACCGCGCCTGTTCGAGCCGGCGGGGACGTACGAGCTGACGTCAACGGTCGACGTGAACGCGCAAGAGGTGGAGCTGTTGCTCACCGTGGAGCTGGCCGAGACACCGGAGGGCGCCTTCGAGGGATCGATCGCCACGAATCTCTTTCCGCAGCTCGCGATCACATCGACGACGCTGGGCGGGAACCAGCTGTGGGTGACGGCAGCGACGCCTGACGGCCCGTTCGAGCTCCACCTCATCCTCGAGGGCTCGCTGGTCAGCGGGGCCTGGTATTACGGGCCCGAATCGCGCGATCTGCAAGGGGCGAAAGTGGAATAGCACTGTTGCCCGGCGTCTCTCGGCAGACCATCATACGAGTGCGTTATCCCAACATCGCCATCGACACGCTACGTAAGACTCTGCTCTCCACGGAGGAGCTATGTCGCGAGTAGATAGTCGCAATCGTATAGCGCTCGGCGCCGCAGCCGGGCTGCTGGTCCTCGTTCTTGGAAGCGCACCGCAAGCGCTAGTCGCTCAGGGGATCACGCCAGAGCAGGTCGTCAGCATCGAGCGGGTCACGGCGGTGGCGATGAGCCCCGATGGTAAGCAGGTCGCCTTCACGCTCCAGAAGCCGCGCGCGGTCGGGGAAGAGTTCGGCCGTGCCCGCAACGAGCTCTGGGTCATCCCCGCCGCCGGCGGCGACGCAACAGCCGTCGTGAGAGCGCCAAACAGCGCGAGTTCGCCGCAATGGTCGCCTAGCGGCGGCATGCTCGCGTTCCGGGCCAAGCTCACGGATCAGAACCCGCTCGATCAGGTGTACGGCGTGTCCACGCCGGGGGAAGAGCCCAAGCTGCTGACTCACTCGACTCTAGGAGTGCGGGCCTTCGCCTGGTCGCCCGATGGGAAGGCGATCGCGTACACGGCGCGCGAGCCCGAGGACCCGGAGGTCATCGCGCGCCGGGCTCGGGGGGACGACGTCGTGGTCGCCGGCGAGAACGTGAGGCGCACGCGCCTTTGGTTGGAGCGCTTCGATACCGGCGAAAGCAAAGTCCTCACCCCGGCGGATCGCCACGTCTGGTCGTTCGTCTGGGCTCCAGACGCCAGCGCGCTCGCCATCCAGATGACGGAGGGGATCACCGCCGACGACGGGCTGATGTTCCGCCGCATCTACGAGGTCCCGTCGGCCGGAGGGCGTTACTCGATCCTGACGCAGACGGAGGGCAAGCTCGGCGGCATGGCCTACTCGCCGGACGGAACGAAATTGGCCTTCGCAGGTGCGACATCGCTGAACGACCCGATCGCCCAGAGCGTTTTCGTGGTAGCGGCGGATGGTGGAGAGGCCGTGATCCGTACCGCTGATTACGAGGGTAGCGCCACATCATCGATTGGCTGGCTGGACAAGAACACGATCTACTTCGGAGCCAATCTCGGCACGCGAACGGTGCTGAACAAAGTGCGTGCGGAGCGCGGTGCGATCGAGCAGATCGCGGGCGCTGGGCCCGAGATCATCACGGCGCTAAGCTTCGATGAGCGGCGCCGAACGTTCGCCGTGGCGGCGCACACGGCGCGCCATCCCCGAGAGCTGTTCGTGGGATCGGTCCGCGGAGGCGAGCTGCGCCGCCTCACCCAGCACAACGATTGGCTGGCGGACGTCCAGCTGGCGGAGCAGGAGACCATCGAATGGACCGCGTCGGATGGAACGCGGATCGCGGGAGTGCTGGTCCACCCGCTCAATGAAGCGCCCGGCACGCGCTACCCGCTGGCCGTCCTTCCACATGGAGGCCCCGAGGGGGTGAGCCTGGACGGCTGGACGACGCGCGCGCTCTATCCCGCGCAACTTCTCGCCGCCGAGGGTTACGCCGTTCTGATGCCGAACTATCGGGGAAGTGGCGGTCGCGGCGTGGCTTTTTCGAAGGGGGATCATCGCGATCTGGGTGGAAAGGAGTTCGAGGACGTCATCGCGGGCATCGATTATCTGGCCGCCCAGGGCCTCGTAGACATCGAGCGGGTCGGGAGCAGCGGCACGTCGTACGGCGGCTACTTCTCCGCATGGGCGGCGACCCGCCACAGCGACCGCTTCAAGGCTGCGATCACGTTCGCCGGTCTGTCCGACTGGGTCTCGTTCACGGGCACCACTGACATCCCCCGTGAGATGTCGATCGTGCACTGGGACCTATGGTGGTTCGACAACCCCATGCTAAGCTGGGAGCGTTCGCCCGTCGCACACGTGACCGAGCTCAGCACACCGACGTTGGTCGCTCATGGGTTGGCCGACGAGCGCGTGCACCCCGAGCAGTCGCTGGAGATCCATACAGCCTTGAAGCTCAAGGGCGTTCCCACCGGGCTGATCCTCTACCCACGCGAGCCCCACGGCCTGCTGGAGCGCGCGCACCAGCTCGATTTCATGAATCGCATGCTGGAGTGGTTCGGGCGCTACCTGAAGGGTGGGGCGCCGGCGACGTCATAATTTGGGGATCTCACTCGTTGATCTTTAGGAGGAGCATCATGACGGGCCTAGACGCCCCGCGACTCCGGTGGTTTTGGGTGGTGGCCGCTGGATTGGCTACCACCCTCTCCATCTTTCTGGCCTGCGATTCACCGGGCGTCACGCACGAGCATTACCGCGGTTTTTGGTTCGATCCCACAGACTTCCTCGAGAGCGAAGGCGGTCGACGCCCCTAACGGGAGCCCGCGTCGATCGCTGCGTTTCTCGGAACGGCCGGGCGGCTCCGAAACCCGCAGCGAACCCCTCTCGTCGTGATCACTGCTGCTCAGAAGAGGCCTCTGACTGACCCACCGCCAGCCCGCCCTCCCGAGATGTACGAGTCGGCAGGGCTGAGTCGTCTAATCTAATAAGTGGACTGGCAGCGACGGGGATGTGGGGCGCCTCACGTTCATCCTCAATCCGGCGGGGGAAGGACCAGGTGACTAGACG
>CANPVX010000103.1 GCA_947581815.1 Candidatus Indicimonas acetifermentans | reverse complement strand
CCTCAAGGCGTCCGAGCTGCGCTACGCTGTGGGGTTTGAGATACTACTGACGCGCTTCCTATCGCAGCACGCGGCGGCCGCGGAAAGCCTGCCGAAAGGCTCGGCGGGTTAGCCGACCCCGCCCCCGACCTTCCAATCGCGACAGACAGCCTGGCTAGTCGAGCGCGCTTGCCGCCGCCGCCGCCGCCGCCTCCCGGCGAGCGGTTTCTTCGGCTTGGGCGACGATCTCGATCGTCCGCACGACGCTGTCGGGATTCAGAGACATGCTATCGATGCCGCAGTCGACGAGGAAGCGAGCGAAGCCCGGGTGATCGCTGGGCGCCTGGCCGCAGATGCCGATCTTGCGGCCGCAGCGTTTTGCGCCCTCGATCGCGCTCTTGATCATTCGGAGAACCGCTTCGTTCTGTTCGTCGAACAGATAGGCGACGATCTCCGAGTCGCGGTCGAGCCCGAGGACCAGCTGCGTGAGGTCGTTGGATCCGATGGAGAATCCGTCAAAGATCTCCGCGAACTCTTCGATCATTATGACGTTGGATGGTATCTCCACCATCATGTAGACCTCGAGTCCGTTATGGCCTCGTGGCAACCCGGCCTGGTCCATCACCTCGAGCACCCTCTTGCCTTCTTGCACCGTCCGGCAGAAGGGGATCATGACCTTCACATTCGTCAATCCGATCTCGTCTCGAACTATCTTGATCGCCTGGCACTCCAGCTTGAAGGCTTCTCCGTAACGGTCTCCGTAGTAGCGGCTAGCGCCCCGCCACCCGAGCATGGGGTTCTCCTCTTCCGGCTCGAAGAACTCCCCGCCCAGCAGGTCTTTGTATTCGTTCGACTTGAAGTCGGAAAAGCGAACGATAACGTCGTTGGGATGGAAGGCGGCGCCTATCATCGCGATGCCCTCGGACAACTTCTGCTCGTAGTACTGTACTTTGTCGCTGAAGCCGCGCGTCTTTCGCGCGATGAGGTTCTTCGTGTTGCCTTCCCTCAGCTGATCGAACTCCAGGAGCGCCAGGGGGTGGACGCCGATCTCGGAGGCGATGATGAACTCCTCGCGCGCCAGTCCGACGCCGTCGTTAGGTAGCGAAGCCAGGCGGAAGGCGACGTCGGGATTCCCGACGTTCATCATGATCTGCGTCTCCGTCTCCGGGAGGTTCTCAAGTGAAAGCTCGGTCTTCTTGAACTCCAGCAGCCCCCGGTACACTCTTCCTATCTGGCCCTCGGCGCAGCAGACGGTGACTTCTTCCTCCAGAGCCAGGCGCGCCTCCGCGCCGCTGGCTCCGACGATGCACGGGACGCCCAGCTCGCGGCTGACTATCGCGGCGTGAGACGTGCGGCCGCCGCGTTCAGTGACGATGGCGCACGCCTTCTTCATGATGGGTTCCCAGTCCGGGTCCGTCGTCTCCGTCACCAGGACGTCGCCCTCGCGGAAACGATCGATCTCCTGCGGACTCTGCAGCACCCGTACCGGCCCGGCGCCGATCTTCTCGCCCACCGCCGCCCCCTCGACGATCGGCTGACCGCGTTCGAGTAGCTCGTAAGTTTCCAGGTACTTGCCGGCGCGCTGCGCGTGGACCGTTTCAGGCCGCGCCTGCACGATGTAGAGCTGCTCGGTCTCTCCGTCCTTGACCCACTCTATGTCCATGGGCAGCGCTTTGCCGGCGCGTTCGGAGTAGTGCTTCTCGATCTCGAGGGACCAGCGAGCGAGCTCGAGGACTTCGTCGTCGCCGAGACAGAGGCGACGCCTATCCTGCTTCGGTACGGGTACCTTCTTCGTCCTCGACCGCCCGGACGTATAGATGAGCTTCTCGTGTTTGTCGCCTATACGCCGCCTCAGTATCGCCGGGTAACCCTGCTCGAGCGTGGGCTTGAACACGTACCACTCATCGGGGCTGATCTCACCCCTCACGATAGGGTCCCCGAGCCCGTAGGCGCCGGTGATCAGCACCACGTTCCTGAAGCCACTCTCGGTGTCGATCGTGAAGATCACCCCCGATGCACCCTTCTCGGCGCGGACCATCTTCTGTACGCCGACGGAGATCGACACGTCCATGAAGTCGAAGCCTTGATGCACCCGATACGAGATGGCTCTGTTGGTGAAAAGGGAGGCGTAGCAGCGGTGGACCGCCGCCACAAGATCGCTTCCGCCCCGAACGTTGAGGAAAGTCTCCTGCTGGCCCGCAAAGCTGGCTTCGGCAAGATCCTCGGTCGTCGCGCTGGAACGGACGGCGACGTCGGGATCGGTGCCGAATCTCTCCGCCAAAAGCTCGTAGCCGGCCATGATGTCGTCGGCGATGGCTGGCGTAAGGGGATGCTCGAGGATCAGGTCGCGAACTCGTCGGCCCTTGGTGGCGAGCTCCGCTGTGTCGTTAGTGTCGACGTCCTCGAGGATCGACCTGATCTGCGCCCGGAGGCCCTTCTCATCCACCCAATGCTCGTAGGCTGCGGTGGTCACGGCGAATCCCGGCGGCACCCGCACGCCGCGGCCGGCGAGGCCCTGGATCATCTCCCCCAGCGAAGCGTTCTTGCCCCCCACCAGCGCGACATCGTCTGCCGTCAGGGTGTCGAACCAGCGGATGTAGGTGCGATCGGAGCTGACCTTCGTTTCAGGGGGCATATTTTTTCTCCGCGCCGAGTCGAACATGTGGGGCCGGGCACCCCGCCCTCGCCCGCCCTCGCCCGCCCTCGCCCACCCTCGCCCCGCCTTCGAGAACCGAGGCGACGGCTGTGGGTCCCGACTGCGATCACGCACATAATGGGCCAGTGGCCGCCTCCTTTTTAGTGCTTTCCGGGGACGTCCGGCGGGTCTCCGCTGCGGCTGCCGTTGCACGGAGGCCACAGGGCGTACTGGCGGATCCGGTTATCGTTTCGCTAGTTCCAGGAACTGCGCGAGCGAGTAGGTATTGGCCACATCCGTCCTCTCCAGCCACCCGCGTCGAGCCTGGTCAACGCCGTAGCGCATGTGGTCGAGCTCGATTATCCGATGAGCGTCCGTGCTGATTACGATCTTGACGCCGGCGAGCTTGGCCATCTGAACGTATATGTCGCGAAGATCGAGGCGGTGGGGCTGTGCATTGAGCTCGAGGAGGATGCCCTCTTCGCGGGCGACCCTTACCAGCTCTTCGATGTCGACCGGGTAAGGCTCGCGCCGATTGATGAGCCGGCCAGTTGGGTGGGCAAGGATGTTGACCTTCCGATGCTGCATCGCGCGGACGATTCGCCGGGTCATCTGAGCGCGCGACATGGTGAACCTCGTGTGAACCGCTATGACGACTATGTCCATCAGATCCAACAGATCATCATCGAGGTCTAGCTCGCCCTCGCCGAGGATGTCCACCTCGGCCGATTTCAAGATACGGATGTCATCGTATTTTTCTTGAAGCTTGTCGATCCTCTTGTATTGCTTCTTGAATTCAGAAGGTTCGACTCCGTTCATCGCCAACGCAGGTGTGTGATCGGTGATGGCCATGTACTCGTAACCGCGCTCGCGACAGGCCTGGACCAGTTCATCGATCGTGTTCTCGCCATCGCTGGACTGGGAGTGCATCTGCAGGTCACCGCGAATGTCGGTCAACTCGATCAGCTTCGGCAGGCGGCCCGCCCGCGCCTCCTGGATCTCGCCACGGTCCTCGCGCAGCTCGGGCGGGATCCAGGGTAAGTCGACGGAGGCGAAGACATCCTCTTCGGTGGCCGCGGCGATAGGGTCGTCGCCCGAGAAGACGCCGTACTCGTTTACCTTGAGCCCCCGCTCGCGCGCGATTCCCCGGACCGCGATGTTGTGGGCCTTCGATCCGGTGAAGTAGTAAAGAGCCGCTCCATAGCTTTCACGCGCCACCAGCCGCAGATCCACCTGGAGGCCCGAGGCGAGCCGCACCGAGCTCTTGGTAGGTCCGTTCACCAGCACATCCTCGACGCCCCCGTAGGCGACGAAGTGGTCCATGATGGCCGACCCTTGTGAAGTCGTGGCCAGGATGTCCAGATCGCCCACGGTCTCGCAACGCCGCCTGTAGCTTCCCGCGATCTCCAGGTCGACCACCCCCTCCGCCTTTCTCAAGTAATCGACTAGGGGCTCGGCGTAGACGTCGGCCTCCGAGAGCTTGAAGCGGCCCACGCGCGCCCTCAGTTGTTTGATCCCTGTCAGCACGCGCGCCTGCAGAGTCTCGCCGAACCCGGGCAGCTCGAGCAACGCGTCGCTACGGGCGGCGTCTTCCAGGTCATCGATGGACGTGATGTCGAGGGCCTCCCAAAGCTGTTTGGCTCGCTTCGGGCCGAGACTCGGGATCCGCATGATCTCGATCAGTGAGGTGGGGACCTCCTCGCGAAGCTCGGCCAGGAACTCGAGCTCGCCGGTCTCGTAGAGCTCAGTGATTTTCGCCGCGAGGTCTTTTCCGATGCTAGGGAGATCCACGAGGCGGGCATCCTCGTCCTCGAGCAGCGAGTCGATCGACTGGGACAGCGTCTCGATCGTACGGGCCGCGTTTCGATAGGCTCGCACCCGAAACACGTTGGCTCCCTGCAGCTCGAGCAGATCGGCGATCTCCCCGAGAGTGCGTGCGTAGTCGACGTTCTCCACGTCAGCTCGTGCTTTCGGCCAGCATAGCGAGGAACTCCGCTTCCGATAGGACGGTGATCTCCAGCTGAACGGCTTGGTCGTACTTGCTCCCCGCCTTCGATCCGGCGACGACGAAGTCGGTGTTGCTGCTCACGCTGGAGCCCGTGTGGCCGCCCAGCGCGCGGACTCGCTCCTCGGCAGCGGCCCGCGCCATCGATTCGAGGCTCCCAGTGAAGACGAACGTCACACCATCGAGCGGCAGGTCACCCGCCCTAGCCTCGGCCTCGATCAGCTGGAGACCCCGCTGCTTGAGCGCTTCGATGCTCTCGATCGTGTTGGAGCTGTGAAGGAAGTCGTGGGCGGCTAGCGCGATGATGGGCCCGATCCCAGCCACCCCTTCCAGCTCCGCCTCCGTCGCGGAGAGCAGCGAGTCGAGGGTTCCAAAGTGCTGCGCCAGGTCGCGCGCTGTCTGAGCGCCGACCTCGGGTATGCCGAGCGCGTAGAGGAATCGCGCCAGCTCGACCCGGGACGAGCGCCCGATCGCTTCCACGAGGTTCTTCGCCGAGAGCTCGGCGAAGCCTTCGAGCGGCAACAAGTCTTCCGCCGTCAAGCTGAGGATGTCCGCGACGCTCTTCACGAGGCCCAGCTCGAGAAGCTGTTCGACCGTCCGCTCACCCAGTCCGCGGATGTCAAGCCCGTTCCGCGACGCGAAGTGCTTAATGCGGCCTTTTAATTGGGCGGGGCAGGCCAGCGTGTTGGGGCAGAAATCGAGTGGCAGCCGCGAGATGATCTGGGTGCCACACGATGGGCATTCGCGGGGCATCTTGAATTTGGCGCGGCGCCGCTTTCCCTTCTCATCCACGCGTTCGAGAACGTAGGGAATGACATCTCCGGCGCGCTGTACCCGTACCTTGTCTCGGACTCGGATATCCTTCCGCGCCACCTCTTCGCCATTGTGGAGAGATGCCCGAGCCACGGTGACGCCGCCGATGTCGACGGGCCGGAGCATCGCGATCGGTGTGAGCTTGCCAGTGCGCCCAACCTGGACGACGATGTCGACTATCTCCGAGACCTCACGCCGGGGCTGAAACTTGTAGGCAAAGGCCCCGCGCGGGTGGTGTGCGGTCGCCCCAAGCCTTTCCCGCGCGGCGAGATCGTCGAGTTTGATGACCACGCCGTCGATCTCGTAATCGAGGTCGTCGCGCCGCGATTCCAGATCGTGATGGAATTCGATCGCCGCGTCGATCTGAATGCCGGTCTCTATCAGGTCGTTGACTTTGAATCCCCAGCCCCGCAAGGCGACGAGCGCCTCGCTCTGCGCGCCCAGCACGGCGCCCTCCAGCAACATCACTTCGTAGGCGTAGAGCACCAGGCGCCGCTTGGCCGTGACGTTGGGATCGAGCTGGCGAAGGGCACCGGCGGCGGCGTTGCGCGGGTTGGCGAATGCCGGCTTGTCCTCTCGAGTCAGCCGTGCGTTCAGTTGCTCGAACTCGTCGAGGAGCATCACGGCTTCCCCCCGAACGGAGAGGCGGCGCGGGACCGCTGTAGACTTCCCCCGGAGCTTCAGCGGCACCGACCCTATCGTGCGCACATTTGGGGTAACGTCCTCTCCCACGCGGCCGTTGCCGCGCGTTGCCGCACACACCAATCGTCCATCCTCGTACACGAGCTCGATCGACAGGCCGTCGAGCTTGGGCTCGACCACATAATCCGGAGCGCTTCCGTCGAGCTGAGCGCGCAGGCGGGTGTCAAACTGCCGTACCTGTTCCTCCGCATCGCTGGAGTCCAGGCTGAGCATCGGCGCTTGGTGCTCGACTTCGACGAAGCCGGCTCGCGGCTGGCCGGCGACCCGCTGGGTCGGCGAGTCCGGGGTGACCAGCTCCGGGTAGGTCCGCTCGAGCTCGACAAGCTCTTGGTATAGGTGATCGTACTCGAAATCCGCGATGCTGGGCTGGTCGAGCACGTGGTAAAGGTTGTCGTGGTGGCGGATGTCCTCCCGAAGCTCCTCGATGCGGCGTTGAGCCCTCGTGATGTCCTGGGCTTTGCCTGATTTGCGCATTCCCGATGCCAAAAGCCGTGGACCTCAGCGACCTGTCTGTTGAGTTGATTCACTTCGTTGCGGCCGTCTTCCCGGGCAAACTATCCCGTTTACCCCGGGCCGCGCCACCGCAAACGACTGGCTTGAGAGCTATTCCTCGGGGTCGAGCTTCAGAGCCGCCGAGTTGATGCAGTATCGCTGGCCGCTGGGCGCCGGTCCATCTTCGAATACGTGTCCGAGGTGAGCGTCGCAGGTAGCGCAGAGCACTTCGGTCCGCCGCATCGCGAGGCTGTTGTCCTCTTCCGTGCTCACGGCGTCGGGTGCGCCGGGCTGGTAGAAGCTGGGCCAGCCTGTCCCGGAATCGTACTTCGCCTCGGAGTTGAAGAGCTCCTCGCCGCAGCCGATGCAGCGATAGACGCCTGGTGTCTTCGTCTCATGATACTCACCCGTGAAGGCCGGCTCTGTGCCCTTCGCCCGAGTGATGCGGTACTGCTCGGGCGTCAGCCGCTCCTTCCAATCCTCTTCTGTCCTGACAACCTTCGGTCTGGTCATACGGATACGATTCCCCCCTCAATATGTAAAAGGCCGTTTGTGGAAGCTCGTTTGTCTGGCTGTTAGTCTCCTCTTAGAATAATGCCCGCCGGGCCCGGGCTGTTCCCGCCCGGTCCTCGCCCCGGCTGCCGTGTTTTCCCGTTGCGGATAGCGCCGACGGCTCGTACAATTCGACGCCTACTCAACTGGATCGGAGCGTACGATGAGCAGACTCGTGATGCGGGCGGCATGTGTGTGCGAGCTGGCGTGTGCGTGCCTGGTCCTGGCATCCGGAGCACAGGCTCAGCAGCAGGATGTTCAGGTCGAGACGATCGAAGTGGCCCCGGGACTCCACATGCTGGTGGGCCGAGGTGGAAATGTCGGAGTCTCGGTGGGTGAAGATGGTGTTTTTCTAGTAGACGACCAGTACGCGCCGCTGACTGAAAAGATACTCGCCGCGATTCGGGAGCTCAGCGACCAGCCGGTTCGCTTCGTGATCAACACTCACTGGCACGGGGATCACACGGGTGGAAACGAGAATCTGGGTCAGGCGGGGGCGATCATCGTTGCCCACGATAACGTGCGGAAGCGACTGAGCACGGCGCAGGTGCTGGAGGTGTTCGACGCCGAGTACCCGGCCAGGCCAAAGGTTGCGCTTCCTGTGATAACATTTTCCGAGGCGCTTACGTTCCACCTGAACGGCTACGAGCTGCACGCGTTCCACGTTGAGAACGCACACACGGACGGCGACGCGATCATCGTCTTTCGAGATGCCAACGTGGTCCACATGGGGGACACCTACTTCAACGGGAGGTACCCGTTCATCGATGTCGAGCACGGTGGCACGATCGACGGCATGATAGCCGCAGCCAACCTCGTGCTCGGCATGGTAGACGACGACACGAAGATCATCCCCGGCCACGGGCCGTTATCAAATAAGGTGGAGCTGACCGCGTACCGGGACATGCTGGTGGGCGTTCGCGAGCGTGTGCTGGCCGAGATCGAGTCGGGCAAGACGCTCGACGACGCCGTCGCCGCGAATCCGACGGCTGAGTTTGATGCGGAGTGGGGGCATAGGTTCCCCCCAGATGTGTTCACGCGGCTCGTGTATATGGATCTGTCGTCCCGATGATCGACGGGGCGTTGGTTTCGCCCAGGTTAGCCCCAAGACAGCACACTAACGACAGGAAGCGATG
>CANPVX010000102.1 GCA_947581815.1 Candidatus Indicimonas acetifermentans | reverse complement strand
GGCGACGGTTTCTTGGCCACCCGGGCCGTCGAGGAGGTCAGGTGCCGGCTCGCCGAGGCCCACCCTGGAGCCCAGATCAGCGATCTCGGCCGCACCGTGTACCTCGGCCCCCCCGAGCCTCTCGAGGTCGAGACGCGCGGTTCGCTACTGATCGTGACCGCGGGGACGTCCGACCTTCCTGTGGCCGAAGAGGCCGCGGTCTGCGCCGGGGCGATGGGAAATAGCGTCCGCCGTCTCGACGACGTCGGAGTGGCGGGCATCCACCGCCTTCTGGCGCAGTGTGACGGCCTCTACGATGCGGCGGTGATCATCGTCATCGCGGGGATGGAGGCGGCTCTCGCCTCCGTTGTCGGTGGCATGGTCTCCGCCCCCGTCATCGCCGTCCCCACCAGCGTCGGCTACGGCGCCTCTTTCGACGGCCTGGCCGCTTTGCTCGGGCTGCTTTGCAGCTGCGCTCCGGGCGTCACCGTGGTGAATATCGACAACGGTTTCGGAGCGGCGGCCGCGGCTACACGCATCAACAGGCTCAACACCACAGGATAGGAGCGTCGCGCTCGTGAGCGAGTGGGCCCGGGGGCTGGCGGTCATCACCGACGAGATACGCGACTGGTTGGAGGCGATCCGTGTGGCGCTCGGTGCGGAAACCGCCTGTCTGTGGGGGGTTGAGGCCGAGCGCCTCGTGCTCTACCTCAGCTGCCCGGAGGGGGCGGAGGAGTCGGTCCCGGCCGACGTCGCGATGAAAGGGCACGCTCTCAGCTGGGTCGTTACCGAGGGCGTCACGTTGCGAGCCTCGCGAGCAGACGTCTTTCGCGGGGGCGACGACGGTTGGATCCTCGCGGCGCCGGTAGGCGCGCCGGGCGGCGAGCGCGTGGCGTGCGCGATGCTGGACTTCGCACACGCGCCGGGCGCTCATGCCCACCGGGCCCTCGAGCTCGCAGCGAATCTCGCAGGGCGCTTGATCGGCGATGCCAAGGCCGCGCTCGAAGCGCGCAGCGACCTCGAGAAGAACGAGGCGCTGTACGGCGCGGTCCACGACCTCGACCGCAAGCTGGATCTCGATAGCCTGACGCGCGGGATCTGCAGCCGGGCGCGCCAGGTGGCGGGCGCCCGCGGCGCGGCGGTGGCCCTGTGGGACGCCACCGTCGGGGCGGGCAGGATCGTCGCCATCGATGGCTCCATGGATGAGAGGCTCATCCAGGCCCGCGTCGAGGGAGACGCTTCCTTCCTCGGCCTCGCGCTCGCGAACAGCACGCCGCTGCCGCGCGATCGACTGACCGCGCGGGAGCGGTTGCCGCTCTACGCGGAAGGCCTGAAGTCGTCCGCTGGCTCTGCCATCATCACGCCGATGCTCCTCGACCTGGAGCCCGAGCCGATCGGAGCCCTCGCCGTGGAGTTCGAGTTACCTCGCCAGTTCAACGATGCGGATGTGAAGCGCCTGACCGCTCTGGCCCGGTTCGTAGCGCCTGCGGTGCGAAACGCCGCCCAGTTCGGCGAGGTGCAGGCGCTCTCCTTAACCGACGCGTTGACCGGGCTATCGAACCGGCGAGCGACGGAACGCGCGATGACCTCAACCATCGCGGTCGCGGAGCGGAGCGATAGTCCCTTCGCCGTCGGCGTGTTGGACGTCGATCACTTCAAGCAATTCAACGACAGCTACGGCCACGATGCTGGGGATCGCGTGCTCCAGGCGGTCGCCAGAGTCATTCGTGACTCCCTGCGCCCCGGCGACGTCGCCGGGCGCTGGGGGGGTGAGGAGTTTCTCGTGGTGCTGCCGTCCACCGGGCTCGAGGACGCCGCTCATGTCGTGGAGCGCATCCGCAAGAGCGTCGAGGCTACCGACGTCCTGTGGGACGGTCGTTCCCTCTCGGTGACCATGAGCGCGGGAGTCAGCGCCTATCCCGAGGTCGTCCGCAACGCAGCGGGCGTCGTCACGTCGGCGGACGCGGCCCTGTACCGCGCCAAGCGGGGCGGCCGCAACCTCGTAGCGCTGGCGGCGTGGCCGCAGCACACCTGAGGGTGGAGCCTACCCTCAGGCGCCTGGCATTGCTAAATTTGGGGCATCGCCTGTTGTATTGGGGGGCGAACTGGCTTCGACGGGTTTAGAAGACAGTCGAGCAGCGTGCCGAGGGCGCCTTGACCCTCGCTAATAAACTGGGCAAACAATCAACTGCCAACGATAACTTGGCTTTGGCCGCCTAACTTTAGGTTGCCCGTCTCTTGATCGGCTCGCCCGAAGCGGGTCCGGAGGCGTCGATAAGTCGGGCTGGCCGGTCCATGTGGCCACGGCGTGGACCGGCGAGATCCAATTCGTGGCTAGCCTAATAGCGGCCGCCTACCGGCCAACTTGCGGGCGAAGTTTCAACGGTAGGCTACGCACGTAGCGGCTCTACTTGACCTATTCTCGGACGCGGGTTCGATTCCCGCCGCCTCCATAAATATAATATGAGCGACTCGCCAACTCTTGGGCCCATCAGTCTCTTCCGCTGGGCCCTTCGTTTCGAGTCTTGGACACTCTGCGTCGGACTCCCTAGCTTGTCGTGATGGAGTGCACCGCGCATCGGAGGCGCTTGATAAACCGGATGGACCTGGACGATAAAGAGACCCTGATTCTGGTGCGGATCTCGGGAGAGCTGGCGACCAAGGCTCGCGGCACCCGGAACCGCTTCCAGCGCCAGCTCATCAGCAACCTGAGGGAGGCGCTCGCTGTCTCCGAGATCCCATTCGAGCTGCGTCACGAATGGGGGAGGGTATACATCGAGGCCGGCAGCCGCCGTGCCCTGGAGGTTGTCCCACGTGTATTCGGCATCAAATCGATCTCCGAGGTCGAGGCGACGGTCGCGCCTGACTTGAAGGAGATCGTTTCCGAAGGTGAGCGCGTCTTCGCCGATCGGGTTCGCGGACGGAGCTTTGCCGTCCGGGCCAGGCGCGCCGGACGTCATTCGTTCAGTTCGGGCGACATCCACAACGAGCTCGGCGCGGCGCTCAACGCATACGGCCGCGTGGACCTCGACGCGCCCGACGTGACCGTCCGTGTGGAGGTCCGAAGCGACGCCGCTTACATGTTCTCTCGCATCATCCCAGGCGGCGCGGGCGTCCCGGTCGGAGTGGGTGGGCGGGCCATCGCTCTCATCTCGGGCGGCTTCGATTCCGCCGTTGCGGCCTGGATGATGCTCAAGCGCGGCGTTGTCCTGGACTACGTCTTCTGCAATCTGGCCGGGGCCGCCTACGAACGGGCGGCGCTCGCCGTCACCAAGCGGGTCGCCGACGACTGGAGCTACGGAACCCGGCCCCTCATTCACGTGCTCGACTTCGAACAGCCCATCGCGGAGCTGAAGCGCACGGTACGCGAGAGCTACTGGCAGGTCGTGCTGAAGCGCATGATGTATCGCGCTGCAGAAATGGTCGCTCGCCAGACGGGCGCCGGCGCTATCGTCACAGGAGAGGCTATCGGGCAGGTCTCGTCCCAGACGCTCGACAACCTGGGCGCGATCGGCTCCTGCCTGACTCTGCCTGTGATCCGACCCGTCGTCGGTTTCGACAAGGAGGAGATCATCGCTCGCAGCCGCGAGATCGGTACTTACGCGCTTTCCGAAAAGGTGCAGGAGCACTGCGCGCTGAGCCTCGCGAGGCCGGTCACCGCCGCTAGAACATTCGAGGTCGATAGGGAAGAGACCCGGATGGACCTAGCCGCCCTCAAGGCGGCCGTCGCGGAACGCCGTACGCTGGATCTGCGCGGACTCGGCGCGCTCGATGCGACGCTGCCTTATCTGTACACGACCGAAGTCCCCGAGGGCGCCGTCGTCATCGATACACGCAGCGCCAGGGAGTACGAGGTGTGGCATTACCCGGGGGCGATCCGTCGGGAGTATTGGGATCTGCTGCGAGACTTCACGGGCTTGGACCTCAAGCCCACGTACGCGCTCTACTGCGATGTCGGGTTGAAGACGGCGCAGCTCGTGGAGAAGATGCAGCGAGCCGGCTATGAAGCCTACAGCTTCAAGGGGGGCGCCGCCGCCCTCCGCTCCAGTGTCGAAGGCGTCGAGCGTTTGACTCAGCCTTAGTCAGAAGACTCGGATCGGCGGGATGTACTTTTTCGGGTTCTCCCGAAGCTCGGTCACCAGGGCCTGCACGTCGACCAGGAGCTTGAGCAGCTGCTCGTAGACCTGCTGATCCGTCAGCATCTGCCCCAGTGTGCCCTGGCCCTCCTCCAGCGTCCCCAGTATCGAGTCCGCTCGAGCCGTAGTCGACGTCAGCCGGTCGTACAGCCTCTCATCGGTCAGCAGCAGCGACAGAGTGCCGCTACCGTCCAACATCGCTGAGGTCAGCGTGTCCAGGCCGGCGATCACCGAGCGTAGATCCTGGTAGATGCGATCGTCGCGCGCCAGCTGGGCTAACGCGCCCTCACCGCGGCCGATCGCTCCTAGGAACTCGTTCAACGATCGCGAAGTGCCGAGCAGCTCCACGTAGAGCGAGGTGTCCATCAGGAGCCGCCCGGCCGTGCCCTGACCGGCCAGCAGCGTGTCCGCGAGGACGCGGAAATTACGCAGCAGCCCGGCCAGATCGTCGACCAGCACCGAGGCCGAAGCGATCATCTGCTCGATGTCGATCGCGACGGCGCTCCGGAGGGTATCGCCCGGTTCGAGGACGGGCGCTGCGGATGTCCCGGGGCTGATGTCGATGGCCTTGTCGCCCAAGAGCCCCTGAGTGCGAATCCTGGCCTCGGAATCGGCGCGGATCTGGTCGCGGACGCCACGGTCGATGGCGAGGACGATCCTCAACACATGGTCGGGCGCCTGGCGTTCGCCCAGCGGCACGAAATCGATGCTCTTGACCTTCCCCACGTCCTGGCCCGCCAGACGGACACTGGCGCCCGCGATCAGGCCGCCCGAGCTGGGCATCAGCGTCGTCAGATCGTACCGTTCGCCGAAGATCTGCCCGGTCTCCCCGATGATGAACACCGAGACCGCGAGGGCCAGCAGCGTCATGGTGACGACCGCGCCGACGCGCACCTGGCGCCAGGTGATGTAGGTCGAGCCGTTCATCGCGCGTTATCCGGGCGTCCGCTCACTCGACAAACTCTCGCACATGCGGGTTCTGGGAGGCGATCATCTCCGCCGGAGTCCCGTAAAAGACTATCTCGCAGTCCTTGAGCATCGCGACCATGTTGGCGAAGTGCTTGACGGCGATTACATCGTGGGTCACTACGATGGAGGTCACCTCGAGCTCCGTTTGCAGGCGCTTGATCATCTTGACGATCGTGCGCGAGGTCACCGGGTCGAGCCCCGAGGTCGGCTCGTCATACAACAAGATCGACGGCTGGTCCGCAATGGCCCGGGCGATGCCCACGCGTTTTCGCTGCCCGCCCGACAGCTGAGCGGGCAACCGCCACGCGAACTCCTCCAGCTCCAGGTCGACCAGCTCCAGCGAGTGCCGCACCCGCTCCTCGATCTCGTCTTCGCTCATGTCTCGGTGCTCTCGTATCGGGTAGGCTACATTCTCATACACCGACAGCGAGTCGAACAGGGCCGAGGCCTGGAAGACCATGCCCAGACCCTGACGTACCTGCAGCACCTCCTGGAACGTCAGCTGGGAGATGTTCTCGCCCCTGATGACGATCTCTCCGCTATCCGGTACGAGCAGGCGCAGTATCAGCTTCAAGATCGTAGACTTGCCGCTCCCGGACTGCCCTATGATCGCCAGCGCCTCCCCTTCTGGCACCTGGAACGAGATATCGCACAGGATCTGCCGTTCGCCGAACGCCAGGTTCAGATCGCGGACCTCGAGCGCTATGGTCTCCGTCGCTGCCTGCGCTGCCATATCTGCCGAATGGGGATCGAAGTGCGGCTCGTGGTCTGCCATCAGTCGAAAAGGAAAGTGATCATCAGCTGCGTCAGGAAATAGTCCACCGCCAGGATCAGGATCGAAGCGGTCACGACCGCCCGGGTCGTGCTCACGCCCACACCCTCGGTGCCTCCGCGCGTCTGTAGCCCGAAATAGCAGCCGGTCATCGCGATGATGCCTCCGAAGAAGAACGGCTTGATCAGCCCCCCGAGCACGTCCTTCGGCACGACGCCGAAGACGAAGCCGGAGCCGGCCAGCGTCTCGTAGACCGACCGCATGTAGAGGTCGGTCGTGAGGTCGAGCTTGATCGTGGCGATCATCATCCCACCGAAGATCGCCACGATGTCGGTGATCACCGTCAGCAGGGGCAGCATGATCAAGGCCGCCACCAGGCGCGGCGTGACGAGCTTCTTGATCGGGTCGGTCCCGATGACGTTCAGCGCGTCGATCTGCTCGGTCACCTTCATCGAGCCGAGCTGCGCCGCCATCCCCGAGCCGACCCGGCCTGCCACCATCAGCGCCGTCAGCACCGGGCCCAGTTCGCGCACCGCGCTGGCGCCTACGAGTCGGCCGATGTAGATGGAGGCGCCGAATCGCTTCATCTCGATCGAGCTCTGCAGCGCCAGCACCATCCCGGTGAACAGCCCCGTCAGGAGGACGATCCCCAGGGAGCCCACGCCGATCACGTCCATCTGCTGGATCGTATCGCGCCAGTAGAACGGCCGCGATCCGATATAGCGAACGGCCTTCACGGTCAGGATGAAGTACTCCTGGACCCCGAGTACCGCCCGCTTCACATAGGCCTCTACCAGCGTCACCGCCCTGGCCTCATACTCTTCGCGTTTCTCCGGTCTCTCGGTCGAATCTGGGCACGGCTTTGACAGCGGAGATTGGGATGTGTATGTTCGCGCGCCGCCGATAGCAAGGACGGCGCCTCAACCTCGACTAGAGCACTGTTTTGTCTGTCAAGAGATCGAGAGTCAGAGAGCTGCTGGACCGAGCGCGAGATGTGCGGCTCGCCGTTATCGGCGACTGCATGCTCGACGTCTATCTGATGGGCAATGTAGGCCGGATCTCGCCGGAGGCGCCGGTCCCCGTCGTCCAGATCGAGGCCGAGCGGAGCGCTCCGGGCGGCGCCGCCAACGTCGCCGCCGGCATCGTGTCACTCGGGGCTGCTTGCGAGCTCATCGGCGTCCTTGGGGACGACGCCCCCGCGGAGCTGTTCTTCGGCGTGCTGGGCGAGCTCGGAGTAGGCCGTGAGCGGCTTATCGCGTCGCCGGAGCGGCGCACCAGCACCAAGACGCGGGTCATGGTGCGGCACCAGCACGTCGTGCGCTTCGACCGCGAGAGCGAGGAGGACATTTCCGAGGAGCTCGCCGATCGCGTCATCGATAACCTCATGAAGGTCGCCGACTCGGCCGACGCCGTCATCCTCTCGGACTACAACAAGGGCGTCCTCGTGCCCTCTGTGATCCGCAGGGCGATCGATGTGGCGCGCAGGCGTGACGCGCCAACGGTCGCCGATCCGAAATTCCGCCACTTCTTCGACTACCAGGGCGCGACCGTCTTCAAGCCGAATTCATCCGAGCTGGCCGCGGCGCTGGGGGTCCCCAGCGCGCCGCGCGATAAGGAGAGCCTCGCCCGGGCCCGGGAGCGGCTCGGCTGCGATCAACTCCTTCTCACCCTCGCCGACGAGGGGATGCTGCTGTTCGGGCCGGACGAAGAACCCCGGCATATCCGCGCGGCCGCCCACGAGGTTTTCGACGTGTCCGGGGCAGGGGATACGGTAACCGCAGTCGTCGCCACGTGTCTCGCGGCGGGGGCGACGGCGTACGAGGCCGCGGTGGTGGCCAACTACGCAGCCGGTGTATCCGTGTCGAAGGCCGGCGTCGCGCTCGTGCGGCCGCCGGAGATACTGGCCGCGGTCGAAGCGGGGGTTAGCCGTATGGAAAGTCATGAGGGGGGGGAGATGGCATGAGCAGGTCGGTTCCCTCAGATATCGAGATCGCGCGCCGGGCCAAGCTGAGGCCGATCGAGGACGTCGCCGGAGACCTGGGGCTCGACCACGAGACTCTCGTGCCGTACGGCCGTTACAAGGCCAAGGTCCCGCTGGAGCTCGCCGCTCGGCCGCCGCGCGGCTCTCTCGTTTTAGTCACCGGGATGAGCCCAACGGCC
This sequence comes from Candidatus Indicimonas acetifermentans, assembly GCA_947581815.1. Taxonomy (GTDB): domain Bacteria; phylum Gemmatimonadota; class Gemmatimonadetes; order Palauibacterales; family KS3-K002; genus Indicimonas; species Indicimonas acetifermentans. The sequence continues at coordinate 557 of CANPVX010000102.1, read as the reverse complement.
GCAGGTGAGGGCAAAAGCACCGTCTCGGTAGGGCTGGTCCAGGCGCTGAAGCGGATCGGGATCAACGCCGCCCTTTGCCTACGCGAACCGTCGCTCGGTCCGGTCTTTGGCATCAAGGGCGGCGCGGCGGGCGGTGGTTACTCGCAGGTCGTGCCGATGGAAGACATCAACCTGCATTTCACCGGCGATCTTCACGCGATCACCAGCGCCCACGCTCTCCTGTCGGCGATGCTCGACAACCACTTGCATCGCGGTAACCGCCTCGGTCTGGACGTGCGACGCATCACCTGGCAGCGCGCCGTGGACATGAACGACCGCTCGCTGCGCAACGTGATCGTCGGGCTCGGCGGTCCTGCCTCGGGGGTCCCGCGCCAGGACGGCTTCGTGATCACCGCCGCCAGCGAGGTGATGGCGGTCTTCTGCCTCGCCCGCTCCCTCTCCGATATGACCGAGCGGCTAGGCCGGATCGTGGTGGGCTACACGCCGGAAGGAGCCGCCGTGACGGTGTCCGAGCTCAAGGTAGAAGGCGCGCTATCCGTCTTGCTGAAGGATGCCCT
>CANPVX010000101.1 GCA_947581815.1 Candidatus Indicimonas acetifermentans | reverse complement strand
TCGAAGTCGGCCAGGATAATGGGCTCGCCAACTTCGACGACGCCGGCGGCCACCAGCGAGCCGATGGGCCCGATCCCCATCACGCGCATCGCCATGTAGCCGCTGACCGAGACGCCCAGCAGGGCGAAGGCCAGCACGCCACCCATGATCGCCTTCTTCCATGTCAGCCAGTGCTTCGCCACCACGGCCACGTCCGTCGCCGTGGTCTCGCCGGGCGGCGCGGGCGGCTCATCCGCTCGCACGCTTCCGCCGGCGGAGACGGATGGCGGGGCCGAGACCTGGACGTTCTGCACGAACGCCGTCGCCAATATGATGGGCAGACCCAGGAGCAGGAGCACGACGGCGCCCGGGAAGACCCAATCGGGAAGGCCCAGCTGTTCCGTGAGCAGGCCGACAGCCTCGAGCACCACGAAGGAGGCGCCCGCATAGATCGCGAGGACCTGGATCCATTTGCCTTGGCGTATCGACCGCCAGATTTCGGCTGGCGTAAGGTCCGGCACTGCTACTACCTCCCTTCGAGGCACGCTGCTTGGGAACGGGCCTCCGGATTCTAGCTTTTGGCCGGCGGCGCCACAAGCAAAGTCGGTGCCGCGGCGCACGATCCGCGGTGGTCCCTGCCGCGCCTGGGCTTCGGGCTCAGCTACTTCGCGGTGGCTAGTTGCTCGAAGAACTCCCGGGTCTCGGCCAGCGCGGAGGGATCGTTGGCCTCGAAGAACCAAAAGCGCTCGATATCGCCGGCATTCATCAGAAGCTGCATCGTGCCCTGGGACTTGTGCTCGGCGATGAGCCAGTTGACGATGATCTGATAGTCGAGCCGCCCATCCTCGCTCAGAGGCTGGGTGCGATCGAACACGAACGGCGGCGTGTCAGCGCGCACGCGCGTGATGGGATAGCCCGGGTGCTCGCTGAAGTCGGTGGGCCCGAACTGAGGGTTCTCGCTGTCCCCAACGAAGCTTCCCAAGACCACCGGCCGCTGTTCTTCGGGCAGCTCGAGCGCGGCCTCGAGGGCCAGGATGCTGGCGGCCTTGTGATGAGCGTGGAAGTTGGGGGTCGGGAGGTGGACGAAGACGTAGTCGTAGGCAACCCTCATCATGATCGCGCCTAAGCGCTCGCGCACTTCATCGGCGTCCCATACGTAGGTGAGAACCGAGTCGATGTTCTCGGTGTAGGCATCGTCGTACTCGTCGAGGAAGAAATAATTTCGTACCCCTACGATCGCGCCGCCGGCCATCAGCTCGCGCTTGCGGATCGCGGGTAAGTGCTGCCGGGCGACTTTCTCGTCCGTGAGGTCGAGACCGTAGATGGGCTCGGCCAACTGGGCGTAACGGAAACCACCGCTCCCGTCGGTGATCAGGGCGAGGTCGACGTTCCCGGCCAGCGTGTGCGTGATCTTGTAGACGGTCGCCGCGAACATCGCGTCGTCGTCCGGATGGGCGACCACGACCAAGACGTTGAGCTCGTCGTCCCCTTGCGCGGCAACGGGCGCGGCGCACACGACCGAGCCCAGGAAGGCGATGAATGGGGTGTAGGACTGACGCTTCACGTCACTCGACCACGCGTACCAGCTGATCGACGAACAGCCGTCCGCCACCGCTGCGTACTTCGATGTGCATCTCACCAGCCTCGCCCGGCCGATACTCGAAGTCGAACGTCTCACCTACGCTGACCGTCTGCTCACTCGGCAAGAGCCGTTGCTGCGCGGGCGGCAAGTCGAAGCCATCTTTCGCGACGGGCCGCCAGAGTACCGGCACCCCGTTCAACAAGAGCCGCACGCGGAGGTTCCCGTTGCCCAGCGTGATGTTCAGGAGGCGCAGGCGGTAAGTCTCCCCGGCTTTCAGCTCGGTCGGAGCGGGCTCTTTGCTGCCGTTCAGCACCGGGCCCCCCACGACGGGTGAGTTCCCGATGAGGATGATGCGATCCCTTTCGGGCTCCCACGCCTCGCCCTCTTCGAGGATCACGAAAGCGCCATAGAGTCCGGCGCTTTGTTGTCGTAAGTCGTTCACGTGGGTGTGGTACATGAAGCTGCCGGCCCGCGGGGGTGTGATGCGCATCTCGAAGGAATCGCCGGGCAGGATCGCCGGCGTCAGTCGGTTCGGGTAACCGCCGATCCCCACCACGCCGTCGAAGTAGCTCTCGATCTCGAGGCCATGCCAGTGCACCTGGGTCGCTTCGGTCGAGCGGTTGATGACCCACACGCTCGTCGGCTCGCCTTTCCAGGTCACGATCGGTGACCCGGGGAGGCGCACGGAATCGGGAGCCGGCTCCAAGTCGCCCTCCTGCAGCACGTAGGCGAATTGGCGGCGCCCTTCAGCGTCTGTCGAGTCGGACTGAACGAAGAGGCGAAGCTGCCGCCGCTTCGGCTCGGTGGGCTCCCAACCTTCAGGCGGCCGGATGTACATGGCCAGCAAGAGCCCGCCCATCCCCTCCACCACATGGTGGTTGGGATCGTGGCCGCCGGTCCCGAGAAAGAGCATGGGCCGCCGTTCGGCCCGACCGTCGCGCTCCGGCCCAAGCTTTGGATTGGTGATGACATGGAAGCTGTTGTGGCAGTGAAAGATCCAACCGCCGGGCCGGTTCGGCGACCAGACCATCGACATGGTGGTGCCGGGAGTCAGGCGCTCGGTGACCGCCATGCGCTGTTGCTGCGGCCAGTAGATCGTGTCCCGGGCGACGTCACCCCGCGCGTCGACTCGGTAGTAGAAACCGTGCAGGTGCATGGGATGTGTGGCAAAGGACGCGTTGATCAGCCGCCAGCGGATGGAGTCGCCCATGTCGTAGGTGAAGCGCTCGGTGTGAGGCCAGGGGCGGCCGTTGATGACCAGGAACTCGCGCCAGAAGTCGGGCTCTCCGTCTTCGGTCACACCGTCGACCCAAACGCCGAGCACCAGGACGCGGTCGGGTGGCGAGCCGCCGCCAGGCGGGTCGACGATGAACGCGCCCCCGAGCTGGCTGTCTTCGTACGGCCGATCGTCGATGGGCGCGCCGGTGGTAGTCCCCCAGTAGAAGTAGGTCCCCTCCACGTCCGTCGTGAAGCGCGCCTTCCGCGTTTCGCCGGGGGGGACGATCAGGCTGTCGAGCGAGGCGACTCGGCGGGCCGAGAGCCCGTGGATGACGAGGGTGCTGTCCAGCGGATTCGTGACGGTGATGTTCACCGTGGTCCCCAAAGGGACACGGATCATGGGCCCGGGGATCTGGGGCTGCTTTCCGACCTCGGCGAACGCCAGGATCTCGGCCCCGGGCTCATCGTCTCCCAGGAGGTGCCAGATGCCCTCGCGCACCTCGAGCTCGAGCTCGAGAACGCCGTCCTCGAGCGTCCCGGCGGGGTACAGGTTGTCGTTCGGGGCGATCTTCGGAGGGGAATCTTCGCGGGGTGGCTCGAAGCGACTGGGCGCGAGAGCCCACGCCGAAATGACCAGAAGCAATACGACCAGGCCGGCTGGACGGTTCATCGTACCTCCCGTTCGGTAACATGGGCTCAGGCGGGCCGCTGTAGAATAATGTCCCGGGGCGTGTTGGCAACTCGGACGGAGCGGCGCTGGCGGTTCTCGAGGTCTTTACAGCAGTGGGCTCGCGGGCCGCGACGCTTGACTTCTCTCCTCACCTACGCACCGTATACTAAACCGTTCGACGTGGGGGACGATTCATGGATGCAAGCGCTCAACCTGGCCCGAAGGGGTGGTTATGCCTGCCGCTGGCTCGAGGCAGCGCCCTGATGGTCACATTGCCGTGCATCGCCCTTTTGACCGCGACGCCCGCCGCCGCCCAGCGGCCCGAGATGCCCTTCTATCAGTCGCTATCGTGGTCACCCGATGGCACTAGGATCCTCTTTTGCGGTGTGTTGACGAGCTGGGATGAAGGGGGGGGGTACCGTATCTATGTGATGAACGCAGACGGTTCGGAGCAGGCCCAGTTATCCACCGGTGGCGACCAGGAGATGTACCCCGTCTGGTCACCCGACGGGACGAAGATCGCCTACGCGTCCAGGCAGAACGACAACATCGACCTCTTCGTCATGAACGCTGATGGATCGGCCGTCACGCGCCTGACGCGTGATGCGGCGCGCGATTCGTATCCGACGTGGTCGCCCGACGGATCTCGGATCGCATTCCAGTCCAACCGCGAGGGCAACTACGACATCTACGTGATGAACGCAGACGGCTCAAAGCAGAGACGGCTGACGAGGCGTACACGAGACGATTTGGCCCCGGCTTGGTCTCCGGATGGTTCAAGAATCGTCTTCGCAGCCGATCGGGATAGTGAACAGGGAGACGAGGTCTATCTCATCAACCCTGATGGCTCGGGACTCACCCTCCTGGCGGAGAGCGGGATCTTTCCCACCTGGTCACCCGATGGCGCGCAGATCATCTATGGCCCGGGGCGCCGGGGAGAAGGCGTGCTTCGCGTCATCAATAGCGACGGCAGCGGTGAGGCCGTGCTGGCCCAGGGTGCCTTTTATGCGGTCTGGTCGCCGGATGGGTCGCGGATCGCGGCGATCTTCAACGAGCCCGATCGGAGCACATCGATCGCTGTAATGAACGCCGACGGCTCGGGTCGCAAAGAGATCGCGCACTAGACGGAGCCTGCGATGCGACTGAGGGCCCTCGCCCTTAGAGAGGTCGGAATGCGAATCTACGTACCTATCCTTTTGTGCTGCACCGGAATCGCTGCCTGCACGGTCGGCGATAGGTCGGGTGATGATGCTGCAGCATCGGTGATCGCCTTGGCAGACGACTACGTCAGCGGATACTTCTCGCAGTTCCCGGATGACGCCACATCGTTCGGTTACCCGGATGCCGACCACGGACGCCTGCGCGACAACTCGCTTGCCAGCGTGCGAGCCTGGCAGGCGAGGGAGGACGCCTGGCTCGAGCATCTGAGGGCGATCGATCCGTCGGCCGTCGCCGGCACGGAGGCGGAAGTGCCGTACGGCTTTCTGAGGGAGCAACTCGAGGCCTCCGTCGGTTTCCGCGCCTGCCGGATGGAGCTGTGGAACGTCAGCCCGACGTGGACAGGGTGGCAGAACTCCTACTCCGCACTGGCCAGCCTGCAACCCGTCGGCTCGAAGGAGGAGCTCGCGCAAGCGCTCTCGCGCTATCACGAGCTCCCCCGGTTTCTGCAGGCCGAGATAGAGAACCTGCGAGAGGGGCTAAGGCTGGGCCTCACCGCTCCACGCAACAACGTGGAGAGTGTCATCGAGCAGATGGATGGGTTGCTCGCCGCCCGCCCCGAGGACTCACCGTTCTACAGCCCGGCTGGGCGCGCGGCCCCGCCCGAGTTCGGCGCCGAGCTGCTACCCATCGTCACGGAAGAGATCCGTCCCGCTATTAAGACGTATCGTGATTTCCTGGTGAACGAGTACCTGCCGGAGGCCCGGGAGGAGATCGCCGTCGCGGCCAATCCGGACGGCGCCGACTGCTATCGCGCGGCGATCCGCTATCACACGACGCTGGATATGCCGCCTCAGGAGATCCGCGCCATGGGGCTTCGACAGATGGCTCAGATTCGCTCCGAAATGCAGGAGATCGCAGAGAGGAGCTTCGACACCTCCGACGTATCGGTGCTGCTCCAGAGCTTGAAGAGCGACCCGAAGTACACGTTCGCCAGTCGCCAGGAGATCATCGACTACGCTCAGGCGGCGGTCGACCGGGCGAGGGCGGCGGTGCCCGACTGGTTCGGGATCGTGCCGCAAGCCGAGGTCGTCATCGAGCCCTACGCGCCTTTCCAGGAGAAGTCCGCTCCCCTGGGCCAGTACAGCTCGCCCGCAGCCGACGGCTCGCGCCCTGGCCTGTACTTGATCAACACTTATCAGCCGGAGAGGCAGAGCAGGGCGGGGGTAGAGTCGGTAGCGTTCCACGAAGCCTATCCCGGGCATCATCTGCAAGGGACCATCGCCCTCGAGCGGACCGGAGCGCACCCGGTCATGCGTTATTTCTTCATCTCCGGGTTCGGGGAAGGGTGGGGGCTCTACTCCGAGCGCCTGGCCGACGAGATGGGGCTGTTCTCCGATGACGTCGCCCGTATGGGACTGCTCTCTAACGAAGCGCATCGCGCCGCCCGGCTCGTCGTGGATGCCGGCATGCACGCGCTGGGCTGGTCCCGCCAGCAGGCCATCGACTACCTGCTGGAGAACACGACCCTGGCGCCCGCCAACGCCGCGGCGGAGATCGACCGTTACATAGCGGTCCCTGGGCAGGCGACGTCGTACATGATCGGCAATCTGGAGATTCGCCGCCTGCGCGAGATGGCGGAGGACGAGCTGGGGGCCGGCTTCGACATCAAGCAGTTCCACGACCGCGTCCTGGAGGACGGCGCGGTCCCTCTCCCGATGCTGGGCGACAAGATCGAAGCCTGGATAGACGAGTCGAGGTAGCCTGGCGCGCTGGGCCGGAGGTAGCCTTGACCGTGGAAGCGGAAGGCAATATAGTTGGGAGTACCAACTATCGAACCTAGGGAGCTCGCATGGCTAGAGCATCCACCGCAGCCGACCCCTCTCTGGACCGCGACGCGGAAGCGCTGCAGGACGCATTATCGGAGCTCATCCGCGTCTATCAGTTTCGTGATCGTGACCGGATCTGTTGCCACGACATTTCGGTGACCCAGTGCTACGTGCTGGAGTCCCTGGCCCGGGAGGGATCGCTGACCACCAACCAGCTCGCCGGCGAGCTCTATCTCGATAAGAGCACCGTGAGCCGCGTCGTGGACGCGCTGGAGCGGAAGGGGCTGCTGAGGCGGCGCCGGCATGCTGAGGATCGCCGCGCGGTCCTGCTCAGCTGCACGGGTAAGGGTCGCCAGCTGTATGAGCGAATCCGGCTAGACATCCACGAACGAGAGAAGCGGCTGCTCGCCGACTTCGACCCCGACGTTCGCGCCGCTATGGTAGAGTTGATCGGCCGCCTCGCCCGCGCTGCCCAGGAACGGGTGAGCACGGCTGGCGGGAACTGCTGCAGCATCGATTGACCTCCCGGGGAAGAGCCATGTCGATTCGAGTGGAGCTAGCCGAACCGGCGGACCTGCCGGCGATTCTGGCTCTCCTTGCGGAGTCGGGTCTACCGGAAGCTGGGCTTAAGGATCATGTCGGCACGTTGTTACTCGCGGCGAAGGGGGGGGAGAACGGCCGGCTACTCGGCTGTGGGGCCTTGGAAATATATGGAAGCAACGGGTTGCTCCGGTCGGTGGCCGTGGCGGAAGACGCCAGGGGTCGGGGATTGGGCGATCGGATCACGCGCGCGACCCTGGCGCTCGCCTCCAAGCTGGAGCTCAGCGAAGTGTACCTGCTGACGGAGACGGCGCAGGCGTTTTTTGCTCGTCACGGTTTTTTACAAACGGAACGTGCCACGGTACCCACCGCTGTCTGTCGTTCGGTCGAGTTCTCTTCGGCGTGCCCGGCGAGCGCGGTCGCGATGGTCAAGCGCTTCGGTAATAAGGAGGCGGGAGAGGCGGGAGAGGTCGAACGTAAGACCAATTAGCGATGGAGGTGGTGATGGAGCTGGAGGTAAAACGCTTCGATTCCCCCGATGAGACGAGGACGTTCGAGAAGGGGAAGTTCGAGGTCGTGACGATCGGGGGCCAGACTTTCGGCCGCGCCAGCTACGAACCGGGATGGAAGTGGTCGCAGCATGTAGGACCAGAAGTGGGCGCCGAGAGCTGCCACGTGGAGCACGTCGGTCTGGTCCTGTCGGGTCGGGTCGCGATCGCGATGGATGACGGCACGGAAGTGGAAGTTGGCGCTGGGGATATGTTCTACGTCCCGCCGGGTCACGATAGCTGGGTCGTGGGTGACGAGCCCTACGTCTCTCTTCACTTGCTGGGCGCCGACCACTACGCTCGACGATGACGGGCGCAGAGTACGCGTTCATCGACAAGCAGATACAACTGCTCGGGGATAGTGAGCCGTTGGACGTGCTGGCGAGCACGGAGCGGAAGCTCCGCGAGCTGGTCGACCGACAGACAAAGGATCTCCTCTACGAAACGGCGTACGAAGGGAAGTGGAGACCGATCGACATCCTGGCTCATCTCGCCGACGTGGAGTGGGTGTTCGGCTACCGCGCCCGCAACCTGCTGTGCGATGAGCAGCCGAAGCTGACCCCGATCGATCAGGATCGATGGGTGGCCGCTCAACGGGGGCACAGAAGGGAGCCCGAAGAGCTCATCGATAGCTTCGGCGCTCTGCGCCGCGAGGCGATTTCGTTCTATCGCCGGCTAACGCCCGACGACATGGAGCGGGGCGGCGAACACGTGGGGGCCGGCATGCGGATGAGCGTGGGATTCATCATGCGACTGCAGGCGGGCCACGACCTGCTTCACTTTCGGCAGTTGAGTGATTACTTGCAGGTCATCGCAGACGGCTAGCCGATCCAAGGTTCCTAGGCCACAACGAAAGCATAGTCCGGTGAGAATCCTACTTCTCCAGGCCCGAGAGTCTTCCGATCCTATGCGCGAGGAGGAGCGCAGGTCTTTCGCCGCCAAGGCGAAGCTCGACGTAGACAGCTTCGTGCCGCACGATTTGCTCGAGGGTCCGCCGTCGCTCCGGCAGGTGCGGAGCTTCGACGCCCTGATGGTCGGCGGCAGCGGCGACTACTACGTATCCAAGGAGAATCTGCCTT
>CANPVX010000100.1 GCA_947581815.1 Candidatus Indicimonas acetifermentans | reverse complement strand
GGTTCACGGAGACCTGGACCGCCTCGAGCACATCGCGGCCGGCGAGGTCGATGGCGGCGCCTTGCTCGAAGGCCAGGTTGATCTGGGCTTTGCGCGCGCTGATCAACGCGTTGATGACTTGACTGACGTGGCCGCCCGCCAGGTAGTGGGCTTCCAGCGCATTGAGGTCGAGCTTCAGGCCGGCCTTCGTGGCGGCGATCATCGGATAGATGATGGCCGAGGGCGCGACGCGGCGGAGCCTCATGCCGACCAGCGTGCGCAGCGGCACATAGATACCGGAGGCGAGCGCCGTTACCCACAGGCGCACCGGCACGATGTAGAGCAGCCCGATGATGACGATGAACCCGACGACCAGCAAGAACGCGGGCACGCCAAAGAGTAGTTCGTCCATTTCGATTACCCGTCTTTCTTTACGGGATCCGCAGCAGCGCTACTCGGCGCCTGCTCGCGAACCACGTGGCGATAGCCCTCCGAGCGCAGGATCTCGATCGCGCGCCCGGCTTCGATCCAATCCCCTTCACTGACTACGTCGATCCGCTCCTCGCCGAACATCCCGACGCCCGCGGGCCTGAGATCGGTCCCGGCGGTTCCAATCTGTCCCACGAGATCTTCACGAACATCGGAGGAGACGTAGCCCAACTCGGCAGTAGTTGCTTGGCGCAGGAACAGACCACCGAAGCTCCGGGTCCACTTGAGGTGCCGCAGCAGCACGAAGGCGAAGACCCCGGTGATGATCAGAGATGACAGAAGCACTGTAACGGCCAGCGAAAGGTCTGGAAGCGTTGGAAAACGACCCAGCATGGACAGAATCACGCCGGCGCCCAGGGTGAGGATGCCCAGAGCTCCCGCCACGCCGAAGCCGGGGAAGACGAACACCTCCAGGGTGATCAGGATCAGCCCGGCGCCGATCAGGAGCAGCTCCTCCCAACCGGCCAGGCCGACCAGCAGATGCGCCCCGAAGAAGAGGGTGAGGCCGGTGAGCCCGACGATGCCGCCGAAGCCGAAGCCCGGCGTCTTGACCTCGAACAGAAGACCCATGAACCCGATGCTGAGCAGCAAAGGCGCAACGACGGGGCTCGTAAGGAAGCGGACGATCAGCTCCGCCCAGTTGGGCTCGGTAGTGACGACCTCGGCCCCCGCAACGTCCAGCTCGGCGAGCGCGCCAGCGAACCCGTCGACGACTGCGCCCGCAAAGCCTAGCTCCACCGCCTCATCCGCGGAGAGCGTCAGCAGCTGACCCTCCTCCACGACGCCGGGGATCGCGATTCGCTCGTCGACCATAGCGGCGGCGATCTGCGGGTCGAGACCACGGGCTTCCGCCAGGGCGCGAAACTCCGAGCGCATCGCGCTAACGATCTTCTCGGAGGCTTTCTCCCCTTGGCCCGTCACGGGGGTCGCCGCGCCGAGGCTGCCGCCTGGGCGCATGTAGATCTGCTGGGCCGCGAGCGCGATCATGGCGCCGGCGGACAGGCCCCGATCGACAAGAGCGTAGACCGGTACCGGCGACTCTTGCACCGCGTCCACGATGGCCCAGGCCGCGTCGATCCGACCCCCCGGTGTGTTGATATCGAGGATGGCGAGGCGCGCTCCGCTTTCCCCAGCCGCTGCGAGGCTGCGCTGGACGTAGGGCACCAGACCTTTGTCTATGACCCCCTCGATGGGGATGCGCACCACCTGCGCTAGAGCCGTAGCCGGAACGGCCGGCCCCAAGCCCGCCGTCAGCAGGCCCAAAAGGATCGCGCTCTGTAAGTATCGGAGCTTTCTCATAGTTCCAACGGCGCCGAGAGGGCGCGTGTTCAGGGGCGATGATTGCTAGCGATTCGACCTGCCTCATACCCCGAGGACGGCATATTGTTGGTTACTCAAGAATAATCGCGGCGCGGCCTGGCGGCAACGCACGCTGAGGGCCGGCGGTGGGGCGAAGTGTGCGGATTCTTGACAGTTACGAGCATGGACCGATAGGTTTCCGAACGAGCGTTCGAACCAGTTTGTCCGACCCGGAACTCGCTGTAGCAGCGGTCCCGTCACCTCAGCGCGAGCTACCCCCATGGCTGAACACGCTATTCCCGCAACGTCGGATTACGAAGAGAAGCTCGATCGCCTGCTGACCGTCGCCGCGGAAGTATTCGCCAAAAAAGGTTACCACAACGCTTCGATCCGCGACATAGCGCGGCACGCGGAGGTCAGCCTGTCCGGGCTGTACTACTACTTCCGCAGCAAAGAGGAGCTGCTCTATAAGGTTCAGAGCCGTTGCTTCCAGACGGTTCTCGCGGACCTCGAGCAACGGCTCGAGGGAGAAGAAGCGGCCGACGAGAGGCTCCGGATCCTGGTGCACAATCATGTGCGCTTCTTCGCCCGCAACATGGCGGCGATGAGGGTCCTCTCGCACGAATACGACGCCCTCGAGGGCCCGTATCGCGAGAAGATTCGAGACCTGCGACGGCGCTACACCGATATCTGCACGGAGATATTGCGCGAGCTCCGGCGTTCGATGGGTGGAGCCGACATCGTGCCCCTTGGGGTCGTCACGTTCGCGCTCTTCGGCATGATGAACTGGATCTATACCTGGTACCGCCCGGACCGGAACGTGCCGGTGGACAGGCTGGCTGAGCATCTTTATATGCTTTTCGTCGGCGGCTTCGTTGGCCGCGCTAACGGCTCGGCGAAACGCTCGCGGTCGGCCTCTCGGAGATCGGAGGCCAGGACTAGCAGATAGAAAAGGCACGGGCCCATAGCATGTGACTTTTTTGCGCATTTTGCTTGCAACTTTGAAAGGAAATCTTGGATGAGCGAGGCGAACGGAAACCTGGTCAACTATTCAGTGCAGGATGGGATCGCGGTCCTCGAGATGAACGACCCGCCCGCCAACACTTACACCCACGAGATGATGCAGGAGATGGACGACGCGATCCTCAAAGCTCGCTTCGACAAGAACGTCCACGTCATCCTGATCCGCGGAGCCGGCGACAAGTTCTTCTCCGCCGGGGCTGACATCGAGATGCTGCGGAAGGCGGATCCCTACTTCAAGTACTACTTCTGCCTGCACGCCAACGAGACACTGAACAGGCTCGAGCACACGCCCAAGCTCGTGATCGCGGCGCTGAACGGGCACACCGTGGGTGGCGGTCTGGAGATCGCCCTGGCGGCAGATATCCGCCTGGCCCGTAAGGGGAGCAGCAAGATCGGCCTTCCCGAGGTCACCCTGGGCGTCCTGCCGGGCACCGGCGGAACCCAGCGGCTGGGTCGATTGCTGGGCAGGTCGAGGGCGATCGAGCTGATGACGACGGGCGAAACCTTCGGCTTCGACCGCGCCCTGGAGCTGGGGCTCGTCAATCACGTGTTCGACGCGGAGAACTACTGGGACAGCGTGATGGACTACGCCCGCCAGTTCGTGCCGCCGAACAAAGCGTCCAAGGCGGTGGGGCGCATCAAGCGTGCGGTGTGCAGCGGGCTCGAGGTCCCGTTCGGTGAGGGACTCGCGATCGAGCGCGAGATGCAGCAACAGCTCTTCGAGTCCGAGGATGCGAAAGAAGGCCTCGCGGCCTACATCGAGAAGCGCAAGCCCGAGTTCAAGGGAGCCTGACGATATGAGTAACGGCCGAGCGGCCACCGATGTTCAGCTGCAAACTCAGCTGTTCATCGGCGGCGAATTCGTCGATGCAGCCGACGGGTCGACCTTCAGAGTAGAGAATCCGGCCGAGGCCAGCACTCTGGCAGAGGTGGCCGAGGCCGGGGAGGCGGATGTCGACCGCGCCGTGAAAGCGGCGCGGGCCGCCTTCGAATCGAAGGAGTGGCAGCGGCTCGCCGCCCGCGATCGGGGACTACTGCTCTTTCGCCTGGCGGACCTCATCGAGGCCCATATCGACGAGCTGGCCCGGATCGAGACCCTCGACAACGGGAAGCCCTTCTTCGAGTCCCGCCAGATCGATCTGCCCGACGTCGTGAGGGTGTTCCGCTACTACGCGGGCTGGGCGGACAAGATCCACGGCGAGACGATCCCCGTAGCCGGCCCGGTTCTGAACTACACCCGGCGAGAGCCGCTGGGCGTCGTGGGCGCGATCGTGCCCTGGAACTTCCCTCTCCTGCTGGCCATGTGGAAGGTGGCGCCCGCGCTGGCGTGCGGGAACACGGTGGTCTTGAAGCCTTCGGCCGAGACACCGCTCAGCGCTCTGAAGCTGGCGGAGCTGGTGGCCGAGGCGGGCTTTCCCGGCGGCGTCTTCAACGTGATCTCGGGGTTCGGCTCGAAGGCGGGGGCGGCGCTGGTGCGGCACCCAGACGTGGACAAGATAGCCTTCACCGGGTCCACGGAAGTCGGGCAGGAGATCATGCGCGAGGCCGCGAGTACGATCAAGAAAGTGTCGCTGGAACTAGGCGGCAAGTCGCCCAACATCGTGTTCGCCGACGCCGACCTCGAGGCCGCGGCTCGCGGCGTCAACATGGGCATCTTCTACGGTAAAGGAGAGGTCTGCGCGGCGGGATCGCGCCTGTTCGTCGAGTCGAAGGTCCACGACGAGTTGATGGAAAATGTCGTGGCGCGCGCCAAGAAGATGACGCCGGGCGATCCCTTCGACAAGAACACGCGGCTTGGCGCGATCGTCTCGGAGCGGCAGATGGAGCGCGTGCTCGGCTACGTCGAGCGCGGTGTGTCCGAGGGGGCGAAGCTACTCACGGGGGGAGCGCGGGTGGATCGCCCGGGCTACTTCGTCGAGGCCACCGTCTTCGACAAAGTCACCTCGGATATGACGATCGCGCAGGAAGAGATCTTCGGGCCGGTGCTCGCCGCCCTCACCTTCGACGACGTTGAAGAGGCGATCGCCCTCGGCAACAGCACGATCTACGGGCTCGCCGCCGGCGTCTGGACCCAGGACCTCAAGAAGGCCCACAAGGTCGCCCACGGGCTGCGCGCGGGGACCGTCTGGGTGAACACCTACAACCGCTACGATGCCGCGTCCCCGTTCGGCGGCTACAAGCAGAGCGGATTCGGTCGAGATCTGGGGATGCACGCTCTCGAGCAGTACACCCAGGTGAAGAGCATCTGGATCGACCTGAGCTGACCCCGATGCCGAAACCGGTTGGGCCTCGGGACGCCCTCATCATCGACGCCGTTCGCACTCCCGTCGGGCGTCACGGTGGAGCCCTCGCCTCCGTGCGTCCCGATGACCTCCTCGCCCACACGATCAAGGCGCTGGTCGAACGCACCGGCATCGATGCTCGTCACGTCGAAGACGTCGTGATGGGCTGCACCAACCAGGCGGGCGAAGATAATCGCAACGTGGCTCGGATGGCGGCGCTGCTCGCAGGGCTCCCCGTCGAAGTGGCCGGCCAGACGGTGAACAGGTTGTGCGGCTCCGGCCTGCAGGCCATCGTCAGCGCCGGCCATGCCATCGCCGCGGACGAGGGCGACATCTTCATCGCGGGAGGCGTGGAGAGCATGTCGCGGGCGCCCTTCGTGATGTTGAAGCCGGCGAGCGCTTACAGCCGCGGCACGCCGGAGGTGGCCGACTCCGTGCTCGGCTGGCGCTTCGTGAACCCGCAGATGCCCGAGAAGTGGACCATCCCTCTCGGTATGACGGCCGAGGTCGTCGCCGAGCGCTATGATATCTCCCGGGAGGAGCAGGATGCGTTCGGCCTGGAGAGCCAGCGCCGAGCAGCGGCGGCGATCGAGTCGGGTCGTTTCGCAGAGGAGATCGTCCCGGTGGAGGTGCCGCAGAGGAAAGGCCCTGCGCAGCGCGTGGACGTGGACGAGCATCCGCGCCTGGACACCAGCGCCGAAAAACTGGCGGCTCTCAAGCCCGCGTTCAAGAAAGAGGGGACGGTCACAGCGGGTAACTCGTCCGGCATCAACGACGGCGCGGCCGCGCTGCTGCTGATGAGCCGCGAGAAAGCCGAAGCGACGGCCCGCGCGAAAGGGGGGAAAGGGGGGAAAGGGGGGGGGATCGCGCGGATCCTCGGCACCGCCGTCGCGGGAGTCGAGCCCGACTGCATGGGCATCGGGCCCATCCCGGCCACCCGCAAGGTGCTCGAGCGGACGGGGCTGTCGGTCGACGACCTCGACCTGATCGAGCTGAACGAGGCCTTCACGGCGCAGGTTCTGGCCTGCATACGCGAGCTGGGCTTGCCGCCCGAGGTGACGAACGTGAACGGCGGCGCCGTCGCGCTGGGCCATCCGCTCGGCTGCACGGGGGCGCGACTGATGACGAGCCTGGTTCACGAGATGCGACGCCGAGGCGCACGTTACGGCCTGTGTACGATGTGCATCGGCGTCGGTCAGGGGATCGCGACGATCGTCGAGCTGGAAGACGATCGCTAGCCCCGACGGACACATCAGATTGATGAGGACGTTTTGAGTGTACTGAAAGATCTCATAGCGCGGCGCGTACCCCACATCCTCGGCTTCTACTTTGCCGCTGGCTGGGCCGCGCTCGAGTTCACCACCTACGTGGTAGACCGGTTCGTCCTTTCGCCCCACCTAGCCGACTTGGCGCTCATGATCTGGGCTCTGATGATCCCTACGGTCTTGTTGCTGGCCTACTATCACGGGCGCCCGGGACCCGACGCGTGGACGATCGCGGAGAAGGTCGGCATACCGATCAATGTGGTCCTGGCCGGCGCGCTACTGTTCTTCAGCTTCGAGGGTAAAGAGCTCGGCGCGGCCACGACGCAGGTAACCGTCGAAGACGAGACGGGCCAGCTGGTCGAACGCGTCGTGCCCAAGGGCGCACTGAGGAAACGACTCGCGCTTTACTCCTTTGACAGCCAGTCAGCCGATACGGCGCTCGACTGGCTCCAGCACGGAATACCTTACGCTGTATACACTGATCTGCTCCAGGACATTTTCGTTACTGTCCACGATTACCAATCCTTTCAGCAGCGTCTGACTAAGGAAGGCTATCCCGATGGAGTCGGGGTGCCGCTGGCCCTGCGGCGGGATATCGCCGAGAAGTTGCACCTCGAGCACTTCGTTTCCGGAAGCGTCGAAGGCAGCCCGGACAGCCTGCGCGTCATGGTTTCGCTCTATGACGTGCGGCGCGGCAAGCTGATCCAAGAGCGGACATTCACGGGGAGCGATCTCTTTCGGCTCGTGGACGAGATCTCGGTTCAGCTGAAACGCGACCTGGGGGTGCCCGAACAGCACATCGAGGAGGGCCGGGACCTTCCTTTTGCCGAATTGGCGACGAATTCCGTCACCGCGTTCCGCAGCTTCGTCGAGGGCGCGAAGGCGCTGGACCAGGAGCGATGGATCGACGCTGCCGAGGCCTTGAGCTCCGCGGTCGAAGAGGATCCTGGCTTCGCGATGGCGAACTACTACCTCTTCAACGCTCACATATTGCTCAACGATTCGGAAAACGCGAACGCGGCCTTGCAGGCCGCGCTGGATCAAAAATACAAGCTGCCGGAGCGCATTCAATTCATCTTGAAGGTCAACTATTATATCCTCGTCAAGCCGGACGCCGAAAAAGCAAGGCGCGTGGCAGGGATGATGACGGAGCTATTCCCCGACGATGTGATAGGCCACAGCATACAGGTCGAGCTGCAGACAAGAGCCGGCGAGCGGGAGAAGGCGATTGCCTCGGCGAGGCGCATCCTCGAGCTCGATCCGGGCGAACTGCGGGTCTTGAGTCTCATCGGCGATCTCTATCAACAGCTGGGTCAGTATGCAGAAGCCCAGAGCTACTACGAACAGTACGCCGCGGAAGCTCCCACAGACCCGCGTGCCTTCAACGATCTCGGGGATCTGAGCCGCACGCTTGGAGAGCACGACAGGGCTCTCGATTATTACGAGCGCGCTCTCCTGCTGGAGACCGATAACGTCCCCGTCCTCATCGACATGGCGCAAACAGAAGCCGCCCTGGGCCGCTTCGAGCGCGCGAGCGCTCAGCTAGAAGAGGCCATCCAGGTGGCCGCGACGGCAACGCAGCGCGCACAGGCTTACGACGCGCTCCGCTCCCTCCACGAACGCCGTGGCGAGATGAGGCGTGCGATCGAGTACATGCACCTATCGTGGGCCGAGCTCGATAAGGGCGCTCCACTCGTTGCGGTCATGAGTAAACTGGGCGACCTGGATACCTACGTTAAGGCCGGGCAGCCCGAGCAGGCTCAGGCGATGATCGACGAGTTCCAGAGCCAGCTCGGCCCACCGCTGGATCTTCTGATCGCCATCGGGCAGCTGAGCGTTGCTCGCGAGCTCGAGGATGCCGAGGCGATCGCGCGAGCCCTGGAGGGGATGGAGCGCCTGATGGAGGCCCTCGGACTCGAGGTCCTCCGCCCGCTGGCTGTAGCGAGCAGGGGCAAGCTTCTCGAGATACAGGGAGACTTCGAGAGTGCGATCGTCGCGTATGAACGGGCGATCGAGCTAGTCCCCGCTTTAGAGGTCGACGTGAATTCCCATATCGGCCGCTGCTACAACGAGCTCGGGCGACACGAGGAAGCTATCGAGCGCCTGCAGAGGGTTCTGATACTCGAGCCCTTCGCTCCGGAGGCCCACTTCGAGCTCGCCCGCGCTTACGCCGAGTCCGGCCAGAGCGAGAAGGCGGTGGAGCACCTGGAGCTGGCGCTCCAGGTTTGGGAGAACGCCGACTCCGCGTTCGAGCCCGCTCAGGAAGCACGCGCCGACCTGGACGCTCTCACCCCCAGCTCGTAACCCCCTCCCCCCCGCCCCCACCCGGCCCGACCACCCTTGCCACGGGATACGGCGAGCGGCATCCTACTGCCGGTCCACCACGAAATACAGGAAGCCTCTACGTGAGTTACGAGCACATCCTCATCGACGTCGCAGACGGCGTCGGGACGATCACGCTCAACCGC
>CANPVX010000099.1 GCA_947581815.1 Candidatus Indicimonas acetifermentans | reverse complement strand
GAGGATGTACACCATTTCGCCTGGAGCGCCGATCCCGACTTCATGTACGAGGGTGGCCAGCATCACGACATAGCTATTCACGTCCTCTACTTGAGAAGCGACGAGGAATGGGATTCGGCCCGGGTCGTGGGCCGGGCCGCTAGAGCGCTGTCGTGGCTCGAGGGAACGCTCGGCGAGTACGCCTATCCACAGCTCACGATCCTCCACCGCCTCGACGCCGGTGGCACCGAGTTTCCCATGCTCGTGATGAACGGTGGGTCGAGCCAGGGGCTCATCACACACGAAGTCACCCATCAATACGCCCACGCTATCCTCGCTAACAACGAGTGGCGTGACGCCTGGCTAGACGAAGGGCTGACTTCCTTCCTGGCGAGCTGGTTCTTCGAGGATCATGGAGAGGATGGAGGCTGGCCGCGAACGATGGAATTCGCCGCTTCCTGGCCGTCCGGGGTCCAAGCGCAGCCTGTGGCGACGCCGTCGGCAGACTTCGTGAGCTTTCAGACATACGCGCTGATGTCGTATACCAAGGCTTCTATCGTCTTCCGCATGCTGCGCGAGTATCTGGGCGACGACACCTTCAGACAGGCGCTCCGGACCTACTACGCTCGCCATAAGTTGAGCCATGTCGACGAGCGTGACCTGCGACGCGCCGCGGAAGATGTCAGCGGCGAAGATCTCGGCTGGTTCTTCGAACAGTGGTTTCACACCAGTGCGACGCTTGACTATGGCCTTGGCGATATCGTGATCGAAGAAGCCGGTGAAGGATGGGTCACTCGCGTCGAAGTGTTTCGAGCTGGGGACGCCTGGATGCCGGTGACGCTCGAGGTGGGAGGTGAGCTCCGTCATCTCGACTCGCAAGAGCGGCTGCAGCGTCTCGAGGTCGTGACCCGCGCTAGACCGTCCGTCGTGGAGATCGATCCCGAGCGGAACCTTCTCGATAGCGATCTCTCCAACAATCGCAGAAAGCTGTCACCCTAATGCGCTACAGATTCTACGTCGCCGACGTCTTCACCGAGCACGCCTTCGGCGGAAACCCACTGGCCGTGTTCCCAGACGCCCGGGGCCTCACGGATGCCCAGATGCAGCGGGCCGCGAACGAGTTCAACCTCTCGGAGACGGTTTTCGTCCTGCCGGCCGAGAAGAGCGAACACACTCGCCGCCTCCGAATCTTCACTCCCGCTCGCGAGCTGCCGTTCGCTGGACACCCCACCGTGGGATCGGCCTACGTCCTTGCGTCGATCGGCGAGATCGAGCTGGAAGGTGAGGAGACGAGCATCGTATTCGAGGAAGGGGTCGGCCCCGTCCGGGTGCTGATCAAGACGCAAGACGCTCGGCCGGTATTCACCCAACTATCGGCGGCGATGATGCCCGAGTTCGGGCCGCCGCCGCCCCCTCGGGCTGAGCTCGCCGCTATGCTGTCCCTCGACGAATCTGATCTCCTAGCCAGCCAGGAGCCCGGGGCCGCTTCTTGCGGCTTGCCGTTTCTCTTCATCGCGCTCGTGGATCGCGACGCTCTTCGACGAGCCCGCCTCCGCCTCGACGCCTTCGAGCGCACGCTCTCCTCCTACTGGACCCAGCTGGTCTACATCTTCACCTACGACGCGGAGCGCGAGGGCTCCGATCTTCGAGCCCGCCTGTTCGCTCCGGGGGCAGGCGTGCCGGAAGATCCCGCCACGGGCTCGGCCGCGACCGCCCTCGCCGGGCTCCTCGCGCATCGCCAAACCGACGCGAGCGGGACCTTCCGCTGGGTGATCGAGCAGGGCTTCGAGATGGGCCGGCCCAGCATCATCGAGTCAGAAGCCGACAAAGAGGCCGGCGAGGTGGTGGCGGTACGGGTCGGCGGCTCGTCCGTGATGATCAGCGAAGGGTGGATGGAGATCCCCGACCCGGGCTAGGGGCGTCTCATCATGACCCCCTTTCGTCCTCAAGACTCGAAGGGTATTACTTGTCGGCGTTTCATCCTGCGGCGAGATGGTCTGCGGCGATCCAGACGACACAACACTAGACTATAGGGAGGGAGAGCGGACCTCGGTGGACGGCCTAACGAGCACGTGCGGGCTGTGACCAGACAGCGAGACATAGCCATGGCACCGCTCCTGGTGCTATTGGGCACGTCCTTTGTGGACATGATCGGGTTCGGCATCGTCCTTCCTCTATTGCCCTTCTACGCGACCGCTTTCGGCGCCTCGGCTTGGCTGGTTGGGCCCCTGGTCGCCTCCTTCTCTGTGGCCCAGCTGATCGCAGCGCCCTTCTGGGGCAAGATTTCCGATCGCTACGGCCGCCGACCTCTCATCCTGATCGGGCTCGGTTTTTCCGCGGCGTCCTACGTTCTCTTCGGCGTCGCCACCACCATTACCGTGCTGTTCTTCTCCCGAATCGTGCAGGGAGCCTCGGGTGGCACGGTCGCCGTCGCGCAGGCTTACGTCGCTGACACCACGGCGCCCGAGCGGCGGGCTCAAGTGCTGGGCTGGCTCTCGGCGGTGACGGGGGCCGCTTTCATGATCGGCCCGGCGCTCGGATCCTGGGCGTGGCAGTGGGGCGGCCATTCGGCGCCGGGCTACCTCGCCGCGGTGCTCTGTCTGATCAACCTGATCTTCGCCTTCCGGTTCTTGCCCGAACCCGGCAGGCAGCCGACGTCGGATGACGGGTCAGCTGTAGCCGTGCCGTCGCTGCGAGACGTCACTCGGGAGGCCCTGCGCGACCCTCTGCGCCGCATGATCGGGGTCTACTTCCTGGGGCTCGCCGCCTTCACATCCATCACCGCCATATTTGCGCTGTACCTGGAGGCGCGCTTCGGCATCGACGAGTCGACGGTCGGGTATGTGTTCTTCTACACGGGAGCGGTCTCGGTTCTAGTGCGGGGTGTGGCTGTGGGTCCGCTCGTTCGTCTTTTAGGGGAGCCGAACGTCTCTCGCATGGGGGCGGTCGTGCTGGCGGTCGGTCTTGCCGCCGGATCCGTGGCCTACACGTTCCCGATGTTGGCTTTCGCGCTCACGTGTGTGGCGGGAGGCACGGGGACGCTGTTTCCACCCCTGGCTGCGTTGATCTCGCGCTCGACGGGGGCGCACGCGCAAGGCAGCGTCCTTGGAGTGAACCAGTTCTTCGGAGGGGTTGCTAGAGTGATCGGGCCGCTCTGGGGCGCCGCCGTGTTCGATCTCTACGATCCGGGGACGCCATTCGGCACTGCAGCGGTGGCGGTCGTCTTCGCCTTCATCCTGGCTCTGGGATTGCGACGTCCGCGCGTGCCGGCGCCTGTGAGCATTCTGCAGCCGGAGACATCTGACATCACAGGTTGAGAGGAAGCTGCAGGCTTGGGCCGCCTCGAGCGGAGTCTCCTCAGCCTTCCGGAGCTGTGTGAGACCTAAGGGGCCAACTCGCTCAGCAGCCGGTCCGCTTCCTCGCGACCTTGCGTCGTGAGGACGAATCCATCTTTGCCGGCGTGGGCGAAAAAGGCAGGTTGCTGCTCGAGCTGAGCTATGATGGTTGCTTTCGTGGCCGACACATCGGGAGCGTAATCCAATCGCCGGAACGCTTTGAGGATCTCTTGCGGCCTGATCCGCTTGCGATGATAGCCCATAAGCAAGATTAGGGCTTCCTCGAAGGAATCCGCCTTCGGGAGGATCTCGTCGGCGAGGATGCGCTCTTCGAATCCCTCTTCGAATGAGACGGGGTCCTCGTTCATCTTCGGCGCGGCGGCTCCCCCCGCCGGGCCGGCGCTAACGTTCGGAAGAAGCGACCCGACGTCCGCCGAAGCGGCCGTCGCCCCGTCCGTCTCGCCCACCGAATCCAGGTCTTCAGCCAGGCCTGGTGCATCGCCGCCCGACTCCACCAGCTCCACATACTCGCGTAGAAGCTTGATCCGCTTCTCGAGCGAGGTGGAGCGCGTGCGTAGCCCTTCGATGCGCTGGTGAGCCGCATCGATCTCGACGCGGGCGCTGGCTAGCTCTTTTTCTTCCCGCGCCAAGCGGACTCGCAGGCTTTCGATATCTTGCATGAAATACTCAAATGGGGGCAGGAACCGGGGGAGCCTTCAATCAAATGTGCCCGAACGACTCCCTCGAGGCAAGGCCAGGTCGGTGGTCAGCGCCCCATGGGCATCGCCGATGACGATGGCGATGGCGACATAGCGCTGACGATAGACCAGACAGAATGGGGACCCGGGCGGGCGATGTTTTCTTAAATGACCTGAGGTCGCCGAACCCTCGGTGGGGCGCCCACGCGGGCGCCCGGGCGGTCGGACGCGCTCGAGGCGCCACGATACGCCCGGACCGGTCCGAACGCCGGCGGCGCAGGGAGGCTTGACGCGGCGCGGTCTGGATTGGCTAGAGCAACCGTCTCCGAACCCTGAAGTCGACGTTTTCGGCGATCCAGATCCACAAAGCTTCCTGATTCTCCAATGACGCTCCCGGTACGATCTGGTTGCGCCAACCTTCCATAACCGCGCCGTCCACCGTCCACATGCGTACCCGGCGTCGCGGAATGTCCTGCTCCCAGTGCATCGCCACCTGCGGGTTCGCGTAGAGGAGGCGCACGGTCACGTTGCGAGACAGGTACTCGAGTTGGTCCAGGTCGATCTTCTTGTAGCGATCATCGCCGCCGTTCGCGCCACTTGCTGTGATGTCGGGCACGCCGTCGCTGATCACGACGATACTGATCGGCTTGAGCATCAGGTTGCGTTGCTTGACTACAGCCGCGACCCGCTCGAAGAACGGGTTGAAGTCGGTGAACGCATCGTCTGACCTGAACCAGCCGCGCAGATCATCCGTGATCTCATCCACGCTCCTACCCTTGAAGTCGTGGATGGGGTGAAACGACTTCGGTTGGCCTGGCCGCTCGCCGCCGATCGAGCCAACGAAAAGAACGTTCGGCTCATCGAGTCCGCCCAGTTCGTTCATGTGGGCATAGATGTAATGGGCGGTAAACCGCAGGGCGTCATCGAAATGGCCCGTGTTCTGGAACGAGCCGCTCACGTCGATACCGATAAACAGCGTCAGCCGCGGCTGGCGCTCCGTCTCTCGTGGCATGCAAGCCGCGCTCAACAAGAGACAGAGCGAAGCTGCCATCGTGGGCCACGCGTGGTGCCGCCGGGTGCCGTGTTCCTTACGTTCGTACATGAAACCTCGCAAGAAAGAATATCTGCAATGTCCTGTCCTTCGCTTCGTAAGCCTCTTGATTCTTATCAGTCTGCGCTCACCGGTTCTGCTCCGGCCCGCATTCTCGGCGTCCGCTTCAGCGCCTGCAGGAGCGTCGCCTTGCCCATCACCTGATCCAGATTGGTGAACGGCAGCTCGAACGCCTGCCTGCTCGCGATGACGACCGTCGCGCAATTGACAGCGGCGGCCAGCAGTTGCAGGACTGGCAGCGACAGCAGCTCGAGCAATTCGCGAGAGCTGGCTTTGAACCATTGGTGTTCGCTCTTCAACGCGTTGATCGGTCCGCGCCACCAGTCGGCCTCCGGGAAGGCGGGCGGAGCTTCTTCGTCCGTCGCCATGGGCATGTCCATCGTCTGCCTGGATAGGACCGCCAGCAGCGCCGGCGTGCCATAGCGGGCGAACAGGAACCACGTCATAGCCCGGATACCGATCCAGCCGAAGGAGGCCATCGAAAGGACTGCCCATAGGCCTAGACGAACCCCCGTCTGAGCTGCGAGCCAGGGCGTGATGGCGTCGACCAACTCGCGGTAAAGGAAGAAGACTTCAAAGAACATCACGAAGAACTCGACGATGAGCATGCCAAAGATCTGCTTGATCTGGCGCCGCTCCACCGCCTCCGCCAATCCCTGCATGGCCGCGAAGCTTCCCGCGATCAGCCCGAACAGGAAAAGGAACAGGATCGGGGGCATCAGTACGCTGCCCTGGAAGCCCGACAGATCGTAGAAGATCTCGGTCACGGTCGGCAGCAGGGTGAACGTGAAGATCAGGGCCTCTAACGCCGACCAGGCGATCGTCATCACGAACGCGATCCACGGCACGCCCGGCTTGAAGTACTTTCGGCCGAGCCAATCCATCATCGCGAACGGCGTGACGAATGCCCTTCGACTCGCCTTGAAGAAGAGCTCCACCATGAGTCGGAATAAACCCCAGGTCCAACCCACGAGGGCCCAGATGAAGCGGATGAAGCCGACCCAGAAGAGCCAGATGCTTCTCCCCATCTCCCACCACAGGCCCACCATGGAGATGAGGAAGTCACCCCGGTTGGAGCGAAATGGGACGGTGTAGGAGGCAAGCATAGTGCTCCAGAACACCACGATCACAAGGAGCGTGGGTAAGAGCACGAACGCCCGCTTCGCGCCCGCGCCAAGGAACGTGTCGGCGTTCCAGGCCCAGTCGAACATCGCCGACTGCGCGAAT
Organism: Candidatus Indicimonas acetifermentans; assembly: GCA_947581815.1. Lineage (GTDB taxonomy): Bacteria > Gemmatimonadota > Gemmatimonadetes > Palauibacterales > KS3-K002 > Indicimonas > Indicimonas acetifermentans. Next base: position 2,479 of record CANPVX010000099.1, on the reverse strand, counting down.
GGAATCCAAGAGATGGGTAGGAGCAGCAGTTGGAACATCAGCTGCCACTGCTCCGGCACGGTCGCAACGATGGCGTCGATCATGTGGGTAGCCCCGCCTTGTAGTGGGATGACCTACGGATCCCTTGAACCGGTAGGCTGCTGTAATTCTCTCTGGGGGAGTATGTTACGCTGTAGGTGGGGGATGGGGGCCTGACAGGAATGCAAGACGGATGATACCGGAATGGGTGGGAGTGTCAAGGATTTCGGTATTCGGTACTCGGTACTCTGTAGATGGTTGGCTATTCCACACCGAATACCGAAAACCGAATACGGAATACCGAATACTCGGGCGCACTTGATAAGGTATAGTTTCCGTCCGAATATTAATATTGATGGCTGAAGATTGCGGGTCACCCGTCCCGAGATAGTCACGGAGAAGAGAGATGTTGGCATTCATACTGCTGGGCGCGATCGCATTATTCTTGATCGCCTACCGTGTCTACGGCAGTTGGATGAGCGGCGTCTTCGGGCTCAACGATCGGCACGTGGTACCGGCGGAGGCGCAGTTTGACGGTGTGGACCACGTGCCCACCAAGACGCCCGTCTTGCTGGGTCATCACTTTGCGTCGATCGCCGGGGCGGGGCCGATCGTCGGTCCGATCCTGGCGGGCCTCTTCTTCGGCTGGGTGCCGGCTCTGATATGGATCGTCGTGGGCTCGATCTTTGTCGGTGGCGTTCACGATTTCGGGTCGACCGTCGCGTCGGTACGCCACAAGGCTAAGTCAGTGGCGGAGCTCGCCAAGCAGTACATGTCCCCCACCGCCTTCAAGCTCTTCCTGGCCTTCATCTGGCTGGCGCTGGTTTACGTCATCGTCGTCTTCCTCGACCTGACGGCCACGACGTTCGTGAACGAGTCGATGAACGGAAGCGGCGTGGCTATCTCGGCGATCATGTTCATGGCATTGGCCGTCGCCATGGGTTGGGTCATGGTGAAGCGCGGGATGGACCTCAAGAAGGCGACGTTCATCTTCTTGCCGCTGCTGCTGCTGGCCATCTGGGGCGGCGACGTCCTGGGTTCGGGCGCCGGCTTGTTGCCCGGGATCGGCGGGAGCGAGAAGAACACCTGGAACGCGCTGCTCCTCGTGTACTGCTTCGTCGCGGCGGTCACTCCAGTATGGATCCTTCTGCAGCCCCGCGATTACCTCTCCAGCTGGCTACTGTATCTGGCGGTGATCGGCGCCGCCGGGGGGCTCACGCTAGCGGCCCTGACCGGCACCGACCTCGTGACCAGCACCTGGCCGGCTCTGGTCCGCCCCGGCGACGTGACGGCCTTGGGCGTGGCGCACATCGGACCCCTGTTCCCGATCCTCTTCATCACCATCGCCTGCGGCGCCTGCTCCGGCTTCCATTCTATCGTGGCCAGCGGTACCACGGCCAAGCAGATAAAGTGCGAGACCGACACCCGGCGAGTGGCCTACGGCGCGATGCTGATCGAGGGTGTGGTCGCCGTGATCGCGCTCGCCACGGTGATGATCCTGCCGTTCGGCGCGAGCGCCCTCGGCTCCGACCCGATCGCGGTCTACGCCGGTGGAATTGGAGTATTCCTTTCGAGTTTCGGCATACCCAGGGAGTTTGGCGCTCATTTCGGGCTGCTGGCCCTGTCGACTTTTCTGTTGACCACACTGGACACTTGCACACGCCTGGGGCGCTACGTCGTGCATGAGGCTTTCGGTTGGGAGAAGAATACTGGACGGAGCCGGATGATCGCGACGCTCGTGACCGTGGCGCTGCCGGCCGGCCTGGTCTTCGTCACCTACTCCGATCCGGCCACCGGGCTGGTGATCCCCGCCTGGAAGGCGATTTGGCCCGTGTTCGGCGCGACCAACCAGCTGCTCGCCGCGCTGGCGCTCTTGGCCGTGACGGTCTGGCTGAAACGGACCGGGCGTAAGTGGGCCTTCACGGGAGTCCCGATGGTCTTCATGCTGGTGATGACGATGACGGCTCTCGTGATGCTGATCCGCATGTCGGGCGCCTCGCTGATCGGGATGATTTCGGCGGCGCTTCTCGTTCTGGGCCTGCTGCTCTCAATCGAAGCGGCTCGAGCGTTCCGGCTCCAGGGGGTGGGCCCGGAGCCGGTGACGCTGAAGCCCGCAGAGGTTTTGGGCGACTAGAAAAGCTCGTGCAAAGCATGCCCGCCAGGCGGGCGCGGAGCTCGTCCACCTGCACCTGCGATAAGCCGTAGGTCGCCAACCAGATCAGAGCTGACAGGCGGGGCTATGGCTTTCCTTTAAGAAGTGAGCGCTAGAGATTCTCCTGCAGGAACGCGGTCATCATTTCGAACAGGTTCACCCGGAAGGCCGGACCCGAGATGGAGTGTGCCTTGTTCGGGTAGACTCGGAAGTCGAACTGCTTGTTGCTCTCGATCAATCGCTCGACGAGGAGGATCGAGTTCTGCGGGTGGACGTTGTCGTCCCCCGTGCCGTGGATGAGCAGGAAGT
>CANPVX010000098.1 GCA_947581815.1 Candidatus Indicimonas acetifermentans | reverse complement strand
TGGGCAGCTGGGTGTTCCGGCGGTATGATCCGAGATTCGCGGAGGAGTTGTAGGGTGACAACGGCGATTCAGATCTGCGACGTGTGGAAGCGATTCATTATGCGGCACAATCGCTCCAATGCGCTGAAGATGAGGTTCCTCGGGCTCTTCTTCGAGCGTTACCGCGAGAGGCGGGAAGCGTTCTGGGCCCTGAAGGGGATCAACCTTGCGATCGAGGAGGGAGAGGCGGTGGGATTGGTTGGCCCGAATGGCTCGGGCAAGAGTACCCTCCTCTACCTGATTGCTCGTACGCTATACCCCACCAGGGGCGAGATCATAGTTCGTGGGCGTGTGGCGCCGATGATACAGGTCGGGCTGGGATTTAATCCGGAGCTGACAGGCCGGGAGAACGTTTATTTGAGTGCCTCGCTTTACGGCCTCACACGTCGGGATATCGATGAGATGTTCGATGACATCGTGGAGTTTTCTGAACTGCATGAGTTCATCCACGCGCCCGTGAAGAACTACTCGACCGGGATGAACGCACGCCTCGGATTCTCTGTTGCAGTGCATCTTGATCCGGATATACTGCTGCTTGACGAAGTACTGGCCGTGGGTGACCAACAGTTTCAAAAGAAATGCGTGAAGCGGATGATGGAATTTCGCCGCCGGGGCAAGACGATCGTCTTCGTCTCCCACGACCCGACCGCGGTCCGAACGCTCTGCGATAGGGCATGCCTGTTATTCCAGGGAGATGTTATTGAAGTGGGAAACGTTGACCGGGTGCTGGAGGCTTACGGAACCCGGATCGGCGTGGAAGCTGCACCACTGAGATGATGGTTGATCCCCCAACAGGAGGAGGTATTCTATCGGTGATCTTGGTCGGGAAGATCTATAAGCGTTTGGGGAACAAGGTTTGTCCCGGCGGTGCTGATCTTCGTCGGGGGAACCGACTGCGCTTGGCGCCTCTTTCCACGACCGAATGGCTTACACTTCAGAGCAAGTGCTAAGACTTCTGTCCCTATATAGTGTAGGAGGTGAGAACTTGTGACGATGAAGATTCTGGTGACCGGCGCGTGCGGATACATAGGAACGGTACTGGTTCCTACGCAAAGGCACGCCGCGTGGAGATCAAGGGCTTTACGGGCATTGACGACCCGTATGAGGTACCGGTCGATGCCGACCTCGTGCTGGAGGGCGCGACCGGGTCCTCCTGGGATTTTACCCGGCGCATCATCGAGCATCTCGTCACCCGGGGCTACCTGCCTGTTAGCGAGCCCGGGGGCGAGGGGACACGTGAGATGAGCCCCCGACCTCATGGCAGCGGGGGTGGTTCGGTGGTCGCGCGGCCGATGGAGGTGAGGGTGGCGGCGTAGAATGGGTGTCGAGGTCTGCGCAACCTGCGGGCGTGCAAGTGATCTGCGTGCTGGCCTCGCAACGGGCTGGGACGTCCCTTATCACACGGATCATCAACCTGCTCGGCGTGTACCTCGGGACTGAATACCATTTATAATAATGAAGCCACTTATAGTAATGAAGCCACGGGAGGACAACCCAAAGGGATTTTGGGAGCACCAGCTGTACCGCACGATTGCCAATGAATGCCAGAATCGAGTTGCCGAATTCCCTCCCCGGGCCCTTCATGCCGACCCGTGAAGACAAGGCCCCTGTGGCGGTAGTCACGGGGGGAGCTGGTTTCCTGGGCAGCCACATGGTGGACCTGCTCCTCGAGCGAGGCTTCGAAGTGCGCGTCATCGACACTCTGGTCGGGGGACGGGAGGCGAACTTGGCCCACCACAATGGGAACCCGCGCCTGAAGGTAGAGTTCCGGGATATCCGCGACTATGAGGAGGGCGACCCACTGTTCGCCGGGGCACGTTATGTCCTCCATTTCGCCGGCGTCGGGGACATCGTGCCTTCGATCGAGCGGCCGACGGAGTATCTGTCCACGAACGTGCAAGGCACGGTGCGCATGCTGGAGTGCGCGAGGCATGCAGGGGTCGCCAAGTTCGTGTACGCGGCTTCCTCGTCGTGCTATGGGATCGCCGAGGTGCCGACGACGGAGGACCATCCGATTGCGCCGCAGTATCCCTACGCCTTGAGCAAGTATCTCGGCGAGCAGGCGGTGATGCACTGGCACAAAGTCTACAAGCTTCCGGTCAATTCTATCCGGATCTTCAACGCGTACGGCCCGCGCTCGCGCACGTCCGGCGTCTATGGCGCGGTGTTTGGCGTCTTCCTGCGCCAGAAGCTTGCGAGTTATCCCTTCACGGTCGTCGGCGACGGCACCCAGACGCGGGACTTCATCTACCCGACCGATGTCGCCGAAGCGTTCCTGGCCGCGGCCGAAACCGAGCGCAGCGGTCGGGTGTACAACCTTGGGGCCGGCAATCCCCAGTCGGTCAACAGCCTCGTTGAGCACCTGGGCGGCCCGAAGGTCCACATCCCGTGGCGGCCGGGCGAGCCGCGCTGCACCTGGGCGGACATTACCCGCATCAAGGCCGAGCTGGGCTGGGCCCCACGCGTCAGCTTCGAAGAGGGCGTCAGGCGCGTTCTCGCCAACATTGACTACTGGCGCGATGCCCCGCTCTGGGATCCCGAGTCAATCGCCAACGCGACCGAGTCCTGGTTTAAGTATCTTGGAGGCTATCGTGTCGGCGGTCGTTAAGCAGCTCCGGGAGATGTCGCTCGGCGCCCGCGCTGCGGAGTTCCAGCGCGTGCTGACCTCCATGGAAGTCGCGGATGGGTCCGGCGGACCGCAAGATACCGAGGACGCCAAGTCCTCCCTGGTCGAGTGGCTCGAGGAGCTCCGCACCCGCGGCGGAGGTCTCAATCTGGTGGGGAACGGCGGGAAAGCCGGGATTGCGAACCACGCAGTCACCGATTTTCTTAAGTTCGGCAAGCTCCGCGCGACGACCCTGCACGATCCGTCTCTTCTGAGTGCATGAGCAACGATTTCGGGTATGAGGTGGCGTTCGCGCGCATCCTGGCCTCGCGTAGCGATGTCTTGTTCGCCATCAGCAGTTCCGGGCAATCTATGAACATCCACAATGCCGCGGTGGAGATGCGGAAGCTGGGCGGAAAGGTTGTGACGCTGAGCGGGTTCAAGCGGGACAACCCCCTGCGCTCGGTCGGCGACATGAACATGTGGCTTGACTCCAGTGACTACGGAATGGTAGAAATCCGCCACCAGTTCGTGCTGCACTACCTGGCCGAGCAGATTCGACTGCAGGTCCCTCGATGACCGACACACTCCTGAAAACCGTACTGGTGACGGGGGGTGCCGGATACGTCGGCTCGGCCCTGGTTCCCGTTCTGCTGCAGGAGGGGTACCAGGTGAAGGTTCTGGACCTCTACCTGTACGGCGACGATGTGCTGCCCCCTATCCGGGAACATCCGAACCTGCAGGAGATCAAGGGGGATATCCGCGATCGCAAGCTCCTCGAGAAGGTCGTCCCGGGATCTGATGCCGTCATCCATCTCGCCTGTATTTCGAACGACCCGAGCTTCGAGCTGGACCCGGAGCTCGGGAAGTCGATCAACTATGATGCCTTCGTCCAGCTCGTGAAGGTGGCCAAGGATGGCGGCGTGAAGCGCTTCATCTATGCCTCTTCCTCGAGCGTTTACGGGATCAAGGACGAACCGAACGTGACCGAGGATCTTCGGCTCAAGCCGCTGACCGAGTATTCGAGATACAAGGCGCTTTGCGAGGAAGTGCTGCTGCGGGAGCGCTCTCTGGGATTCACCGTGCTGATCCTCCGTCCTTCGACCGTTTGCGGCTATTCGCCGCGGATGCGCCTCGACCTGACCGTGAATATCCTGACCAATTATGCCATCAACAACGGCAGGATCAAGGTGTTCGGTGGGGAGCAGATGCGGCCGAACATCCACATGGACGACGTAGTCCGGGTCTACCGGGAGGCGCTCCAGTGGCCGGCGGCCGCGATCGACGGCAAGATCTACAACGTCGGCTACCAGAACTACAAGGTGCGCGAGATCGCGGAGATGGTGCGCAACGTGATCGGGCACCAGGTCCAGATCGAGACCATCCCGACGGACGACAACCGCTCCTACCACGTCTCGTCGGAGCGCATCCGGCGTGAGCTGGGCTTCACGGCGAACCGCAAGGTGGAGGACGCGGTGCGCGACCTCCAGAAGGCGTTCGCCGAGAACCGCATCCCGAATCCAATGACGGACGACCGGTACTACAACATCCGGAGGATGCAGCGCCTGAAGCTGCGGTAGGCCCATGAGGGTCGGAATCGACTTCGATAACACGATCGCCAGCTATGACGAGCCGATGCATCGGTGGGCGCTGGAGCGCGGGCTGATCTCGGCGGCCGTGCCCAAGAACAAGCAGCTCATTCGCGACGCCACCCGCGCGCTCGAGGACGGGGAATCCAAGTGGCGAGCCCTTCAGGTGTTCTGCTATGGACCGGGGATGCCGCACGCGCGGCCGATGGCTGGCGTGAAGGAATTCCTGGCGGCGTGCAAGGTCCGCGGCCTGCCCGTCTGGATCGTGAGCCACAAGACCGAAGACGCCAATTTCGGCGAACCGAACGTGAAGCTCCGCGAGGCGGCGCTGCGCTGGCTCGGGGCGGAGGGCTTCCTCGATTCGGCGGCTTTCGGGATAGGACGGAAACGCATCTTTTTCGAGGACACGCGCCAGGCGAAGATCGAGCGCATCCGCGCGCTCGAGCTCACGCACTTCATCGACGACCTCGAAGAGACCTTCCTTGAGGAGTCGTTTCCGCCCGCCGTCACCCAGATCCTCCTCTCCGCGCAGCCGTCGGGCAACGGCAGGGGAGGCTGGCGTTCGTTTGCGAGCTGGTCCGAGATCCAGCGGGGGCTGTTCGGCTCATGACTGCGCCTGGATCCCTGCCGGTCCATCCGCTGGCCTCCGCCGCTTCCCGGGGCGATCTCAACGCCTTGGAGGCACTCCTCGGGCGTCCGGTGGCTTCCGCCGAGCGCGTCGGAACGGGGCGCAACAGCCGCATCTACCGGGTGCGCTGCGGTGGGGAAGAGTACGCTGCGAAGTTCTACTTCGGTCCCACCGCGGACGGTCGCGACCGGCTGGAGGTCGAGTTCTCGGCCCTGCAGTTCCTCTGGCGCCGCGGCGTGCGCTGCATTCCGCAGCCGCTGCGCGCCGATCCCGCACGGCAGTTGGCGCTGTACCCGTTCGTCGGTGGCGAGCCGGTAGAGGCCCGGAGCGTCTCGTCCGACGACCTCGCGCAGCTCCTCTCCTTCGTGGGCGAGCTGCGCCGGATCGGGGGCGATCCGGAGGCTCGGGCGCTGCCGCCGGCGGCGGAGGCGTTCTTCACGGTCGCGGGCGTGGTCGGCAACGTGCGGCGGCGCCTCGAGCGGCTCCAAGCGCACGGGGGGGTGGGACCGGCCTACGATGCGCTCCGCCACTTCCTGCGGGATGCGTTCTCTCCCGCGCTCGACCGGTTCGCGGCCAGCGCCGAGGCAGCCGGCCTCGGGGAACTCGGATGGCCGTACCGCGCCCTGAGTCCGTCGGATCTCGGATTCCACAACGCCCTGCGCGCTCCCGACGGGCGCCTGACGTTTCTGGACTTCGAGTATTTCGGCTGGGATGATCCGGCGAAGACGCTGTCCGATGCCCTGCTGCATCCTCGGATGCAGCTGGCGGCGGAGCACCGGCTCCGGCTCGCGGAGGCCTTTGACGGAATCTTCGGCGCCGATCCCGACTGGCGCCGACGCGTCGAGTTGCTTTACCCGCTATTTGCTTTGAAGTGGTGCATGATCATGTTGAACGAATTCCGGCCGGAGCAGATCGCACGTCGCCGGTACGTAGACCGGAGCCGCGAGGAGGTCGAGGTGATCCAGATGCGGCAGCTGGAGGCCGGCCGTGCCCTGCTCGGGCTGACGGTCGGCGAGCAGGGCCGCTTCCCGTATTGGGCAGGGGGCCGCTTGAGGATCGACCTTTCGACACGCACGGTGACCCTGGACGAGCGCTCCCGTTGGCTGCGCAAGCAGATCGTCCGCGTCCTGGAGCGCGCGGGGCGCGGACACATCGGCGGCTCCCTCTCCGCGGTGGAGATCCTCCGGGTGCTGTTCGACGAGGTGCTGCGCTACGACCCGAAAAACCCGAAATGGCCGGAGCGCGACCGGTTCATTCTCTCCAAGGGCCACGGGTGCATCGCGCTGTATGTCCTGCTGCAGGAGAAAGGCTTCTTCCCCGAGGAGGAACTTTGGAAGTTCTGCCGCTTCGATGGCATCCTCGGCGGGCATCCCGATCCGAAGGTCCCCGGGATCGAGATTTCCACGGGGAGCCTCGGTCACGGGCTGCCGGTCGCGGTCGGCATGGCGGTGGCCGCCAAGCGACGAGGGGCTTCGCACCGCGTGTTCGCGGTGCTCAGCGACGGCGAATGCGACGAGGGCTCGGTGTGGGAGGCGGCGATGAGCGCCGCCAAGCACCGGCTGGAGAACCTGGTTGTCATCGTGGACTACAACAAGGTACAGTCCTCCGGCACCACCTACGAGATCCTGGACCTGGAGCCGTTCGCTGCCAAATGGGAGGCCTTCGGCTTCGCCACGCGCGAGGTGGACGGACACGATGTGGCGGCCCTCCGGCGCACCTTCGCCGACCTCCCGTTCGCCCAGGACCGGCCGTCGGCGGTCATCGGCCATACGGTGAAGGGCAAGGGAGTTTCCTTCGCCGAATACAACGCCGCTTGGCATCACAAGAACAGCTTCAAGCCCGGCGAGATCGAGACCCTGATGCGCGCGATCGAGGCCGCTCCATGAGACAGACCTGCCTCGAAATGGTGTACGCGCTGGCGAAACAGGACCCTCGCGTCGTGTTCCTCGGGTCGGACCTCAGCCCCGGCACGCTGCGCAAGTTCAAGGAGGAGATGCCCGAGCGGTACTTCATGGAGGGCGTCTGCGAGGCGCTCGTGGTCGGCATGGCCGCGGGTCTCGCCCTCGAAGGCCATGTGGTGTATGTCAACACCATCGGCACGTTCATCACGCGGCGCTGCTTCGAGCAGGTGGCGGCGGACGTCTGCCTGCACAACCTGAACGTGCGGCTGATCGGCAACGGAGGCGGACTGGTCTATGCGCCGCTCGGGCCCACCCACCTGGCCATCGAGGACATCTCGATCTTCCGCGCCCTGCCCAACATGACGATCGTCGCGGTCGCCGATGCGGAGGAGATGAAGCGGCTCATGCCGCAGACCCTGGATCACCCGGGGCCGATCTACATCCGGCTGGCCAAGGGCGGCGATCCGGTCGTGACCGACGGCTCGGTACCCTTCCGGATCGGCAAGGGCATGCCGATGCGCCACGGGAACGACGCGCTGCTGGTGACGACGGGCATCACCCTGAAGGCGGCCCAGGATGCCGTGAAGAGGCTTGCGGACGACGGCATACAGTGCGCGATCCTGCACATGCCGACCATCAAGCCCCTCGACCAGGAGCTTTTCCTCGCGCTCTCGGCGGGCGTGCGGGCCGTGATCACCATCGAGGAGAACACGATCCTGGGCGGGCTGGGCGGTGCCGTCGCCGAGGTGATCGCCGAGGCGGGCTTCTCACCGGCCAAGAAGTTCCGCCGTATCGGCATCCCCGACGTCTTCCCGGACCGCTACGGTTCGCAGGCGAACCTGATGGACTACTACCGGATCAATGCCGACGGGGTCGTCGCCACGGTCCGGGCGCTGCTCGATGGCCAGTAGGCCCGTGTGTGGAGGTGCCGTGGGACGTCTGCTGAACCTCGTCACGCCCCTGCACAAGCAGACCAAGCGCGATTACCTGGCGCGCATGGTGGACAACAAGTTGGAAGCGGTCGCCAGGGCCAAGAAGTACGGGTTCGATTACTGGGATGGGGAACGGCGCTACGGCTATGGGGGCTATACATACGACGGCCGCTGGAAGGCGGTCGCCGAGCAGCTGATTCGGATCTACGAGCTCAGGTCCGATGCCAAGATCCTCGACGTGGGCTGCGGCAAGGCGTTCCTCCTCTACGAACTCAAGCAGCTCCTGCCCGGCGCGGAGGTCACCGGCTTCGACATTTCCGAGTACGCCATCGCCCATGCCAGGGAAGAGATCTGCGACCGGGTGTTCGTTTATAAAGCGCAGGACCCGTACCCCTTCGGCGACCAGCACTTCGACCTGGCCATCTCGCTCGGCTGCTTCCACAACCTCCGATTGTTCGAGCTGAGGACCGCGCTCACCGAGATGGAGCGGGTGGCCAACAACAAGTACATCGTGGTCGAGAGCTATCGCAACGAGGCCGAGCTCTTCAACCTCCAGTGCTGGGCGCTCACCTGCGAGTCGTTCTTCGATACCGCCGAGTGGATTTGGCTGTTCCACCACTTCGGCTACACCGGGGACTACGAGTTCATCTACTTCGAATGAAGCGGTCGCCATGCTTCCGATGAGAATCAACGCGGCGATCCTGGTCCAGCAGCAGGCGCCGCTGGAGCTGGCGGAGATCGAAACCCCCGAGCGTCTGCGCTTCGGGCAGGTGCTCGTCAAGGTCCACTACAGCGGGGTCTGCGGCTCGCAGATCAATGAGATCGACGGGACCAAGGGTCCGGACCGGTTTCTCCCGCACCTCCTCGGCCACGAGGGCTGCGCCACCGTGCTCGAGACGGGCGAAGGCGTAACGTCGGTGAAGAGGGGCGACAAGGTCGTGATGCACTGGCGGCCGGGTAGAGGCATCCAGTCGGAGACGCCGACCTATCGCTGGAACGGCAAGACCGTGAATGCGGGTTGGGTGACTACCTTCAACAACTACGCGATCGTCTCCGAGAACCGGCTGACCCCGATCCCGTCGGACTTTGACTCCCGGCTGGCGCCGCTCCTCGGCTGCGCCGTCACCACCGCGATGGGGGTCATCAAC
>CANPVX010000097.1 GCA_947581815.1 Candidatus Indicimonas acetifermentans | reverse complement strand
GCAGGGTCGATAGCGTGGTTCGAATACGAGGCCGGCGCGTGCGGCGCTCTCGGCGTCTTCCAGATCGCCATCCAGGAGGCTGACCGCCGCCCGTCCATAGTAAGCTGGCGCGAACCCGGTCCGCCGGCCGATCGCCGCCTCGAATTCGCGTCGTGCCGTCACCCGATCGCCGGACTGCAAGGCTAAGGCGCCTAGGTTGTTGTGCGCTGCGGCGACGTAGTCGTAAGGGCGGCCCAGGTTGAAGAAGGGCTGATAGCGCAGAAACCCGCCTTGGTGTTCGACGGCCCCCAGGAAGCCGCGGAAATGCTCACGCGAAAGCTCCGCCTCTCCGCGCCTGAGCGCGCGAATCCCTCTCCGAAACTCTCGAGTCTTCCATCTCCACCAGAACCCCGGCGCCAGCACGAGGAGGCCGACGACTAACAGCGCGCGCGCCTTGATGCCCAGCGTGAACAGCACGAGCAGCACGGCGATGCCGCCGAACAACGCCACGACCGCTGGCCTCGCGGTTGAGGATCTCTGAGCCATAGCGCCAAGCTCAGCGGCCGGTCGGCCGGGGTCAAGCTCCCGGCCTGGGGCTCGCGGGAGTCACCGCCCGACCACGCCCGCTTGACGGCACCGGCCGCTGACCCTAGCGTGCCGGACGCACTAAAAGGGGCCGCATTCTTTCAACAATCGAACGCCGATCCGGAGGAGCCTATGGAGGCGAGGGACCGGGAAGGTTGGGGTACCAGATCAGGTTTCATCCTCGCGGCGATCGGCTCCGCCGTCGGATTGGGGAACATGTGGAGGTTTCCCTATGTGACGGCTGAGAACGGCGGTGCCGCTTTCGTCTTCTTCTACATCTTGATGGTGCTTCTCGTCGGCGTACCAGTGATGCTGGCGGAGTTCACGATAGGACGCCGAACCCGGCTCAGTCCCATCGGTGCTATGCTCAAAGCCGGCGGCCGTGCCTGGATGCCGCTGGGTTATTTGTTCGTCGCGACGGGATTCCTGATCCTGTCCTACTACTCAGTCATCGCCGGCTGGACGATGCGCTACACCCTGGAGGCCGCGCTCGGTGGATTCTCCACGACTCCAGCCGAGTACTTCTCGGCGGCGTCTGAGGGTACGAGCGCTGTCATATATCACCTGGCCTTCATGGGTATCACCATTGCAGTCGTGGCCGGCGGAATCAAGATGGGGATCGAGCGGGCGTCGCTGGTGTTGATGCCTCTGTTGTTCCTCCTGGTGATGGGATTGGCTATCTGGGCGATCTTTTTGCCCGGCGCCGAGGCCGGCTACAGCTTTTATCTGCGTCCCAACCCTCAACGTCTTTTCTCCCTAGAGACTCTCGGTGCAGCCGCGGGGCAGGCTTTCTTCAGCCTTAGCTTGGGGATGGGCGCGATGCTCACGTACGCGAGCTATCTGTCGAAACAGGAGGACCTGCCCAGCGCCGGCGTGACGATAGCCGGATCGGATTTCTTGGTGGCGTTCTTGGCGGGCATGGTCGTTTTCCCTGTGATATTCGCGTTAGGTCTGTCGGATGAGATTGGCGAGAGCACCATCGGCGCCCTTTTCATCAGCCTCCCCCGCGCGTTCACGGCCATGGGTGATGGCGGGCGGATCATCGGCCTCATCTTCTTCAGCGCTCTGTTCGTAGGCGCCCTGACCTCTGGCATATCGCTGCTGGAGGTCGTCGTCTCCAGCTTGATCGACACCTGGCAGCTGCCGCGAGCGACGGCAGCGCTGGGCGCAGGGCTTGTGATCACGCTGATCGGTGTCCCCTCCGCGTATTCGACGAATGTGCTAGCTATCTTCGATCAGGTCGCGGGCAACCTCTTCCTCGTTTTCGGTGCGTTCGCGCTCACTATCTTCGTCGGCTGGCGGATGGACTATCCGGTGACCGAGCTACAGCAGGGGTTCCGATCGGAAGGCCTGCTGCGAGGGTGGCACTTCACGCTCAAGTTTTTCGTGCCCATCATCCTGGCCGTCGTCCTCTACCAGGTTGGGAAGGACACTACCCTCGTTCTCTACCAGGTCGTGAAGGACATTCTGGCTTTGGTTTTTTAGTCCGCTCCAGTTGGTTAGGTTTGGGGTCGCGAAGCCTGGGACCCCAACCTGGAGGTTACCATGACAGTGCTCAGCGACGCAGAGATCGAAAGCCGCCTCACCCAACTCTCCGGCTGGAGCAAAGAGGGAGAGCAGATAAAGAAGCGGTACGAGTTCCCGAACTTCGTCGAGGCCATCGCCTACGTGCAGCGAATATCCGGGCTTGCCGAAGAAGCGCGTCACCACCCCGACATCACGATCAATTACAACAAGGTCACCTTGACGCTCTCCACACACGACGAAGGCGGGATTACCGAGAAGGACTTTGATGCGGCCGGCGCCTTCGAGGCTGCCGCCGGTTGAGTCAATTCTCGCTTGATCAAATTTCACTACCACCGCGCCGTCAAGACGGTGCCGCGCCTCGGCATTCGCCGCGGCGACCCGCTCTGCCACGTCTACAGCGACAGATCGTTGGATGAACTCGTCGCCTGGGGCGAGGCGCGGGGCATGAAGCTCGAATGGCTCGATCGCCGGAACGTCATGCCGCACTACGACGCGTTTCGCACCTGGCTTCGCTTCTGCGGGGAAGGCGTGTCGCGTAAGGAATTCGTTGGCGATGTGAGACGCTGGCGGGCTCGAGGCTGACGGCGGGCGTGTTCGCAGTCCCGCCGCCTAGCGACTACTATTTCGTTTCTCTTCTATTCTGTTTTTTCCCTTTTCCTTTTCTTTTTCAATTTCATTTCAATAATTGTGCAGCTCCTCGATAGCCGCCTGAATCCCTTCAATCTGCGGTAGAGTGGCGGTTTCCAGATCGGGCGCGTAGGCGACGAAAGTGTCGAGAGCTGCGACGCGGCGCACAGGGCCGTCCAGCCATTCGAAGAGCTCGCCGGCGATCCTGGCCGCGATCTCGGCTCCGTAGCCCCAGGAGATCGAATCCTCGTAGACCACGAGAGCCTTGTTAGTCCGCTTCACCGAATCCGCGATTATCTCCATGTCGAACGGGCTGAGGGTTCGAAGATCGATGACTTCGGCCTCGATCGCCGAAGCCTCGGAAGCGGCCTTCGCGGCTCGCAGCGAGCGCTCGACCGTGGCCCCATAAGTGATGATCGTCAGATCCGAACCCTCCCGTACTGTCTTCCCTCGGGCGAAGGGGATCATGTAGTCGGGGCCCGGATAGTGGCCCTTGTTGTAAGTCTGGCGGTAGAGATGCTTGTGCTCTAGGAACAGCACCGGGTCGTCGCAACGGATGGCCGTGCGCAGGAGACCGTTCGCATCTTCGGCCGTGGCCGGGCAGACCACTCTGAGGCCCGGAGTATGCGTGAATAGGCTCGCGCCGGTCTGCGAATGGTAGATGCCGCCACCCTTCAGGTAACCGCCGTACGTTACGCGAACCACGAGCGGGCACTTAAAGGCGTTGTTCGACCGCCAGCGAACGAGCGCCACTTCGTTGCGTAGCTGCATGAACGCCGGCCAGATGTAGTCGAAGAACTGAATCTCCACGACGGGCTTGAACCCCCGCTCCGCCAGCCCTACCGCCCGGCCGACGATATTCGCTTCGGCGAGCGGCGAGTTGAAGACGCGGGCCGAGCCGAACTTCTTCTGCAAACCCCACGTCACCTTGAACACGCCGCCTTTCCCTTTCACCTCGGACAGCGCAGCCTCGCGGCTGGCGTCGGCGATGTCCTGGCCGAAGACGAGGATCGAGGGGTCGCGAGCCATCTCATCTCTGAGGCAGGCGTTGACCAGGTCGACGACGGTGGTCGGATCGCCATCGGCGAATTCGGGTTCCGTGGAGAACTCGTCCGCCGTGGGATCGATATCCGGAGAGTAGACATAGCGCGTTGTCGTGTCGGGCGCTGGCTGCGGCTGCTCGAGCGCGCGGTCCACCGCTTCCTGTATCTCGGCCTCGACGCCCTCGCGCAATTCCTCCAGATCGCGCTCGCTCGAGATCCCTTCGTCGCCGAGGAACTGGCCGAACAGAGTGATCGGATCGCGCTTCGCCTCCTCTTCTCGTTCGGCTGGCGCTCGATAGAGTCGCTCGTCGTCCGACATGGAGTGCGAGTAGGGCCGGATTACATGCGCGTGAACCAGCGCCGGCCCTTTGCGATCGCGGCAGTGCTTCACTGCACGCGATAAGGAACCGTAGCTTGCTAGCGGATCACAGCCGTTCACTTCATCGATGTAGAGCCCCGAGACGCCGCTCATACACTTCGAGATACTCCTCCCCGCCGTCTGGACTTCGATTGGAACGGAGATCGCGTAGCCGTTGTCCTCGATCAGGAACACCACTGGAAGCTTCAGCGTCGCCGCCGTATTGATGGCTTCCCAGAACTCGCCCTCGCTCGTTGTGCCGTCGCCCGCGCAGACGAGGACGACCTCGTCCTCTTTGAACAAGTCGGTCCGGTCTCTGAGCTCGGCGATCATTTGGAAACGCAGGCTCGCCTCCGCGCAGCCGACGGCGTTCAGGAATTGCGTCCCGGTCGGGCTGGAGCTGGTGACTATGTTGTAGTCTTTGTGACCCCAGTGGCTGGGCATCTGGCGGCCCCCCGACGCAGGATCCGACTCGGCCCCGAAGCCCTCTAACAACATCTCGTAGGCGGTCACGCCGAGCTGCAGGCAGAGCGTACGGTCCCGATAGTAGGGGTAGAACCAGTCGTAACCCGACCTGAACGCCAGCCCCGCCGCCACGCCAACGGCCTCGTGCCCGGCACCGCTGATCTGAAAGTAGTAGCGGTTCTGGCGCTTCAGCAGCATCTCTTTGTCGTCCAGCTGGCGTGACAGGACCATCGTGCGGTAGATCCCCACGAGCTGGGCAGGGTCGAGCCCGTGGTACTTGGGGTCCGTCTTCTCAGCTGTCTGCGCGCGCGTTGCCATCTGCTGCTCGGGTTGATTGCTGGCGGCGAAATCTGCGATCCACGGTCGCTGCGGCCGGGGTTTTGAAGATATGCGGCAGGGGCCAGGGGCCGCTACCCGTGGGCTCCTGCCCCGGGCGCCGCGGGGCTAGCATTGGCGCCAAAAGTGTATTAGACTCCATTCCCCCTCACCGCTATAAAGATAGTCGATTTTCCCTGGTCGAAGTAGGAGGCCCGGCCTTGGGCAAATTGCATAAGTCCAGGCCTTCTAATGCTTTTCGTGACTTTCGACACACATCACTAGGCGGAGCGGGGCCCATGGGCGGGACCGTTTGTAACAATTGCGCGACGCCGCTACCCCCGGGGAGCAAGTACTGCAACTCCTGCGGGACTCCAGTGCCGGAAAAAGGGTCCGAAGCTCCGGCATCCAGGCCCGATCCTCCTAACGACATACGCCACGCGCTGGAGCTGGCTACAGCCGGCGATTACGAGATACATCATGAGGTCGGGCGCGGTGGAATGGGCCGCGTCTTCCTCGCCCGCGAGATCGCCCTCGACCGTCTTGTGGCGCTGAAAGTTCTGCCGCCCAGCTTGATGTTCGACGACAGCCTCGTCGAACGTTTCATGCGAGAGGCCCGGTTGGTCGCACAGCTTCACCACCCTAACATCATCTCTATCTTCAGCGTCTACAACAGCCACAACTTGTGTTTCTATTCCATGAACTACGTGCCGGGTCGCACGCTGACCCAGGTGATGCATGCGTCACCGGTGCTCCCGCTGCCCGAAGTGGAGCGGATTCTCTCCGAAGCGGCGGCGGGGCTGGCCTACGCCCACAGACAAGGCGTCGTTCACCGCGACATCAAGCCCGGCAACCTGCTCATCGATGGCGATAACCACGTCCATGTGAGCGATTTCGGGATCGCCAAGGCCCTCAGCGCCAATACCACGCTGACGGATACCGGTGCGGTCATCGGGACGCCCCAGTACATGGCGCCGGAGCAGTATGAGGGCGTAGATGTCGACGGGCGAGCCGATCAGTACTCGCTTGCGGTCGTGGGTTACCAGCTGCTCTGCGGTCATTGCCCCTTCGAGTCGGAATCGATGAAGGAACTGCTCTACCGCCACCTCTTCAGCCCGCCACGACCGGTCAACGCGACTCGGCCCGAGACGCCGATGCCGCTCAGGGACGCTATCCATAAGGCGCTCTCGAAGGACCGTGCTGACCGCTTCGACACGATGGACGATTTCAAGGCGGCCATCGAGGGGAACGGTCCGCCGATATTCGTCAGCTGGCTCGACTCCGCGTCAGGGGAGAAGAGCGCGGTCGAAGACACGGGCAGGCGCAAAGGCGATGTCATTACAGGGCGAGCCTTGGGCGCCGGTCCCGTGCTGCCCTCGGCGCTGCCAACTCCGGTCGAGGTGGATAGCCAGTGGGGCGTGCCGACCCTCACCCGGTTCCCGCCGTATCAGCGGGCGCTCGCCGGGCTCGCCGTGGCCGTCGCGGTTCTCGCGACGACCGCCGTACTGGCGATATCTCGCGGCGGAGCCCTGAGCGAGCTGCTCGCCCAGCGCGAGGCGAACGATTCGGATGCGCCGAGCCAGGTCGCCGACGGTCCACTGGCCGATCAAGCCGCTATGCTGGGCGCTCTGGGCAGCGCGGAAGATCAAGCCGAGCCGATGGGCGAGCCGGCCTCAATCGATGGAGAGGAAACAACGCCCCCCGCGGCCCCCGCGATCGCTCTCGATGGCAAGTCCTCCGTGGACGCGGCTGTGCTCCCTGAGAGTGGTGTCGAGCTGGCCTCCGGCGCCGCGAGTCCAGCCGCAAATGCGTTGGCGAGCGGCGGCGCCGTCAGACGACCCGCCGTTCGCGAGGACGAGCGACCGGCGGTACCGGATGGGCTACGCAGCGAGTTGCAGACTATACTCGCCCAGGGTAAAGTTCTGCACGACATGGGCATGTATCTCGATGCCGCAGACGCGTACAAGAGCGTCATGCGCCGCGTAACCGAAGCCTCGCCCGAAAACTTCAGTAACGGTGGGGTGCTAATGGCGCTTTGGGTGCGTGCGGACAGCGCCATAGCGGCTGCGCGCACTGCCTGCGAGCTCGAGAATCAGCCGAGCTGCCCCTAGTTATCGGACAACTTAGAGCGAATGTGTGTGAAGCGGTGAGCCGCGAAGATACGCTTGCACGGTCCTATCTTTGGGCCCCGACGGCCCTGTTGCTGATAGCTGGCTGCCTAATCGGCTCGCCGCTCGCGGCGCAGGACCGCCCACCGTATACGCTGGATCAACTGATACAGCTTCTCGAATCGGGCGTTTTCTCCGAGGAACGCGTCATCACTTTGACGGAACAGAGCTGCCTCGCCTTTCGGCTCGACGAGGGTGCGGAAAGCCGGCTTCGGGCATCGGGCGCGTCCAACTCGCTGATCCGGCAATTGCGGGGCGTGTGCACCCGGTTGTCCAGCGCCGTGGCTTCGGTCAGAGTCACGCCGTCGCTGCTCGAGATCGCCGTCGATTCCAGCGGAGTCCTGCAAGCGCGAGCGTTCGGCCCCGACACCGTCGAGGTCCCGGGCGTGTCCGTCGACTGGAGCTCGGACGACTCCACGATAGCCCGGGTGATGGACGGAACCGTACTTGGGGTTGGGCCCGGGACCACAACGGTCAGTGCGCGCACCCCGGATGGTGTCGTCGGTCTTGCCACCGTAGCGGTCGGAGCTGAGCGGTCGGGAGCAAAAAGCACGGCAACGGCGGCGGCTTTGGGCGTCGTCGTTCCCGGCGGGGGCGAGTTCTACACGGGCAATGCCGTGAAGGGCGCGATCGTGCTGGCCGGCGTCGCGGGCGCCTTGGCTGCCGGTTACCTCATCACCAAAACCGATACCTCGGATGTGCAGAGAACCGTGATGGGTGACCCAATGTGCTCCGGCTCCGAATGCACATTTACGGTCCAGACGATGGCAACTGTGGAGGAGAGCCGCTACGTAATCGCCGGGGTGATCGTAGCGGCAGCCTTCTGGACCTACGGATTGGTAGACGGGATTATCAGCGCGAAGAAGTCGCAGGCACCGCCGCCCGAGGGGGCTTCGGAAGATCAGGGTGACATGAGCTTTTCGATCCAGCTCGTGCCTCCCGATGGATTGGCGTTCAGGGGCGGCGGCGAGTTCGACATCACCCTCATCCGCGTAAGGCCGTGAAGCGGAAGATTCTCGTAGCAGCGCTCATCTCAGCCCTCGGCGCCGTCACGCTGGCGTCGAATTGCGACGAAGTGACCACCGTGACCAGCACGGATCAGGTCACCGTAGTGATTTCGGTGAGCTCGCCGATCATCGCGACCGGCGACACGCTGGCGCGAGACACCGTCCAGTTCGCGGTCGAACTGATCCAGGGCAGCGATACGGCTTCGGCCGTTGGACGATTCAGCTCGGATGACCCGACGATCGTCGAGATCATCGACGAGAACACCGGTGAGGCCACGTTCACGGGTCTCGGCGCCGCGACGATCTCCGTTGAGGTCGACGACGCGAGTCTTTCGGGGTCGCTCACCGCCTCGATGAGAGTGCCGGTAGACAGCTTCCTCATCGCGATCACGGCTTCGTCGGCGAGCCTGGCGGCCGGCGATACGCTCGTGGGCGATACCGTCGTCTACGACGTCATCTTGACGAAAGCCGTGTCGGGCCAGGTCGTGCCTGCGGTCGGCAAAGTCTTTAGCTCGTCCGCGGACAGCATAATAAGCTTTCTCGCTAACGATGATACGACCGCCGTTCTGACGGGGCCCGGCCAGGCGGTGGTCAGCGTGAGATTCGACGAGCCGCTGATACCCGGCGCAGGCAGCCAGCCGCTCAGCGGCACCCGGCTGACGATGAATGTCGTCGACTTTAGCGCCTTCCTCGAGGTCGACTCCAGGCAAGGGAACTTCACCCAGAACGGAGATACGCTCGTCAGCGACAGCGTGACGATCATTGCGAAAGTGGTCATAGGTGGCGATACGAGCGATGTCGTCGATCCAGTGCTCTCGTCGTCAGATATGTCGGTGATTCAGACCTTTGGCTCGGACGGCGCGGTCTTCGCGGACACCGGGACGGCGACGGTGACCGTGCGCTTCACGGATCCCGTCGTCCCGGAGCAGCAGGTGAGCCTGCCAATACGCGTTACCACGTTCCTGGTCAACGTCGGCGGGCCGGCATCACCGGTCATGGGAGACACCGCACAGTACACGGTCACGGTCACCGATACGAAACCAGATCCCGACACCGCGGTCAGCGTGACGGGTCAGGACTTCGTGTCATCGAACGGCCCCGTCCTTCAGATCCTAGACGCCGCCAACGGTGAGGCGTTCGCGCGCGACATCGGCCAAGCCGACGTCC
>CANPVX010000096.1 GCA_947581815.1 Candidatus Indicimonas acetifermentans | reverse complement strand
CCCCACACATAGGTTGCGATCGCCATGGGGACGCCCGCATAGAGGGCGGCTACCGACAAGTAAGTGAGGCAAAGCTGGCCCAGCGACAACGGGAGTGTGCCGAACAGGACCAGCCCACAGAAGTGAACCGTGTCGGAGATCGGGAGCATGGCGGTAAGTAGCACGTAGCCGCCGAACGCGGCGAGAGAGCCAGTGAGAACGGCTCGGGTGGGCGGCCGTATCCGGGCGCGCATCAGTCCACCCACGGCGAGCGCCAAGCCGCTGGCAAGCGCCAGGCTCAGCGCGACGACCAGAGGTTGGCTGAGGGGGGCGGTGGCACCACGGAAGTGGGCGAGCGTAATGAGGCCGAGGGCGCCGGCGGCGCCCGCCATCACGGGCCCGGCGATCTCTCGCACCGAGTCGCGTACGCCCAGCAGGCTGGGCGACCGCTGATCGATCTCCGCCTTTGCGAGCCCGATGACCCGCGCACGCAGCGCGAGCGGAGGCTCGGCTTCGATAGAATCGGGGAGACTATCCCACGCCTCGCCGAGCTCCTGAAGCTCCCGCGCGCACGACGGGCAGCCATCTAGATGAGCCTGGAGCTCCGCTGCCTTCCGGGGCTCTAGCTCATTCCCCAAGAGCTCCAGCAATCCGTCTCTGATCTCGTCGCAGTTCATGGGCTTCATCACGCGCGCCGACCGGTTTCATCGCGCCGGGTCCGTCTGATCGACTGGACGGCGCGGTAGGCTTTCTGCTTGACGGCCGCTTCTGTGCTCCCGGTCATCTCGGCGATCTCGCCGTACTTGAAGCCGTAGTAACGGCTCAGCAACAGCACTTCTCTCTGTTCCGCCGGCATGCGCTGCAGCAGGCGCTGAAGCGCATCCTTATAGGCAAAGCTCTCGACAGGATCGACGCCCACGGTGTTTTCCGCCGCGCGTGGCGAATCATCGTGATAAGCCTCCCTTCGAGAGCCGCGCACTCCATCGACGCAGACCCTGCGCGCGATTGCGAAGATCCACTGGGCGAAACGGCCGCGCGCCTCGTATTTGTGGCGGGCGCCGATCAAGCGCAGGAACACGTCCTGAAACGCGTCCGCCGCCCCGTCGGGATCGCCCAAGAATCGCAGACAGAAACCGTAGACGCGCCTCTCGTACCGGCGATACAGCTCCTCGAACGCGTCTAAATCACCGCGAGCGTAGCGCTCCATTAACATATCGTCCGGTTCTCCGGCCGCTTCCCGGTGCGGGGTCACCCCTTCGGGTCGCGGAGGCCGGCGCCCGCGAGACTTGGTTTTTGAGTCGACCAACGAGCCACTTGCACCGCAACAATTCGAAGTTGCGGCCCCTCAGCTATCTTCGATGAGAGCGAATGCCTGAAGGGGCGCCACGCGCCCATGGGCTTGTGGGGGGAGGCTTCCCGTTTCGAAGCACGACACACAAGTAAACGCTCGTCGGTCATCAAGCTGTTCCACTCAGATGAAAGTGGGGGGGGCGGGCGGCCTCAATCGCTCGCTCGCTGCAGCTGCTTACGGACCACCTCCGCCAGACGCCGGGCGTTCAACTGCGGAGCGAGGTAGACAGCTCGCAGGTCTGTATGAGCGTCCTCCCAGTAATCGGGCTCCGGCGGGCTCTCGCCATCCCACCGCGCCTCGGGCCCATAGACCATGAAGACCCCTGCACAGGGCCCGTCGAACTCGAGCATAACACGGTACCACTCCTCGACTACGTCGTAGTCATCCCAGTACTGTGTTGCCCTGGCGTCCGTCACCAGATCGAGGACGCGGGGCAGATGCCTCTCTCGGCCACCGTTCGCCGGAACCCAGACAGCATAGGCGGCAAGGTCGGGGCTATCGATCTTCGCGAGCACTTTCTTCTGCACTTGGTCGGCGCCCCGTAGGCAGCCGCCGCAAGTTGGGCTGACGAGCATCACGACGCGGGTTTTCCCCAAATCATCGTTGAACCTCGCCCGGAGCGCCTCGGCGTCAGCATCCAGTACGAGGTATCTGGGGTCCGAGTCATCTGCCTCACTGCCAATCCGCGCGGCGGTCGCAGCCACCACGAAGAGAAGGGAGATGAAGGCAAGAGATCTGATCGCGGTCTTCATAGTGTACCTCCTTCGAGCCAGTAGAGGTCGGCGAAGTACTGGATAAAGAGCGCCGCCACCCACATGGCTGTTGCGATCCACAAGACAACTCTCGAGATGCGACCTGCTCTCACAGAGCAGGCGGCCCCGAGTCGCGCCACGGTGCGCCGGTAGACGCTCCAGTGGCTGAAAGCCAGCAGCAGGAAGGACCCGATCAGCAAGATCGGCCGATACGGCCTCAAACCGGCGGCGAAGATCGCGCCGTTGACACCCATCACGGCGATCGCAGCCGGTCCAGCGCAGCATAGGCTGGCGCCCACGCTCGTAAGGGCCGCCGTAGCTCCCCCCGCCATCGAGAGAAGGTTTCGCGCGCTACCCATCGAGAAGCCTCGAGCCATGGCGAGAACAGTTACGCGTCACGTGGCCACCCTCATTCGCTCCGCAGCGCCACGACTGGCTCGATCGAGCTCGCCCGGCGCGCGGGCAGATAAGCCGCAATGACCGCCACGAGGGTCAGAAACAGCGAAACACCCACGTAGGTCATCGGGTCCACGGGGCTGACGCCATAAAGGAGACCGGCGAGACTGCGCGTCACGCCGAGAGCCGCGGCCACGCCAATCCCGACGCCGATGAGCGCCAGAGTGAGAGCCTGACCGATGATCAGCTTCAACACCGAGTCGCGACTCGCTCCCAGAGCGATCCGCACGCCCAGCTCCTGAGTGCGCTGCGCCACAGAATAGGAGATCACGCCGTAGACGCCGACAGCGGCGAGGATTAGGGCCAGCAGGGCGAACGAGCCGAGCAGCAGGGTCACGAAGCGAGGCACGGCGACGGCATCCGATACGACCTGATCGAGCGGCCGTATGTCGTAGACGGTCAGCCTGCTGTCCACGTCCGAAACGGCGGAGCGTACCGTGCTGGCGAGGGCGGTGGGGTCCGAAGGGGTTCTAACCATCAACGTCATGTGACGCTGCCATCCCGTCGCGAAGACGGGGTTGGCAAGGGGGAGGAGGATATTCTCGCGCACCGGCTCCATGATGCCTTCGTTCTTCACGTCGCCAACGACCCCCACGATCTCGAACAGGGTCGAGTCGGGCGTGTTCCATAGCCTGAGCCTCGCTCCGATGGGATCCTCCTCGGGGAACCACTTCCGAGCCATCGTGTGGTTGATCAAGATGACCGGCGCCGAACCCAGGCGGTCGAATTCGTTGAACGCCCGGCCGCTGATCAACGGGATACCGAGCGTCTTCATATGATCGGGGCTGACGACCCGAATGCCGACGAGCGGCCGGGTCTCGTTGGGATCCACGGGCCGACCGTCCACCACGAAGTACCAGCGCCCGTTCAGGCGCAGCGG
Source organism: Candidatus Indicimonas acetifermentans (assembly GCA_947581815.1). Taxonomy (GTDB): domain Bacteria; phylum Gemmatimonadota; class Gemmatimonadetes; order Palauibacterales; family KS3-K002; genus Indicimonas; species Indicimonas acetifermentans. The sequence goes on along the minus strand of CANPVX010000096.1, from coordinate 5,882 downwards.
GTGCTCGGCGTGCGCCAGGCTCGCCGATGTCACCCCGGGCAGCGCCTCGACTCGCTCGAGTATCTGCCGATGGGTTGCCGCGACTTGCTCGATCTCCGGATACTGCCACGGCGGGTAGTCCATCCGCATGCTCAACACGCTTTGCGGCTGAATGCCAAGGTTGATGTCGAGGATATGGCGGAAGCTCTTCACGAAAAGTCCCGCACCGATCACCAGGACCGCGGCGAGCGCCACTTCGGAGATGACTAGGAAGCGACGCATGCGGTTACGTCGGGTGCCGCTGGTGGAGCCCCGCCCGCCATCTCTCAGGGCAGCGTTGATGTTGGCTTTGAGGGCGTGCAGTCCGGGGACGACGCCCATTACGATTCCGGTCGCTACCGACAGCAGCAGGGTGAAGCCCAAGACGCGTGCGTCGATCGCCACGATATCCATGCGCGGGATGTTCCCGGGATTCAGGCTGCGGAGAAGAGCTACGCCGCCGTAGGCGACCACGAGGCCCGCGATGCCACCCATCGCGCTGAGCAGAAGGCTCTCGACGACGAGAAGCTGAATCACCCTGCCGCTTCCTGCACCGAGAGCGGTACGAACCGCGATCTCGCGCTGCCGCGACTCCGCTCTGACGAGGAGGAGATTGGCCACGTTGCTAACGGCGATGAGCAGAACCAAGGCAACCGTCCCCAACAGCACCAGCAGAGGTGTTCGGACATCGCCGACGATGCGGCGGTGCAGAGGATCTAGGGCGACGGCGTAGCCGGGATCCTGATAGGCTTCGGGGAACTTCTCGGCGAATCCTCTTGAGATCCCCGCCACGGCTGCTTGCGCCTGCTCGAGCGTCGCCCCGGGAGCCAGCCGAGCGACCGTATTGTAGAAACGCCACTGCCGGTTCTGTGCGGGGTCGAATGAGGCGGCCACCCAGAAGTCGACCGGGCCAGCTCCGCTGACGTTCAGATTGGTGTTGAGGCCCGGCGACATGACGCCGACCACCGTGCGGTCCTCGCCGTTGATCGTAAGGCGCGTGCCGACGATATCCGGATCCGCGCCAAAGCGCAGCCGCCAGAACCCGTCGCTGAGTATCACGACGTCGTTTCGACCCTCTGTGCTCTCTTCGGGGAGGAAGGTCCGGCCCAGGGCCGCATCGACGCCCAGCACCTCGAACAGATCGACCGTCGTGAAGGCGCCGCTGAACCTCTCGGTGCGACCGTCCGCCGTGAGAGTCCACAGCAGGTTCTGTTCGCCGGTGGTCAGCGCGCCGACCCCAGCGAAGATCTCCGTCTCCTCGCGCCAGTCCACGAGCTCCGCCGCCGACACGCGCATCTCGTTCTCACCAGCTCCGGGGAACTGGTTCCAGATGAAGACGAGCCGATCGGGCTCGCCGTACGGCAAGGGCTGAAGCAGAACTCCACTCACGATGCTGAACATCGCGCTGTTGGCGCCGATTCCCAGCGCGAGCGTCAAAACGCCGACGGCCGCAAACCCCGGCTTCCTACCGAGGCCGCGGATCGCGTATCGCAGGTCGGATAGCAGGTTTCTCACTTCGCATCTCCCCGGTTTAGTGGTTGAGGCAGCCCCTATCCTTGCTGCTTGGCCGGCCGTCTCTGCCGGCTACCTGCTAAACGGAGATGCGGAGTGGAAAGTAACGCGGGCCTATGACCCTATCGCGACGCCTTACTGCCGAGCCCGGCTTGCCGTCTGCATGTGTCTAACCACCCAGCGCCCATTCCTTTTCTCAAGTATGGCTGTTCCGCGCCCAAGGTTGTCGATTCTTCGCTCTCTCAGATCGACCTTTAGCTCGTAGCGGAAGATGGCCCACGCCAACTCGCCTTCGACGTGAGGTTCGATCTCGTAAGGCTTGTAGACCAGGCTTTGGAAGTTCTCGAGCTCTGGCTTCAAATGATGGTCGCGGTACTCGGTCCATCCCCTGTCTATGCCGGCACCTTCGATGATGGTCAAATCAGCACCCGCATACAGGCTGTCGAGGGAGGCGAAGTCAGCGCGCTCTGTTGCGGAGAAAACGGCTTCGATCGTTGAGACAATCGCCTCTTCGTCGCTCGCCTCACCCGGGCGTGGAGCGGCGGTGGATTTCAGAACAAAGAGTCCGATCGTGAGCAGCAGCACAGCAGCCGCGCCTGTGTTTCGGTAGACGTGACCTCCAAACATATGGATACCTCTCTTTCTCGAGTTAGAGATTGTGTGGGACTAGGCGCGCCGGATCATGCTGACGCCCAGGCCACCCGCCAGGCCGATCAACAGGCCAATCAGTCCCCACTCAGCTCCCCCGCGCGACCTTTCTATTGGGAGGTCTTCGGCCCGCGCCATTTCACCGCTAGTCGCGCCGTGCCCAGCTTCAGGTTCGTCTGCCAGATCACGACCTGCCTCGGGCTCGTTAGTTACGCTCCCTTCGAGGATAGTGAGATCCAGACTCGCCGCGGCGTGGCCGTCGGACGCAACCGCGGTGAGCTTGTACTGGCCGGCTCTCACTGCTCTCGGGATCTCCAGCTCGAGTGCAAAGGTCCCTTCCTCGTTTGGTGTCACCTGACGGAGATCAAACTCTACCAACGCCCCAATCAACCTGAGCGCGTAAGTTCCCTCGTCAAAATCAGATCCGTTGACCGTTAGGATTCCGCCCGCGGCGACGGCCGACTGCGTGCTTTTGAGAACCGCTCCATGCGGCGGGCTTTCGAGCACCGCCCCATGCGCGATCGCCAGTGCCGTCGGGCCGACAAGTACGAGTAGAAACCCTGCCGAAACTGTTCGTCCTAGCATCATGCACCTCGCGAGATTTGAACGGCTACATTCCGATGTGTTGCTGACGGGGCCCGAAGACGCCATAGAGCCACAGCGCCAAAACGACCAAACCGAGCGCGAGCCCCAACCATCCGACCCAACCGTGTCGCCCCGGTGTGTCGTCGCTACTGCGGTCGAGTAACGGGACCGCCGCCAGGAACGCAAAAAGCGCGGTGGGCCCAAGAACCATCCCCCAAGCGCCAAGCAAGTTCTCTAAACCGTAGACCCAGAGCACAGGCCAGTGAGGTTTCGTGACCTCGAACCCTGCCACGGCCGGGTAGCCAAGCCCAGTCGGAAACAGCACGGCAATGAGTCCGATCACCGAAAAGGCGACCAGACCGACACCTGTAAGACGCACAGCATGCTTCCGAAAGACACTCGTCTCCCCCGAATAGGCGGCATGGATCCCGAGATGGCGGATGAGCCAGAAGTGCAGACCCAGCAGGGCGAGCAGACCGAGCGGCAATAGATTGGTGTGCAAACTATAGATTCGGGACAGCAACGTCGTGCTGCGAGTGAAGCCTTCCGTGAAGAAGGCGCCGAGGGCTCCCGTCATCTCGCCGCCCGCGACGAAGTGCGCCAGGGCCTCGAAGCCCTCCTGGTCGTTCCGCAGCGCCGCACCGGTCACGATGAAAAGAAAGAGCAGACCGGCCATCCCGACGCCTGCCCACCAGGTTACCTCCCGCGGCTTCTTGTAGGATCGTCGCCAGAAGACGTGAATGATATGAGCCGTCACGGTCAGCGTCGCGGCCCCCGCCGCCCAATAGTGCAGGCTCCGAATCCAATCACCGAACGGAGCTCGTGTAATGATATAGAGCACACTGTCATACGCCCCGAGTGGGTTAGGATTATAGAACTGGGCCAGATAGAGCCCCGTAACGATCAGGATGACTATGAAGAATGCGGTAAGGCCGCCGAGCATATAGGTCCAACGGTTGGCGGTCCTAGGTATGGCATAATCCAGAGCCTCCAAGGCCAACCGCGTGCTTATCCAGCTCCCATCGCTTTTCTCACTTGCCATGTGATTATCCATGGTCTGGGAAGCGTACGTCGTACGACCGTTCCGATCTCGAAAGCCTGCCGAGCAGATCGACAGCTAAACTATACATCGTTAGCGCTAAGACAAAACTAACTACGCGCTAAGGTTTCTTAACAGGGCCTCGAACCCTCTCACTTCTCTTCGCCGCAGGAAACCAGCCACTCGCCGAGGGTGTGTTTCCTCGCCGCCCTCGGCCGAACCGGCGCTTCCCAAATCCACACTGTCCTCCAGCGGCTTGTCCCTGCCCGGGGACTGTTAAGAAATCTTAGCGTTGGCTTGATAAACCGTTAAAAAGAATCTGCTAGACTGAGTTTGGGCGACCGACTGCTCGGCCCGCGCCGGTGAGGATGCGGCCCGGTCGGTGCACGCTGGAGGTCGTGGCCGCCTCCCCTGATGCGGCGCTGGGGAGCTAGTGCTTTGGACTACGCTGAGGACTGAAATGACGCGTGCGGTAGAGACGAGGAATGAGGTTCGTGTCGTCACTCGGCGGCAGTTCTTTCACACAAGCGGCGGGGCGTTGGCCGCGCTCGCGGGGCTAGAGCGCCTCTTGCCCCCCTGGACGTGGCAGCGAGCAGGCGCTGCTTTAGGCGCCGACCCGCCGCCCCAGGCCAATCACTTCGATCTGACCCTCGGCCACGCAATCATCGATCTGGACGACCGCGAAGCGCGCGTGATGGCCGTCAATGGCTCGGTCCCCGGCCCCCTCCTACGGTTCCGGGAGGGGGAGACGGTCACCGTGCGGGTCGCCAACGCCCTCGAAGAGGACACGTCCATCCACTGGCACGGAATCATCGTCCCCAACGGGATGGACGGCGTCCCCAAGGTCACCTTCCCGGGTATCCGGTCCGGCGAGACGTTCGTCTACGAGTTTGCCGTGCGCCAGAGCGGTACGTACTGGTATCACAGCCACTCCGGGCTGCAGGAGCAGCTGGGCGTGTACGGACCGCTGATCATCGATCCGATCGAGCCCGACCCGTTTCCCTACGACCGCGAGTACGTCGTGATGCTGTCCGACTGGACCTTCGAAGACCCGTACGACGTGCTGGCGCACCTCAAGAAGATGGGCGGCTACTACAACTTCCAGCGGCGCACGGTCGCCGACCTGTTCCGGTCCTACGACGAGGGCTTGGCGGACCGTCTGCGGTGGGGCCAGATGCGGATGGACGCCACCGACATCGCCGACGTAACGGGGTACACCTACACCTATCTCATGAACGGGATGGTTCCCGGGGCCAACTGGACCGCTCTGTTTCGTCCGGGCGAGAGGGTGCGCCTGCGGTTCATCAACAGCGGCGCGGGAACCTTCTTCGACGTCCGGATTCCAGGACTTGAGATGACGGTGGTACAGGCCGACGGCCAGAACGTGCACCCGGTGGAAGTGGACGAGTTCCGCATCGCCATCGCCGAAACGTACGACGTGATCGTCCAGCCCGCGGAGGATAAGGCTTACACCATCTTCGCCGAGTCGATGGACCGGAGCGGCTATGCACGGGGCACGCTCGCCCCACGTGAGGGATTGAGCGCGCCCATCCCCGGGCGCCGGCGGCGCCCCGTGCGGACCATGGCCGACATGGGGATGGCGATGGAGGGGATGGACATGCACATGACGGACATGAATGGGATGGACATGTCGGGGACGGCAGGGCACGCGTCTTCCGTGTCCGCGGCCGTGCCCCATGGTCCCGATGGGCATGGGCCCGGCAACTCGACTGTGCCGCAGGTCACGCGGCCGCGTCTCGACGACCCGGGCATCGGGCTCGGCGATGACGGCCGCCGGGTGCTGCTCTACAGCGATCTGCGGAGCGTCGCGGCTGGATACGACCGCCGCGACCCAGAGCGCGCGCTCGAGCTCCACCTAACGGGCAACATGGAACGCTACATGTGGTCGTTCGACGGCAAGAAGTTTTCCGAGGTCAATGGACCGATTCCGTTCCGCCGGGGCGAACGGCTACGCGTGACCCTGGTGAACGACACCATGATGGAGCACCCGATTCACCTCCACGGGATGTGGATGGAGCTGGACAACGGCTACGCCGCCCATAACCCCCGTAAGCACACC
>CANPVX010000095.1 GCA_947581815.1 Candidatus Indicimonas acetifermentans | reverse complement strand
TGCGAAATCACAGTAATGGACATGGGTGATCCAGCAGTCTCTGCGAGAGCCGGATCTTTGGGAATCAAGTCAGTGCCAGCCGTAACCGTTGATGGAAAGCTTGCCGCCTGCTGTGAAGGCCGTGGGCTAGATATCGCGGAGCTACGTGCTGCTGGCGTCGGCCAGCCGATTCCTTAGAGCCCTTATAGATAATCTATCGCTGGCTGGCAGATCCTTGCACCTAGAACGACTCCACTTCTTACTCCGCTTGCGCTGGTGCCCAGGAACGTGCCACTATGCCCTCTCGTTCTAGATTGCGAAGTCTATGCGCTGCTTGGCCGTTCTATTGATTGCCGCTCAAGCCGCGGGGTTTAGTGCTCCTGCGGTGTGCTCGCACATGGCCGTCGACAGCCCGGCGTGCGAGCAAACTGCGAGCCACGCGGATCCCGGAATCGAGCAGGAATCATCTAGCGACTGCGATGCGTGCACCGTGCCCGGCTGCCAGAACATGGTTACGTGCACAGCCACGACTGTGGCCATCCCAGGCAATTTTTCAAATGCTTCCGCTTCAGCCACCGACCACGCACGCGATCCAGGCGTAGCCGGACCGAGGACGTGCACCTACAGATCGACTTTACCACCACCACCTAGATCCTAGTCTCACAGTTACAGAGTGCTAGACGGGCCGGCGCGTCGAGCGCCGGACGGGTCTGTGTTCATACTCGCTTTACATGTGAGGCCCAGGTATGGCTCTAAGAGCACACTATGTCGCGGCGCTGGCGCTTGCCTTGGGCACGGCACTCCCTGCTGCGGCCCAACAGGCGTCGCCGCTCGACCAGCCCGGCCTGCGGGAGTACGTCACGCAGGTGCTGTCGAGAAACGCCGCGCTCGCCGCGGCGAGCTCCGACCTCGAAGCCGCGGTCGAAAGAATCCGGCCCGCCGGTGCGCTGCCGGACCCGATTCTGTCCTTCGGCATGATGTCTGTGCCCGTGCCGTCGTTCGACTTCGACGAGGAAGCGATGACGCAGCTCCCGGTCGGGCTGCGCCAGGTGTTCCCCTTTCCCGGCAAGCAGGGGGCCCGCACCGCGGTGGCCCGCGGTGACAGTGCGGTCACCGCGTTGGGGATCGAGACGACGACGGCCATCCTCGCAGCGGAGGCCGCAGCGGCTTTCTTCGAGTTGGCCTACGCCTCCACGGCGTTAGAGGTGTGGCGCCATCGTGTCGAGCTGGCCGACCAGGCGCTGCGTACGGCCGGAACGCGCTACCAGACAGGTCAGGTTCCTCAAACGGATCTCCTGCGGGCGGAATTGCGTCGCGCCCGGCTGGCGGAGGAAGGGCATCGGTTCGCGGCAGAGGTCGAGGCCGCTGCGGCGCGGGCCGATGCATTCAGGGGCGGCCCCGGCGACTCGATCCGCGTCCCGGGGCTGGCACGTCCTGATTCCGTTGTTCTCCAGGCCGCGCTGCGGGACACCCTTACGGCTCGTGAGCAGCTTACTCAGATCCTCCACGCTTCGAACCCGCTACTGAGGCAGGCGGCGGCGCACGTGGACCGTGCGCGGGCGTCCGCTAGAGTTTTTGCAATCGCCGCTCGTCCTGACTTCGCGGTCGGGCTGCAGACCGGAATACGATTCGGCGGGCGCGAACCGTTCCTTACGGCGATCGTCGGCATATCCGTGCCACTGTGGGCGGGACGCAAGCAATCACCCGCAGCCCGGGCATCCACGCTCGAAGTGCGGAGTAGCGAGCAGCGGTTCGACGACCTTCAAGTGAGGCTTGAGGCGGCGCTCGCAGCACAGGTCGCAAGTCTAACGGGCCTCCGCGAACGGATCGAGGAGGTGAGCGAGCGCGTTCTCCCCCTGGCGGAAGCTGCCAGCTTCTCAGCCCTGCGCAGCTACGGAGTGGGGGTCGTCGAGCTCACGGCGGCTCTGGAAACGCAAGACGAACTATTTCAAGTCGAGCTCGAGTTCGCTCGACTGCTGTCAGACTACGGAGCTCAGCGAGCAGCATTGAGCGCTCTGCTAGGCGAGGAGTGGTACCGATGAGCAAGCAAGTATTCCTCTGGTCGGTGATGGCCTTGACCGGCTGTGGACAGGGAGGTGCAGGCGGCTCCGACAGCGCATCTCAGGCTGAGGTGAAAGGGGGTGACGGCTCGGAAGGGATGGCTATGGAGGCCGGCGCGTCTATTCGCGTGACCGCGAGGCAGGTCGCGCTAGCTGGTGCCACCTTCGCGGTCGCACGCGAAGGACCTCTCGAGCGGACCGTCCGCGCCGTCGCCATGGCCGTTCCGAACGAGCGGGGGCTCGGGGTTATCAACGCGCGAGTCATGGGCTGGGTCGAAAAGCTTCACGTGAACGAGACCGGCCGTTTGGTGCGTGAGGGCGAGCCTCTTCTCGAGCTCTACTCCCCCGATCTCGTCACGGCGCAGGAGGAGCTCCTTCTCGCCCGAAGCCTCGCCGGAGAGGCGGGCGCCGAGTCGCTAGTCGTGGCGGCGCGCCGGCGGCTCAAGCTCTGGGAGATTTCTGACGACCAGATCGCCGAGCTTGAGCGGACGGGCGAGGTGCGGCGCACGCTCACACTCAGGTCCGCCTACACCGGACACGTCCTCGAGAAGCATGTCATCGAGGGCCAGATGCTGAGACCTGGGGATGAGCTCTTCGAGATCGCCGATCTCTCGACTCTTTGGATCGAGCCGGCGATCTTCGAGCAAGACATCCCCTGGGTACGAGTCGGCGCACCAGCGGAGATCACCTTCGACGCCCTTCCCGGCCATGCTCTCGAAGGGCGAGTCACCTTTATTTACCCAACCCTCGACGCCCTGACACGCACGCTCAAGGTGCGTCTAGAGTTGCGCAACCGCGACTTCCTGCTCAAGCCGAACATGTACGGAACGGTGCATATCCGTTCGACGGGCCCCCGCGGCGTGCTCGTCCCGCTCACGGCCGTCCTTCCCACGGGGGAACGCGACCTCGCCTTCGTGATCCGAGGCGGTGAGGTCACGCCCAGCGAGGTCGTGGTGGCGAACCGGGGTGACGGTGAAATCCTCGTAACGCGGGGGGTCGCGGCAGGGGACACGGTCGTGGCCTCCGCCACTTTCCTTTTCGACTCGGAATCGAATCTGGCGGCCGCCATGAAGGGGATCATGCTGAATATGGGGATGGGCCTCGACATGGGCGGTATGCAGATGGGCGACATGCCGACGGGAGAGGCGCAAGTGCCTTCTTCCGCCGACACCGCCGGCGTTATGCCGGATGGTAGCGGGGACGAAAAGGGAGACGCGAAAGCGGAGGGAGGGCAGCGCCGATGATCGGGAAGCTTATTGCTCTGTCCATCAGGTGGCGCGGACTCACCACGCTCGCCGCGTTAGGAATTCTCTTGGGCGGATTCGCTGTGGTGTGGACGATGCCTGTCGATGCGATACCCGATCTCTCCGATGTGCAGGTCATCGTTTTCACCGAATATCCGGGCCAGGCGCCTCAAGTGGTTGAAGACCAGGTCACCTATCCGCTGGTGAGCGCTCTCCTGGCGGTCGCCAGAGCGACAGTGGTTCGCGGCCAGTCGATGTTCGGCCTCTCCTTCATCTACGTGCTTTTCGAGGAAGGAACCGACCTGTATTGGGCGCGGAGCCGAGTGCTGGAGTACCTGAGCTCGGCCGCGACCGAGCTTCCCGAGGGCGTGCGCCCCCAGCTTGGCCCCGACGCTACCGGCGTCGGCTGGGTTTACCAGTACGCTGTGGTGGGGGAGGGTTACTCCCTCGACCAGCTACGCTCCATTCAGGATTGGTATCTCCGCTTCGGTCTCCAGCAAGTACCCGGTGTGGCGGAGGTGGCGAGTGTAGGTGGCTATGTGAAGCAGTACCAGGTGGTGCTGGACCCCGCGAGGTTGCTCGGCTTCGGGGTCACGGCCGAGCGGGTGGTCCGGGCCATCCGGAGCTCGAACAGAGACGTGGGTGGCCGCACGATCGAGGTGGCCGGGGGCGACTATATGGTGCGAGGCCTCGGATATCTCCGCGGCGCGAGCGACATAGCCGATTTGGCCGTGGGCGCGGGGGCAGATGGCGTGCCAGTCCGCGTCCGCGACGTGGCTGCCGTGACGATCGGCCCTGACATCCGGCTCGGGATCGCGGAATTGAACGGCACAGGCGAGGCGGTGGGTGGCGTCATCGTCATGCGCTATGGCGAGAACGCCCTCGATGTGATCGACGGTGTGAAAGCCAAACTGGCGGTCCTGTCTCAGGGCTTGCCGCCCGGTGTACGCGTGGTGACGACCTACGACCGTTCGGACCTGATCCACCGAGCGATCGGCACGTTGAGCCGCACGCTCATCGAGGAGTCGTTGATCGTTGCACTCGTGTGCGTGCTCTTTCTCTGGCACGCGCGGAGCGCTTTTGTGGCCATCGCCACCCTCCCGTTGGGGATCGGGATGGCCCTTGCAGCGACACGCTGGATGGGTGTGAACGGAAATATCATGTCGTTAGGCGGAATCGCGATCGCGATCGGTGCGATGATCGATGCCGCGATCGTGATGATCGAGAACCTGCACAAGCACATCGAGCAGGAGCCCGATCGCTCCCGCTGGGAGTTGGCCGCCGTCGCCGCCCGGGAGGTGGGGCCGGCGCTCTTCGTGTCGCTCCTCATCATCACCTTGTCGTTCGTCCCCGTGTTCACGCTCGAGGCGCAGGAGGGCCGCCTCTTCCGGCCGCTCGCCCTGACCAAGACGTTCGCCATGGCTGCAGCGGCGCTTCTCTCGGTGACCATCGTTCCCGTGTTCATGGGTCTCTTCATCAGAGGGCGGATTCGGCGGGAAGACGAGAACCCGCTGAACCGCTGGACGATCAAACTCTACCGGCCGGTTCTTCGCTGGGCGCTCGATCACCGAGCGCTCGTTCTGACCGGCGCCGTCGTCGTGCTTGCAGTCACCTTGTGGCCACTGTCGAGACTGGGGAGCGAGTTCATGCCGCCACTCGACGAGGGATCGATCATGTATATGCCCAACTCGATACCGGGGATCTCGATCGAGCAGCAGCGACGGCTACTCCAGAAACAGGACAGCATTTTGATGACCTTCCCCGAGGTCGAGTCCGTCTGGGGCAAGGCCGGGCGGGCGGCCTCGGCGACCGATCCGGCACCCATCTCGATGGTGGAGACGATCGTGAACCTGAAGGATCCAGCTGAGTGGCCCGAGCGGCTGAGCCAGGACGAGCTGATCGCGAAGATGGACCGCCAGCTCCGGTTGACGGGTCTGGCCAACAGTTGGACCATGCCGATCAAGAATCGGACCGACATGCTCTCCACCGGCATCCGCACCACGTTGGGCATCAAGATCTTCGGGCCCGACCTGAAGACGATCGAGGAGATCGGCGGCGCGATCGAGAAGCGGCTCAGCTCGCTGCGCGGTACGGCGAGCATCTATGCCGAGCGCTCCTTCGGCGGGCGTTACCTGGACATCCAGCCGCGGCGGGACGCGATCGCCCGCTACGGGCTCAGCGTTGGTGACGTCCAGGAGGTGATCGGCACCGCGATCGGAGGGATGAACATCACGACCATAGTGGAAGGTCGCGAGCGCTACCCTGTGCAGGTACGCTACGCTCGCAGCCTTCGCGATGACCCAACGCGGATCGGACAGGTGCTCGTCTCCACCCCGCAGGGCGCTCAGGTTCCGCTCGCTCAACTAGCGACCATAGGGTTCTCATCCGGCGCGCCGATGATCAAGAGCGAGAACGCGGAGCTCGTCGGAACCGTCTTCATCGATGTGCGGGGGGTCGACGTGGGCAGCTATGTCCGCGAGGCGCGGGCGATCCTCGAGGGCGAGATCACGCTGCCGCCGGGTTACCGGCTGCAATGGAGTGGCCAGTACGAGGCGATGCAACGGGTGAAAGAACGCCTCATGATCGTGGTACCGCTGACGATCGCGATAATCGCGCTGCTTCTCTACCTGAACTTCCAGAACGTGGTCGAAGTGGGGATCGTACTCCTGTCATTGCCTTTCGCGCTCGTGGGCGGCGTATGGCTGATGTGGGCGCTGGGCTACAACCTCTCGGTGGCCGTCGCCGTGGGCTTCATCGCCCTCGCCGGGGTCGCTGCGGAGATCGGCGTGTTGATGCTCGTCTATCTCGACCGGGCGTGGGCAAGCCGCGAGAGCCGGACACTGGATGAGGTCGTCGAACGCGGCGCGGTGCTCCGCGTGCGGCCGATTTTGATGACCGTGACCGCCATTACCGCCGGCCTCTTCCCGATTCTGTGGATCCACGGAGCAGGCGCGTCCGTGATGCGGCGGATCGCGGCCCCCATGATCGGCGGTATGGTGCCGGCCACCCTCCTGACGCTGATAGTGATCCCCGTCCTGTACCATATGTGGCGGCGGAGCGGCGTTAGATTGAACGTTGAGGGCGTGGACGGGCGATGAGAGTGTTCCTGCAGCGACTGGAAGTACAATTCGCTTGCCCTACGGCGTCTTGGCCCAAAATGGATTCACAGCCAATAGGAGTGTGTTAGGCTATGAGACTTAGCGAGGCGCTTCTCACCCTGATCCTCGTCTTGGGCGCATCGGTGCTTTACGCGCACGAGCTTTTCATCAAGTTCGACAGCTATTTTCTTGAGCCAGGTTCCGGAATTCGCGTTCCGATACTCAACGGAACGTTCACGCTCAGTGAAAACTCCGTCACGGCCGACCGTGTTGCGGATATCGCAATAGCGGGTCCACGTGAGACCTTGCACCTCGGTACCGAGGGCTGGGACGCTTCAAGGGATACGACCTACTTGACGGTGCAGATCGGGACCCCTGGCACGTACGTCCTCGGCGTGTCTACGAACTCGCGTCTAATCGAGCTGGATGCCGAGACGTTCAACGCCTACCTGGAAGGCGAGGGGATCCCGGATGTCCTCGATGTACGTCAAAAGACCGGCAAACTGGATCACGACGCGGTCGAGCGGTACTCGAAGCACGTGAAAGCCGTGTACCAGGCTGGAGAGACTCGCACTGGAGGGTGGGATCGTGCCCTGGGTTTCCCGGCCGAACTCGTACCCATGGCGAACCCATACGAGCTCGTTATCGGTGATGAGCTCGCATTTCGCTGCTTGGTGCACGGGAAGCCCGTGGCTAATCAGCTAGTGATCGCAGGAGGCGAGCACGAGGGGAAAGCGATCGAGGAGCGTGAGGCGCGGACGGATGAGGACGGTGTCGTACGCTTCGTGGTGGATCATCCCGGCAAGTGGTATGTGAAGTTCATCCATATGACGGCGAGCGAAGAGGAACAGGTAGACTACGAGTCGAACTGGGCGACGATCTCATTCGAGGTGAGGTAGGGCCCAGGCTGTGTGGTTCGCGCCGCGCGATCCGCCCGTGAGCCAGCGTCGGTCCTCTGAAAGGAATACCGCGCGAAACCTCCCCGCGAGCTCTGGCGAGAAGGCTAGCTTTCGACACTGGGGCGTTAGAGGATGGAAGTGCTGCGCCGCGTCGGCTCAGCGCGTTGCAGCGTCGACTTCCGCTGGAATCCCCCGCCCAGATCCAGAGCCGTGACTCCCAGTTCGACCTGCGGCTAGAACGAGATTTACGGTCGTTCCGCGCTGCGTTTCGCTGTCAACATAAACCCTACCACCGTGGCTCTCCACGATCGCTTTCACGATGGCGAGTCCGAGCCCGGAGCCGCGGGCACAGCGCCGACCTGTCTCGCCTCGATAGAAGCGCTCGAACAGGCGATCCGCCTCGTCCTTCGGTATACCGGGCCCGTTGTCGGCCACGCTGATAAGTATCTGGCCGTCCTGCCTCGAGCTCGCCGAGAGTGAGACTCGCCCGCCGTCCGCGCCGTACTTGATCGCGTTATCGATCAAATTACTTACCGCCCGATCGAGAAGACCCGGATCTGCTCTCACCACGAACCCTTTGCCGACGCTCACATCGATCCGGACACCGGCATCGGCCGCCGCCGTTGTGTACTTGTTGGCCAGTCTATAGAGCGTAGGTTCGAGCTGGACATCAGTTAGGCTCGGCTGGAGACCTTCGCTGTCGCTGCGGGCTAGTGTAATGAGATCGTCGGCAAGCGCCGAAACCTCTCTGAGGTCATCGAGCGTCTGCTCGAGCACGACCTTGTATTCTTCGGAAGTCCTCTCTCGCCGGAGCGCCACTTCCACGTCACCTCTCAAGACCGTAAGCGGGGTCTTGATCTCATGTCCGGCGTCTGCGAGGAAACGGCGTTGGTTTCCGAATGCCGTGTCGATTCGGGCGAGCATCGAGTTCAGTACGGAGACGAGGCGCCTGAGCTCCTTCGTTTCTGCCCGTGCCGTCATCCGGTGTTCCGGGCTGCTCATGTCGAGCGATTCGGCCTGGCGGATGATCTCCATGACCGGTCGGACGGCATGTCCGGCCAGCCACCAACCCAAGGCGCAGGCGACAGCCGTACCCAAAAGCACTAGGATGCCGAACGTGCGAAGAAAGTTATCGAGCACCGCCTGTGTCTGCTCCAGCGGAGCTACAACTTCAAGAAGGTGATGCTCGTGTTGAGCGCCGATCAATTGGAGAGGATATAGCACCCCGCGGTAGTTCAGCCCTTGCCATTCGAAGGTAAAAAGTTCCGGCCTGTCGGATGAAGTAACCCGGCCACGAACTTCATCGGGCAGCGGTATGTCACGACCCTCGAGATTCCTCGTGCGGACGACGGGCTCGCCTTCCAGAGTCCACACCTCGGCGTAGCGCATCAGAATTGCCTCGCCGTTCACTGAAGAAGCAAAAGCCTCTTCGTGAAAATGGACGCTCTCGTCGGGCGAGTCCGCAGTTGCCGCCGCTTCGATCTCGGCGAGGCGCCGCAAGCTCTTGTCGAGCTGATCGTAAAGGATCTCGCGAAGAGCAACGTATCCGATCGCCGCCCCGGCGAGAGCCATGAACATGACCGTTATGCCGAAGCGGAGTGCGAGACGACTGCGAAAGGACGTGAACATTGTTACTGCGAGTCTGGAAGTTGCAACTTGAAGCCAACGCCCTTAACGGTGTTGATCACACGCGACCGTCCATGGCTTTCGAGTTTCTTTCGCAAGTTGGCCACGTGCACATCGATAAGACTTGTCCCAGGGTCAAAGCTCATGCCCCAGACCTGGTCGAGCAGTTCCGTTCGCTTGACCACCTGCCCCGGTTTGCGCATCAAGGTTTCGAGAAGTCTGAACTGCGTCGGCGTTAGACTCAGGGCATCGCCGCCCCGGCGCACCTCGTGCTGAATTCGATCGATTTCTATGTCGGCAAACCGAAGTACGCCCGGCTCGAGCGGCTGTCTTCGCCGCGCAAGGGCCCGGAGGCGGGCGAGGAGCACGGCAAAATCGAAAGGCTTGGTGAGATAGTCATCAGCTCCCACGTCCAGACCGTGAACGATATCCTCATGGGAATCCTTCGCCGTCAGGATCAGAACCGGGGTGTGCTT
>CANPVX010000094.1 GCA_947581815.1 Candidatus Indicimonas acetifermentans | reverse complement strand
CCCGCCCCCCTCAACGCCCGCCCCCCCCCCCGCGGCCCCCCCCGCCCGCCGGGCCCAGGTCGGATTTACAATTGCGCTCCACCCGTGGTAATCATCATAATCACCTGACATGGTTCCAGATTAGAACTGGTGCCAGTTGCTGGCGAGTCTACTAGTATTCTGTCATCCCGGTCAGCGATGAGTAGGTCAATTCCGACGCGACACGGTAGATGAAACGAAAGACGCCCCCCCCCCCTGATAAAACGGAGCCGCCCCGGCCGCCGTCGCCGCCCGATCTCGGCGAAGCCGGGGAACCTGCTCTCCTCGTCAAAGTCGAAGGCGAGGAGGGGGTCGCGCGCTTCGTGCGACGGCTCCTAATCGGGCGCGCCCCCGACGTCGATCTGGTCATCGATGACCCCTCGGTCAGCCAGCGGCATGTCGAGGTCGTCTTCGAAGAGGGAGGCTGGTCTCTACGCGACCTCAAGAGCACAAACGGAACGATCGTGGCAGGCAAACCGATCGGCGCCGCCATCCCCGTAAGGGGGGCTCTGAAGATTCGCTTGGGCTACCAAGGTCCGGCCCTCGTGCTCACACCTGAGGGCGTCGCCGACGACGCCAGCCTGACGGCGACGGACATTCCATCGGAGAGCCTTATCGTCGAGCGCTACATGGGAAAGCGCGCCCCGGAAAATATGGGCGAGCACACGGCCGCCCTGCGGCTGGTGTTCGCAAAGGTGCAGCGACAAAAGGCCAGGCGCTACTTGCTGGCGCTGGCCGTGCTTGCGCTTCTGGTCGTTGCCGCCAGCGGCTACGCCTACCTCCTGAAGAAACGGATAGCGCGGCAGATGGCCGCGGCGGCGGAGCTGTTCTACGCGGGGAAGGCCCTGGAGATCGAGGTTGCCCAGCTCGAGCTCACCGCGGCGGAGCGGCAATCCTACCGGGCGCAGCGTGATGAGCTCGAGAAGAGGTACCGGGATCTCGTCGACGAGCTCGGCATCTACAGCGACAAAACGCCTGAAGAGGTTCAGATCATCTATCGGGTCACCCGCCGCTTCGGAGAGTCAGAGGTCAACGTGCCTCCGGAGTTCATCGATGAGGTGCAACGCTACATCGGGCGCTGGAAGAAAACGAGGCGCCTGCGGGATGCCATCGAGCGAGCACGGAAGAACGGCTACGGGCAGCGGATCGCAGAGATCATGTTGGAGCACGACATCCCGCCGGATCTCTTCTACGTGGCGCTCCAGGAGAGCAACTTCAGAGTGGAAGCGGTGGGTCCAGAAACGCGTTATGGCTTCGCCAAAGGTATGTGGCAGTTCATCCCCGGCACGGCGCGCGACTATGGCCTCAAGACGGGCCCCCTGGTCGGACTCGGGCGGCGTGACCCTCTCGACGAGCGGCACGACTTCGAGAAATCCACCCAGGCGGCGGCCCAGTACCTGCGCCGCATCTATACGACCGATGCTCAGGCGTCGGGGCTCTTGGTGATCGCTTCGTACAACTGGGGACAGTCGAACGTGTTGAAGCTCATCCGCACGATGCCCCAGAGCCCGCATGAGCGAAACTTCTGGCAGCTATTCCTCAAGTACCGCGAGCGCATCCCACACGAGACCTACGATTATGTGTTGAACATCGTCTCAGCCGCGGTGATTGGCGAGAACCCGGCGCTCTTCGGGTTCGATTTCGAGGTGCCCTTCGAACGGCCGCAGCCCGTCGCCGAGACAGTCGTTGACGCCCCATAGTGAAAAGCTCCGTTTCACTCGATCACGCCTGGCGAGACTGCCTGCGGGCGGTGAAGAACCCCGCTAGCAGCAGAGCTCCCAGCATCGCACCGGCGCCCAAGGTCAATCCCGGCTGGGTCCCGACGATGATCGCCAGAAGGATGACGTAGAGGAGAATCGTCAGGGAGGGGAACCAGGGGCTTCCCGGAACCGCGAAGGGGCGTGCGACCTCGGGCCTCGTTTTCCGCAGCCGGAAGAAGGACAGCAGCACCATAAGATCGACGCTGATCGCCACCAGCATCATGAAGCGGATCAGCCACTCGAACGCTCCGGTCAAGGCGAGAACAAGAATCACGGCGCTGATGAACAGCAGGGCCGAGCCGGGAGTACCTCGAGCCGTCACCCGGCTGAAGGCCTGCGGCGCCAGCCCATTCCTCGCGAGAGCGAAGGCGACGCGCGGCATACCCAGGAATTGAACGTTGAGGCTGCTGACCAGGATCAGCAGACCGGCCAGCACGACGATCGTTCCAGCCGTCGCCCCGAATACGCCGCGGACGGCGTCCTGAGCAACGAGCGGCGAGCCGGCCATCTCTGTCGGTGTCAGGCTGCTCAGGAATGCCACGTTGATCATCAGATAGATAACGACCACGGCGGCAGCCCCGCCCAAGAGGATCCGTGGCAGCGCGCGACCTGGGTCGCGGGTCTCTTCCGCCATCTTAGCGGCGTCTTCCCAGCCGTAATAAGCGAAGGCCACCGCCTGGTACGCGAGCGCGAATCCGAGAAAGGCCGAGTACTCCGGCGCGAAGCTCGCAGAAGGCGCGAACCCGCGGAAGTCGCCGGCGCCCGCCCAGATGCCGGCCACCGCGATTGCGGCGAGAATCGCGACTTTCACGGCCGTGGTCACGTTCTGGAATAGGGTCCCGACTCGCAGCCCGCCGAAGTGGACGAGCACGAAGCCCAGGACGACGACCCCCGCCAGGAGGGGCACGGACCCTCTACCGATCAGAAGGATGATGTATTCGGCGATCACCACAGCCTTCGCAGCGCCCGAGAAGGCGCGCGTCACGAGAAGCTCGGACCATCCGGCGACGAAGCCGGCGACGGGGCCGAAAGCCTCCCGCGCGTAAACGTACTTACCGCCGGCTTGTGGGAACGCGGCCGCCATCTCTGCGAGGAGAACCGTGCTCATACCAGCCACGACGCCCCCCAGAACCCAAACGCCGAGAATCTGCCAGGCATCTCCCAGGTAGCCAGCGATGAGCCCGGGTGTGCGCAGTATGCCGGCGCCTATGACGATCCCCACCGTCACGGCGAGACCCTCCCGCACGCGCAAAATACGGTGCAGCCCGGCGTGGGAGCGTGGGCTGGCTTCTACATTCGCGGTCGTCACTGTCCCCCGTCGAGAGATGAAACAACCTCGCCCGGCCGGAGCGCCCGGCGAGCGGAATCGCCCCGAGAGATGTTACATGCGAGCCGTGCGTGCAGCGTGGGGCGCAAATATAAGAGATCCGATGAGCGGGGATAGATGCCCGATAATCGGCGGCGGCGCGAGGCCCACGACCGAGCTATGGTGACAAACGAGCGCCGAATCAGCTACACTATTTGCCAAGCCAAGCCAAGCCAAGTAAAGAGGCGAGGTCGGATCAGGAGAGCCCCACTATGCGACATCGACTCATGGGTCTGCACCATGTCACCGCGACCGTGGATGGCGCGCAGGAAGATCTGGACTTCTACGCCGGATTGCTCGGCCTGCGTCTTGTTAAGAAGACGGTCAACTTCGACAACAACAAGGTCTACCACTTCTACTACGGTGATGAGCGCGGCGCGCCCGGCACGATTATGACCACGTTCCCATACCGGGGTCATGGAGTGCGAGATGGAGTCAAGGGTACCGGGCAGATAACGGTCACATCGTTTGCGGTTGCGGGCAGCTCCCTAGATTTCTGGAGGAAACGGCTGAGCGAGGCCGGCGTGCGTTACAAGGAAGAATCTCGCTTCGGCGATCCGCTGATCGCGTTCGACGATCCGTCCACGCTTCGCCTGGAGCTGATCGGCGACGATGAGGACGATCGCGTGCCCAACGCCATCAAGGGGCTGGGTAGCGTGACCTTATCGCTGGCCGATCCTACTGAGACGATCTCCCTGCTCACGGACGTTTTGGGTTTCTCGGTAGTTGGGGAGGAAGCGAACCGGCTGAGGCTGGAGGCGGACGTGGCGGGCACGGGCGGGCGAATCGAGATACTGCACGAGGCCGACCGCGAGCCGGGTATCAACGGAATCGGCACGGTGCACCATGTGGCGCTCGCCATCTCGACCGAGGACGAACAGGCGACGTTGCGCGAACACTTGCTCGACCTGGGACTTCAGGTGACCCCTTTTCGCGACCGCAAATATTTCCGCTCGATCTACTTCAGGGAGCCCGGTGGGGTGCTGATCGAGGCGGCCACGATAGGACCTGGCTTCACGGTGGATGAACCAATTGAAACTCTCGGCCGAGAGCTGCGACTGCCCGAGTGGGAAGAGCCGAATCGATCCGAGATCGAGCGCGAGCTTCCATCTATCGTGTACTGACCCGACCGAGTCCCCGGGGCCCGGCGGTCGTACTTCCACTTACCCAACATATATGACGGCGGATCAAAATGACGGAGAAGACGTTTTCGATCACCCGCGTTTACGCCGATGCGGAAGGCGAATCACACTTTGACCAGTTGGAGTTACCGCTCGTCGATGCCGGCGCGATCGGGCGAATGGCGGAGGCGGAGGCGGCCAACAGCGTGATCTTTCGCGAGAACGACTCCAACTACGACTACGACTGGCACCGCGCGCCCCAGAGGCAGTACATCATCCTACTGGACGGTGAGATCGAGATCGAGGTCGGCGATGGGGAGCGCCGGCGGTTTCGCGGCGGTGACGTCCTGCTTGTCGAAGACACGGTGGGGAAGGGTCACCGCACACGGACGGTGGACAAGCGTCCGCGGCGCTCGATCTTCGTCACCCTTGAGTGAGGTTTGGCGTGGAGTGGCTAAGACGCTCCGACGGCCAGCTCCGATGTCGATGGATATCCAAGCTGCGTTCTGATCGTACCGAGCTGCCCCATGTGGTATGACTCGTGCCACATCCAAAACACGATCGTGTCGAGTAGGACCTTCTCGCCATGTGGCGAGTCGGGCGTCGCGGGGCGGCTCATGAGCTGCTCGTCGGTCGCTGACTCCATCGCACCGCGGACCTTCTCCGCGGTCTCGTTCCAGCTTCGCCGCAGCTCCGAGATGTCCGGATAGTCGCTGCCGTCGCTCGCCCCCTCACGACCGAAAACGTCGGCGTAGGGATTCTCTTCCTCCGCTCCAAGCAGGTTCAACAAGATGTAGCGGCCGTAGCAGAGGTGGCCTACGATCCAAGCGATCGACGCTCCCTCATCGCCGCGAGCCCGGCGCACCGCATCTTCGTTCTTCAGGTCGCCCGTGACCAGGTTCATTATGAAGTCCGTGAACTTGAGACTCTCCGCGATCGGCTTGGCGAGATTTCCCATGACCATATCCTCCGACGTCTTGTCAAAAGGTGCTAGAGCCGTAACCCTGCGTTCGCTCCGAGAAGCGAGCCCACTCCCCACGCATCGTGGTGCTCGCCCATATCGAGATCCCGATAAGTAACGCAATGAAGATCAGCAGCCACGCATCCGCGTCGCGTAGCGCCGGAAAAAGGCTGCGCTCGTAGAACGAATTGAACCCGTTGAGCGCGCCGTGGAAGAGCGTGAGAATCAGAACGCTTCCGCCCGTCCGCAGATAGAGCCAAGTCGCCACATAGCTCCCGGGGATGGTTACGAGTAGCTGGGCCAATAGGTTCGCGACCGGCGATGCTCCGATGAGATGGCCGGGCAAATGCCAGAACGTCCAGACGATCCCGATGACCAGGCTAGCCCGATTCGGGCCGTGGCGGGCCGCCAGGCGCGGAAGGGCGAATCCGCGCCAACCGAGCTCTTCGCCCAACCCCCCGCCGAGCATGGTCCGTACGAAGAGCCAGAATAGCAGCTCTCGACCTATGGTGGGCCAAATGAAGTTTGCCGAGGCGAGAAAACTCGAATCGACCAGCGCATAGAGCCCGATCGCGATCAGCATGGCGAGGCCGGGCCCGAAGACTGCGAGTAGGTACCACCTCACTCCGACACGCCAGCGGAGAAGTTGACCTCCGAGCCGTTTGAAGCCCGCGACCCCCCCGACCACGCTCGCCGTCACTAACCCGGCCAGCGTCGGGCCGAAGTCGACGATCCTGGTCAAGACGAACACGACGGGAACCGGTAGGATCAGGCGGTCGGCGACGCTTCCGAGGTCGAACGTAGACTCCGCCATACGCATCAAGCTGCCGAAGTGCGCAAGACCCGCCTGGCGCGCAATCAGGTGCAGAACCAGCGCGGCGCCCCAGCTGATGACGTAAGAGAGCACGAAGAATAGGATGACCGACCTGAAGGCCGCGTCGCTGGACCGGGAGTTAGAGCTCAAGAACTTCAAGCGCGTTGCCTCGGAGCCGGAGGGAGCCTTTCCCCGCAGCGGGGTGGCCCGTAGTATCGAGCCGGCACCGACGATCTGCAACCTGGACGAGGGGAATGGAAAGATGCGTGTCGCTCGAATCGCCGTCCCTGCTATCCTGTTCGGCCTCAACCTCGGGCTTGCGTCCTGTCAGCAGCAGGCGGGAAAGGGGGGGGACGGGGGGGACGGGGGGGACAACCCCGCTCAGTTCGTCGTCGAGGCGACGATCGCCGATATCCACGCGGCGATGCTCGACGGCAGGCTCACCGCGCGGCAGCTTGTGGAGCTCTACCTCGAGCGCATAGAGGCGTACGACAAGCGAGGGCCCGCCATCAATGCCATCGTTCTGATCAACCCCAACGCTCTGGCCCGGGCCGAGGAGCTAGACCGCCAGCTCGCCGAATCGGGCATGGTCGGTCCCCTGCATGGGATACCGGTCATCGTCAAGGACAACTACGACACAGATGATCTCCCGACTACGGGCGGCTCGCTCTCGCTCGTGGGCTCGATGCCGCCGGACGACGCATTTCAGGTCCGCAGATTGCGCGAGGCGGGGGCTATCGTGATTGCCAAATCGAACATGGCCGAGTTCGCCTTCTCCCCCTATCACACGGTGGGCTCCAGGTTGCCCGGTCACACACGCAACCCGTACGCGCTCAATCGCGTCCCCGCCGGCTCGAGCGGTGGGACGGCGGCGGCGGTCAGCGCGAGCTTCGGAGCGGTCGGACTGGGCACCGACACGGGCAACTCGATCCGCGGACCCTCTTCCCATACGTCGCTGGTCGGCATCCGTTCGACCATGGGGCTGACCAGCCGGGATGGAATCGTGCCGCTGTATCTGGATCGTGATATCGGCGGTCCGATGGCGCGCACGGTCGCCGACGCCGTAGCGGTGCTCGATGTGATCGCGGGTTACGATCCCGCCGATCCGGTGACTGCGGCGAGCGAGGCCCGCAGGGCCGAGCGATACGCGGATTTTCTACTGGAGGACGGGCTACAAGGAGCCCGCATCGGAGTCGTTCGTCAGATCTCGAACACCGAGACGGCCGACCCAGAGATCCTACAGCGATTCGAGGAGGCGCTCGAGGCGATGCGGCGGGGTGGCGCGGTGATCATCGATCCCGCGAACATCCCCGAGCAGGATGACATCCCGCTGCGCCGCCGTTGGTGTCCTCGCTTCAAGACGGATATCAACGCCTACCTGGCGAGCCTGGGGGAGGGGGCACCGGTCAAGAATCTGGACGAGATCATCGAATCGGGGCGCACGCACCCATCTGTCCGTTCGGCCCTCGACTTCTTCTCGGAGATCGAAGAGTCGCCGGAAGAAAGCGAGGTGTGCCGACGAGCGGGAGAGAATGCCGAGCGACTGCGCGCCGGCGTGCGCAGGGTTATGGCCGAGAATCAACTCGACGCCCTGGTGCACCCCACCTGGTCCAACCCGCCCCGCCTGATCGGTGACCTCAACACGCCGGCCGGGGACAACAGCCAGTTCGTGGCTCCGCATACGGGTTTTCCGGCCATCACGGTGCCGATGGGATTCGTCCGCGACAGCCTTCCGGTCGGTCTGCAGATCATTGGGGACGCGTGGACGGAGCCCAAGCTCATCGCCATCGCCTACTCCTACGAGCAGGCGACCCGTCATCGTCGCGCCCCCTCCAGTGTGCCTCCGCTCGATCGTTAGGGCCCAGCCTTGATAACGAAAGCGCGGGGCACCATCATCAAGATCATCGATAGCCCATAACAACTTGACCTATGAAGCTAGATAAGCCTCTGATCGATCCGCTGGAGCCCATTTCGGCACCCGAGGACATCGCCGAGTTGGACCACCTCTACCGAACGGCGCCGGTAGGGCTCTGTCTACTGGACACCGAGCTGCGCTATCTACGCATCAACGAGCGGCTGGCCGAGATCAACGGTCGGCCGGTCTCGGCGCACATCGGTCGCCAGGTTCGCGAGGTTCTGCCTCAGCTCGCCGAGATGCTGGAGCCGTTGCTGCGCAGGGTGATCGAGACGCGTGAACCCGTACTGGATCTCGAAGTGTCCGCTACGACTCCAGCGCAGCCGGGAGTCCAGCGCGACTGGCTGGTCAGCTACTATCCCTTGATGTCGGACGACGGCGACGTGCAGGCTGTCAGCGCCGTGGTCGAGGAGGTCAGCGCCCGCAAGCGAGCCGAGCAGGCGCTTCAGAGGGCGTACGACGAGCTCGAGGGGCAGGTCGAAAAGCGCACAGTGGAGCTGGCTCATGCGAACGCTGAATTGAGAGAACAAGACGAGGAGCGTTTGGAGGCTGAGGCTGCGCTGCGCGAGAGCCGAGCGCGAATGCTCCTTCTCTTGGAAACGACCAATGCCGTTCCGTGGGAGGCCGACGCCACCACCTGGCAATTCACCTACGTCGGCCCGCAGGCGATCAAGCTATTCGGCTACCCCTTGGATCATTGGTACCGCCAAGATTTCTGGCCCGAGCACATCCATCCGGACGACAGGGAACGGGCGATCGCATTCTGCCTGAAGTCTTCCCAGACAAGCACGGATTACGAGTTTGAGTACCGGATGATCGCTGCAGACGGGCGGATCGTTTGGCTGCATGACATCGTGAACGTCGTGTCGGTGAACGGCACTCCGCAGACGCTTCGAGGATTCTTGATCGACATCACGGAGCGAAAGCGAGCGCAAGAAGAAATGCGTCAGCTTCGGGAGCGACTGGCTCACGTCGCGCGGCTCAGTACTATGGGCGAGATGACGGCGGGGATCGCACATGAGATGAACCAGCCTCTGGCGGCAATCGCGACCTACGCCCAAGCGTGCAGCCGCCTGCTCCGCGCTGAGGTAGCGGCTAACCCGGATATTCTTTCCACCATGGAGCTGATCGGGGAGGAGGCCATACGCGCGGGTGGCATCATTCACAACCTGCGAGAGTTCGCTAGCAAAAGGGAGAGCCGGCGGGACGTATGTCATGTCAATGAGTTGGTCCGCGATGTGGCGCGCCTCGCCGATGTGGATTCACGTTTACAACGCATCGGACTTCGGCTCCAGCTGGCGAAGGAACTGCCGATCATCCTCGCCGATAGCGTTCAGATACAGCAAGTGATCCTCAACCTGGTTCGTAACGCCGTAGAGGCTACGGAGCGAGTAAAGGAGGTGGGGAAAGGGATCACCGTCTATACTGCACTCGCCGACGGTCCCGAGGTTCACATCTCCGTAGCGGACGCCGGAACTGGCGTCGCGCCGGAAGCCGCGGAGAAGC
>CANPVX010000093.1 GCA_947581815.1 Candidatus Indicimonas acetifermentans | reverse complement strand
AAATGCTAGTTGCTTCACGGCTGCGGTCCTTCTGCCAAGAGAAACCGGCATATCAAATCTATCGGCCCATCAACAGCGTGAAAAGGGGGATTGGTCTTGCCGCCCCAAGGACTCGCGCCCAAGTTAGCCTCCGTCCTATGAGCGTGATACAAGCCCGATGAAGGCGATCGCCAAGGAGAGGCCGGGGCCCGGGCTCGAGCTGGTGGAGCGCCCTGTGCCCAAGATCCGACCCGACGAGGTGCTGATCGAGGTCAAGAGGGCCGGCATCTGCGGTACCGACCTTCATATCTACAAATGGGACGAGTGGGCCCAGTCGCGAGTGCGGCCGCCGGTGGTTCTAGGGCACGAGTTCGCTGGCGTCGTCGCCGAAGTCGGCGCGCTGGTCGACCGTGTGAGCGTAGGGGATGTCGTATCCGCGGAGGGTCACATCATATGCGGCGTCTGCGAGCACTGCCGCGCCGGTGAAGGTCACGTCTGCCGGGACACCATTCTACTAGGTATCGACCGCGACGGAGCGTTCGCCGACTATGTGGCTGTCCCTGCCACAAACGTCATATCGGTGCCGCCAGGCATCCCGCTCGATCACGCCGCCGTCTTCGACCCTCTCGGCAACGCCTTTCACGCCGTGCTGACCGCGGATATTCCTGGCCGGATCGTCGCGATCCTCGGTTGCGGCCCGATCGGGCTGTTCGCCGTAGGCATCGCCCGCGCCGCAGGCGCCTCCAGCGTGATCGCGATAGAGGTGCTGGATCACAGACTCAAGATGGCCGAAGAGATGGGCGCCGACATTCTCCTCAACCCGACTCGCGACGACGTGGAAGCGTCCGTTCGAGAGGCGACGCGCGGCTACGGCGCCGATGTCGTTTGCGAGATGTCGGGCCACCCGGATGCCATACGCACGGCGCTCCGTATTTGCCGCAACGCGGGGCGCATTCAGCAGTTGGGCCTGCCGCGAGGTGACGTCTGCCTGAATCTCGCCGATGATTTCGTCTTCAAGGGAATCACCCTCTATGGAGTCGTCGGGCGGCGAATCTACGAGACCTGGCTGCAGATGCGCGAGTTTGTCGCCCGAGGCCTTCTCGATATAACCCCTGTCATAACTCACAGGCTTAGCCTCGATCGCTTCGAGGAGGGACTCGAAGCCATCGAATCAGGCGAGGCCGGTAAGGTCATACTCTGCATCAACGACGACTCGTAGACACGGGAGAGCACTGAAACATGCACGGACTACAGGGTGCGGTTCTGATACCGATCACGATTCTGGCCGTCGCCGCGGTCCTTTATTATGGGCTGATCGGCGTTCGCCGACGGCGGTAGGTGGAAGAAGAACGACATGAGCGGATTGTTCGAGAGACTCGCGTCCGAACTCAGCGAGATGAAGGGGCAGGGCGTGTACAAAACCCTGGTCCACCTCGATTCACCTCAAGATGCGGTGGTCACCCTCGCTGAGACAGGTAGAGAGGTGATCAACCTCTGCTCGAACAACTATCTGGGGCTTTGCAATACTCCAGAGGTCGTCCGAGCCGGCTCGGCCGCTTACGAAGAGCTCGGCGCGGGAACGTCATCGGTACGCTTCATCTGCGGCACCTTCAGCATCCACAAGCGGTTGGAGGAGAAGATCGCCGATTTCCTTGGAACGGAATCGGCGCTGACCTACGTCTCGTGTTGGACCGCCAACGAAGGTTTGATGCCGACCTTCCTGGGAGACGAGGACGCTCTCATCTCGGATGAGCTCAACCATGCATCGATCATCGACGGCGTCCGCATGACGAAAGCGAAGCGCAAGATCTACAAGCATTCCGACATGGCGGAGCTGCAGCAAGCTCTGAAGGACACCCAGGCCGCTCGCCATCGCTTCATCATTTCGGACGGAGTCTTCTCGATGGAGGGCGACATCTGCAAGCTGCCGGACATGCTCGAGCTGGCGGAGAAATACGACGCAGCCCTCGCCTTGGATGACTCGCACGCCACCGGAGTGCTGGGCGAGACGGGGCGAGGCACGGCAGAGCATTACGGACTCCACGGTCGCGTGCACGTGATCACCAGCACGCTCGGAAAGGCCCTGGGTGGTGCCGCTGGCGGGTTCACCGCCGGACCCGAAGCTTTGACCGACTACCTAACACAGCGATCGCGACCGCAGCTGTTCTCGAACGCGCTGCCGCCGGCCACCGCGGCTCACTCGCTGGCTGCCATCGAGCATCTCGAGAAGCATCCCGAACTGGTTCGGAAGCTCAGGGCCAACACCAGCTACTTCCGCGAGCGGTTATTGGAAGAAGGGTTCAAGCCGATCGAGGGTGACACGCCCATCGTGCCGATCATCATCGGCGAGACCGCTGAAGCCATCCGTATGAGCAAGATGTTGCTCGACGAGGGCGTGTTCGTGATCGGCTTCGGCTACCCCGTCGTACCGAAGGGCACGGCTCGCGTTCGTTGCCAGATCTCGGCCGCTCACGAAACCGAGCATCTCGACGCCGTCATCGATGCAATGAAGAGAGTGGGCAGCCAACTCGGGATAGTTTGACAGCTTGGCGAGTTCCGCTGGGTTTACGTCGCGGCCCCGCGCCGCCATCTTTCAGTGATGGCCAAGATCGCTCCCAGTATCCTGAGTGCTGATTTCACTCGGCTCGGCGAATGCATCGCCGAAGCCGAGGCCGGCGGCGCCGACTGGATCCACGTCGACGTCATGGACGGCCACTTCGTCCCCAATATCACAATTGGACCGCTGGTCGTCGAAGCGGCGCGGCGCGCGAGCCAACTGCCCCTCGACGTCCACCTGATGATCGAGAACCCCGATCTCTACCTGGCCGACTTCGTGAGCGCCGGCGCGGACCGCCTGACCGTCCATCAGGAAGTATGTCCGCACCTCCATAGCACCGTTCAACGCATCCGCGAGCTCGGGGCGCGGCCCGGCGTGGCCGTGAACCCGGCGACCCCGGTCGAAACGCTTTCTGAGATCCTGCAGTTCATCGATCTGGCTCTCGTCATGACGGTGAACCCGGGCTTCGGCGGGCAGCGCTTCATCCCGGAGTTACTGCACAAGGTCGCGCGCCTCGTCAGTGAGGCGCAGGCCCGGGGATTAGCGGCATTGGAGATAGAGGTGGATGGCGGCATCGACATCGATACCGCACCCGCCGCGGCATCCGCCGGTGCAACCGTGCTCGTCGCCGGTTCGGCGGTGTTCGGCAGCGGCTCGATACAGGAGAACGTAGGGAACCTGCGCCGCAGTCTAGCCGTTGATGTTTAGTGAATTTGACGGGATCCGACGATTCGTCTAGTTTCTCTTTATGCGTGATTTTCTGAGCTGCGCCTGCATCTGTACCTGCCGACACGGCGGAATGGCCGTCGTGCCGAGACCGCTTGGTGCAAACGCGGAGTTACGCGCGACGATCTAGCGTCACCGTTTTTTCTGCAGCGCCAACACCGGCCGCGGCCTGACAGGGCAGCGGCCGTTTGGTTTTAGTGAGCAGTTTGGCCATGACGACAACGCTGCACGCGATCAACGCCCTCGAGGAGTCGATCGGGAACACCCCGCTCGTTCCTCTGCTGTGGCCTAGCCTGCCTCCCCGTGTGGAGCTTTGGGCCAAGGCGGAATGGAGGAATCCCGGAGGCTCGGTGAAGGACCGGGCCGCACGCGCCATCGTCGAGGATGCCTTCAAGGCGCGGCAGCTGCCGGCGAAACGATTGCTCGACGCTAGCTCAGGCAACACGGCGATCGCTTACGCCATGCTGGGCGCGATCCGTGGCTTCGACGTCACCATTCTCTTGCCCGCGAACGCGAGCCAGGAACGCAAAGCTGTGTTGCGCGGCTACGGAGCGGAGGTTATCGAAACGAACTCGCTGGAAGGCATGGACGGAGCGATACGGAGCGCGCGGGCGCTGGCGGAAGGCCGACCCGACCGGTACTGCTATGCTGATCAGTACGGCAACCCGGCAAACACTCGAGCGCACTATGAGGCGACCGGCCCGGAGATCTGGCGTCAAACGCGCGGTCGCGTCACTCATCTGGTCGCCGGGCTCGGCACGACCGGCACCCTGATGGGGGCGGGCCGTTTCTTGAAGGAGCGCGCTCGTGATATCAAAACGATCGCGGTGGAACCGGACGACGGCTTTCATGGGATAGAAGGCCTGAAGCATTTGCCCAGCACGATCGTGCCGGGCCTCTACGAACCCTCGCTCGTCGATCGAACCGAGAGAGTCAGCACCGAGGAGGCGTACGAGATGGCTCGCTGGCTGGCTTCCAGGCACGGCTATTTCGTCGGTCCGTCATCCGGAGCGGCCGCGGTCGCCGCGCTGCGCCTGGCGGAGACTCTCGACGAAGGCGTCGTGGTCGCCATCTTCCCGTCGGGAGGCGAGCGGTACTTGAGCTTGGGACTATGGTGACCCCACCGGCCAATCCAGAGGGCGAGCGGCTCCCTAGAGCGCCGCGTCTCGAGCTTCGTTCCGAGATGCTGGCGAAGCTACGCGCGCAAGCAGCGGCGGCGTACCCAGAAGAGGCCTGCGGCGCACTTCTGGGCAGGAAGCGGCAGAGCGACTCGATCGTCGTGAAGGATCTCGTCGCAGTGCCGAACGCACGCGATTCCGAGCGCACGCGGCGCTATCTGATCGGCCCGGAGCATGTCGTGGGACTCGAGCGGGCCGCCGGGGCCCTGGGACTCGACGTAGTGGGCTACTACCACTCGCACCCGGACGCGGCCGCGGTCCCTTCGGAGTTCGATCGGGACCACGCTTGGCCGTTCTACATCTATGTGATCGTAGGCGTGCGCTCTGGAGACGCGGCGAAAGTGCGGGCCTGGCGCCTGCTAGAGGATAGGAGGGGGTTCGAGCCCGTGCTCATAGTTGACGAGGATGAAATCGACTAGGTTTAGTTAGGTCAAAATGACGAGCGCAATCAAAATCGTAGTGCCCACTCCGCTTAGGCAATACACAGAGGGGCTGGAATCCATCGAGATCGAGGCCGGCTCAGTCGGCGAAGCACTGCGCCAGCTCATAACCCGGTACGAGCCTTTGAGGAATCACCTCTATTCAGAGGACGGGCGGTTGCGCGATTTCGTCAACGTCTACTTGAACGAAGAAGACATCCGTTATCTGGAGCGCGAAGAGACCGACGTGAAGGAGGGCGACGAGATTCGGATCATACCATCGATCGCGGGAGGCAGCCCCCCCCGCCCCCCCCGCCCCCCCCCCTCGGCCACGCAGACGAGCGCGGCCGAGCTCTCTCTTGAGGAGGTGCGACGTTACAGCCGGCACCTGATCATGCCCGAGGTCGGCATGGAGGGCCAGAAGAAGCTGAAGAGCGCCCGCGTCCTGATCGTCGGGGCGGGAGGGCTCGGGTCGCCCGCGTCTCTCTACTTGGCCGCGGCCGGCGTCGGCACGCTGGGGCTCGTCGATTTCGACGTTGTGGAATACAGCAACCTGCAGCGGCAAATCCTTCATGGCACCAAAGACGTCGGTCGATCGAAGCTCGATTCGGCGCGCGAGCGGCTGCAGGATATCAATCCCGAGATCGAGATCGAGACCCACGATGCCCGACTCGGCTCCGACAACGCCCTCGGGATTCTCGGCGGCTACGACATCATCGTCGACGGCACGGATAACTTCCCTACTCGCTATCTCGTGAACGACGCCTGCGTGTTGCTTGGGCGTCCCAATGTCTACGGCTCGATCTTCCGGTTTGAGGGCCAAGTCTCCATCTTCGATGCCAGGAGCGGACCGTGCTACCGCTGCCTCTACCAGGAACCACCCCCGCCGGGATTGGTGCCTTCCTGCGCGGAGGGTGGAGTTCTTGGCGTCCTGCCCGGCATCGTCGGCGCCCTCCAGGCAAACGAAGCGATCAAGCTGATCCTCGGCGCCGGCGACTCGCTCGTGGGAAGGCTGTTGCTCGTCGACGCACTGCGCATCCGGTTCCGCGAGCTGAAGCTCCGCAAGGACCCGGATTGCCCGATATGCGGCATCGAGCCAACGATCACTGAGCTGATCGATTACGAGGCGTTTTGCGGAATACGGGAGGCCGCAATGGAGCAACAAAATCGTGCGACGGGGATCCCTCACCTCACCGTCAACGAGGTGAAGAAGAAGCTAGACCGCGGCGATCCGTTTCGGATCATCGACGTCCGCGAGCCCCATGAGTGGGATATATGCCACATAGAGGGCGCTGAGCTGATACCGCTGGGTGACCTGCCGGCCAGCCTGAACACGCTGGATAGTGCGGAAGAACTAGTCATCCACTGCCGGAGCGGGAGCCGGAGCGCCTACGCGGTCGAGCTGCTCCGCCAAGCCGGCTTCGCCAAGGTCTACAATATGGCGGGCGGCATCCTCGCCTGGTCGGACGATATCGATCCGTCGTTACCCAAGTACTAGATTACGGCAGCCGGGACACATCTCGAGCGAACAGTTCTTCATCGGCGAGCCGCTGGTGCTGGCGCACCGTGGCGCTTCCGCATACGCGCCCCAACATACGCTGACGGCGATAGGCATGGCGCTCGAGCAGGGTGCCGACGTCATCGAGGTGGACACGCACGTCACCCGGGACGGTCATCCGGTGCTCCACCACTCCGGCGAGCTATCCGAAACGACGGATGGCCGGGGATCCATACATCGTTTCAACTTGGCCGAGCTGAGCCGCTTCGATGCGGGCTACCTCTGGTCGGGGGATGGG
Source organism: Candidatus Indicimonas acetifermentans (assembly GCA_947581815.1). Lineage (GTDB taxonomy): Bacteria > Gemmatimonadota > Gemmatimonadetes > Palauibacterales > KS3-K002 > Indicimonas > Indicimonas acetifermentans. The sequence continues at coordinate 2,825 of CANPVX010000093.1, read as the reverse complement.
GGGCAGACCTATCCCTATCGCGCGAAAGGCGAGCGCATACCCACACTGGCGGATGCACTCGCGACTTTCCCGAAGGCTCGCTTCAACATCGACATCAAGGATCGCCGCGCCGCGCGCGCCGTACGGAGAGTGATCGACGAACACGATGCGGCCTATCGCGTTCTCCTCGCCTCCTGGTTCTCCTGGCGGCGTGCCCCCGCCCTTCGCGACTACCCCGGCCCGCGCAGCGTGACGATGGATCGCATGCTGGCCTTTCTGGCACCGTTCTGGGTAGGTATCGACGCTCTCTGGTGGCCGCGCGTCGATGCCTTTCAGCTCCCCGAGAGGCGCTTCGGGCTACGCTTGGTGTCGCCGCGTCTGATCAGCCACGCTCATCGAAAAGGGATCCGCGTTCACGTCTGGACGATCGATCGGGAAGCGGACATGGACCGCCTGCTGGATTGGGGCGTCGACGGAATCGTGACGAAACGCCCGGATGTGGCGGTGCGAGCCCGCGCTCGCTACCTTGGACGCCGTTCGAGCAGCTAGGCTCGCAGGTGACGAGGGACGAGTGAGGTAGGTGCAGAGCCGCCTAGGAGTACCCGTCACAGAGGAATGAAGCCTGGAAATACGATTCGTCAGACTCACACATAGCTGCTTCCTCCTTTCCCTGGCACTGGCACCGGCCGCGAGCTGGCTGCAGGCTGCTACGGTCCAGGCCCCCGAGCGCCCTCGCGCCCGAGACATCGGGGTCGCGCCGGGCATCTTCCAACCTGGGCGCTACAACGCCATCACCGACGTCGCCGGAGTCAAAGTCGGCCACACGACCGTTTGGGAAGGCAAGTCGATCCGCACGGGTGTGACAGTCATCCTCCCACATGATGGCAACCTGTATGACGACCGCGTTCCTGCGGCCATCTACGTCGCCAACGGCTTCGGAAAGTTGCTCGGCATCACCCAGGTCGATGAATTGGGCGAGTTGGAAACGCCGATCGCTCTCACCTGCACGCTGTGTGTATGGCAGGTGGCGAATGCTATGGTCGACCACCTGCTAGCTCAACCTGGAATGGACGAAGTCCGCTCGATCAACCCCGTCGTTGGCGAAACCAACGACGGTTTCCTCAATGACATTCGCTCGCGGCCGATCAAGCCCGAGCACGTGATCAGCGCGCTGGTGTCGGCGCGATCGGGCTTCGTGGAAGAGGGAGCGGTAGGTGCGGGGACCGGAACCCGAGCGTTCGGCTGGAAGGGCGGCATCGGCACGAGCTCTCGTGTCTTGCCGGCCGCGCTCGGCGGTTGGACGGTAGGCGTGCTCGTCCAGTCGAACTTCGGGGGCATCCTCGAGATAATGGGAGCCCCCGTCGGCGTGGAGTTGGGTCGGTACCTCTTCCGCGACACTCTCGAGCCGAGCTCGGAACCTGAGGACAGGGGCGACGGTTCCATTATGATCGTCGCGGCGACGGATGCGCCGATTACGGCGCGGAATTTGCATCGTTTGGCGCTGCGATCCGTTCACGGACTGGCGCGAACCGGGTCGCCCAGCACCAACGGCAGCGGCGATTACGTGATCGCCTTCTCCACAGCCGAGGGCGCACGGCGCCGCTTCGGAGAAGAGCCGACGCGCACGATAGAGGATCTGAGAAACGACGGAATGTCAGCCCTCTTCGAAGCCGCGGTAGAGGCGACGGAAGAGGCCATCTACAACAGCTTGTTCAAGGCGGTAACCGTGGACGGATACAGAGGTCGAGTCGAGGCGCTGCCGATCGAGCGGACGCTGCAAGTGCTGCAGGAGCACGGTGTGGTGGGGAGGTAAGCGATATGGCTCCAGAGCGATTCTATAGGGCAGTACAGAACGCTTACGAGAGGGCGGCTGAACAGCTCGAGCTGCCTTCTGGTTTGCGCGAGAGGTTGCGACTCCCCAAGCGACAGGTCGTGGTTTCGGTTCCGGTCGTACGCGATGACGGATCGGAGATCGTCTACACCGGCTTTCGCGTACTTCACAATGTCGACCGCGGTCCGGGTAAGGGCGGCGTTCGGTTCCACCCAGCGGTCACACTCGAGGAAGTCACAGCCCTCGCCACGTTGATGACCTGGAAGACGGGTCTTCTCAATCTCCCCTTCGGCGGCGCCAAGGGTGCCGTCGCCTGCGATACCAAGCGCATGTCGGGGCGGGAGATCGAGCAGGTCGCTCGCCGCTACATGCTCGAGATCAGTCCACTCGTTGGCGCGGACACGGACATCCCGGCGCCCGATATGTACACCGACGAGCGGGTCATGGGCTGGATGATGGACGCCTACGACCAAATCTCGGGCCACGCCGCTCGTGGGGTCGTGACCGGGAAGCCGCTGGCGTTGGGAGGTCTCGCCGGGAGACAGGACGCGACGGCGCGGGGCGCAGCCATCGTGCTGGCTCATTCGGTAGCCGATTCGGGCCGCTCGATCGATAACTGCCGGGTGGCCGTTCAGGGCTTTGGCAATGCCGGTTCGCAGGTCTCCAAGATACTCGTGGAAGAATATGGCGCCCGGATCGTGGCTGTTTCCGATTCGAGCGGCGCCATCCATAGCCAGCGGGGCTTACCTATAGAAGCAGTCATGGACGCCAAACAGAACGAGGGAACCGTTCTGGCGTTCCGCGATGCCGACCATATCAAGCCGTGCGATCTATGGTCGCTCGAAGTCGACGTCGTCATCCCTGCAGCCGGTCACGGAGCGATCGATGAGACGGTGGCGAAGAAGATCAGAGCCGCGCTGGTGGTTGAGGCGGCCAACGGACCGGTGACGCCTGAAGGCGACGCCATCCTTTACGATCGTGGCATCACGGTGATCCCGGACATCCTGGCGAACGG
>CANPVX010000092.1 GCA_947581815.1 Candidatus Indicimonas acetifermentans | reverse complement strand
GAGGCACCTACGCCGACAAGAGCGGAGCCGAGATTCGGGGGAGCGGGTATGTGGTCGACTGCCGGGAGGCCATAGCGGGCTTCACTCAACTCTTTCTCGACCTGCTCGAGTAGATCCGGAGCCAAGCCGATCTATCTGCACACTTGCGATCGGGCGACGACTAGTCCCGCGGTCAGGGCAGGGCACTGGACCAGATCATCCCGGCTCACGCCCGTCCCACCCACGCCCCCAGCTTCAAGCCTGCAAGCGCCTGCAGGCTTATGAGAACCAGCACAATGGCGATCGTGTACACCGCGTCATACGGAAGCAAGAACGGCAGGAAAACCCCGCCCTGCCAGAGCACGAGCGCAAGCGCGAGCCACAGAATGATGGACACCGCGAAACGCAAGGGAGAGAGGGCATAGGCACGCCCTAGTTCGTTTGCGCGGTAGCGGCGGGCCCTCGCGACACACAGCACGGGGACAAGCAAAGCGATGACGATCGCCGGATATTTGTACGTCATCCCGAATAGGAAGGTAGACACGCCGCTCACATTGTCGCCCCAGGTGTCTGACGTTCCGAACAGCTTTTCTGACGCCTCGGCGCTCCCGGCGAGATCGAGCGTGGGTACATCAGCCAGGCACGACGTGTCTGGTTGAGATGTCGGTGCGACCAGGAATTCGCGGTAGATGCTCCGCGTACAGTCGCTTTCGTTGACGACGACATGCCCGGCATCGGGCACGAGCACGAAGTACTGCACGTCCCCCGCGTAAACACTTTGAACCTGCTCGAGCCGCTCCACAGGCACGGTCGGGTCCCGCGTGCCGTGCATCATCAGAAGCGGACGTTCGTAGGCAGGGAACAGCCCCGCTTCCGGGGGCCGAGTGTAAACGGGCCACTGCTCGACGGTGCGAGCGAACGACGCGCTGACCCCGGTGGTCATAACGTAACCGCCGAGTGCAGAGTCGAGCTCGGCTGCCCCCGGCGCGTCCTTTCCCCACAGCTCCGAGAGCGCAATGTGTCGTTGCAGAACCTGCGAGTGGGATCCAGGCTCGCTAATTTTGTCGAACACGTTGCGGAACAGATGCATCATCGCCATCTGATCGTGCCACTCACATCGGTCGAGACGATACAGAATGACGGGGAGATAAGCTCGCGGCACACTACGCACCATCAGCCCGGCACCCAGCACGAGCCTGGTGGTCTCCGGCTCGAGCGTCAGTGGGAAGCAATAGCCGGCCTCTTGTTTCTCATACAGCGCTTCGGCGAACGCCTCGGGATCGTCCCCCAGGTGCGCGGCACAGTCGTCGTCCGCGCCACAGGCACGTAGCAGTCGTCTCCCAGTGAGATCGAGCCCCGCGTCGAACTCGTCGAACCCCCAGTCGGGCGGCACGATGCCATCGATGATTACGCCGTCTGGCTGACTCGGATAGTGATGGAGATAGCGCTGCACGACGAACGTGCCGTACGACACTCCCATGACGAACACGGGCACGCCGGGTACTCGATGAGCTTCGATGAGCCGCGCCAGATCGTGCACCGTCTCGTTGATCGTCAGTGCGTCCAGATCGGTCCGCGACCCGCGGATGTGGGCGATGCACGCGTCCCACTCTTCCGCCACGATCTCCCGGCCCTCGGGACTGTCGGGGGCCTGCTCCGCCGGGCACTCGAGGAGCGCCGATCCCCCGACGCCGCGGGTGTCGAAGGTGTAGAGTACGAGATTCGAATCGGGCAACATCCTCTCCAGGCGCGGGATGGAAGCGGTTCCCGCGCCGCCGGGCCCGCCATCCAGGAACCAGAGCTGACGTCGCGCCGTGCCCGTTGGAACGATTCGCATCACGAGCAGGGAAATGGTTTCGCCGTCAGGATCGCGCATGCGCAGCGGCATGTCGACGTGCGTACACTGCGCGCGCTCACCGAGATCGCTTTTTCGCTCACATGTGGACCAAGCGGTTCCGTCTTGCAACGCCGCGCGCGCCGCGACGGGCTGTGAAATCGCGGCGAAGATAAGGGCAAGCAGGCTCACATCGACGACACGACGCCGGAACTCACGGTGCGGAAACGACACTATTACCCCCAGGATGCGCTCCTGTCTGTGAGGGCCGGTGAGGGTCGGTGAGGGTCGGACGGGGCCGCCCGCGTGCTCGCGCCGCGACGCCCGGTTAGGTCGGCAGGCCGCCCCGGATGACGGTCTCCATCGCCTCTACGAAACGGTCCAGCTCCTCCGTAGTCGTGTAGACGCTCGGCGAGACTCGTAGGCCGTGAAACTCGTCGTGGTTGATGGGCGTCACGATGATCCGGTGCTCCCTCCAAAGCCAGTCGACCAGCGCGAGCACATCAACATCTTCTATATCTACGTTCGCGATGCCGCAAGCGAATCCAGGCTTGAGGCTCGTGTTGAGCCTTACGTTATCGTACTCGAGCAATGGCTTGGCCCAGTAGTCGCGCAAGTAAATCAATCGGGCTTCCTTGCGTTTCGGGCCGATCCCTTGATGAAAGGTCAGCGCCTCCGCGATAGCTAGATAGTTCGCCGCCGGATGCGTGCCGATCTCCTCGTACTTTCGGATATCCTCGTCCAGCTTCTGGGGCGCCGCCATCATCGGCCACAGGTCAGCGATCTTGTCGCGTCGAACGTAGAGGAATCCTGTGCCGTGTGGCGCGAACAACCACTTATGTAGACTGGAGGCGTAGTAGTCGCAATCGAGCTCCGCCATAGTGAAGTCGAAGTGGGCCAGGGCGTGCGCGCCATCGACAATCACCGGTATCCCTCTCGCCCGCGCCATCTGAACGACCTCACGCACCGGCAGGATCTGTCCGGTCAGGTTGATCATGTGGCAGATCAAGATCAAACGTGTGCGCGGTGTGATGTTTCGCTCGAAGAGCGCAACGATTTCTGCCGGATCCTCCGCCGGGACGGGTATGGAGAACTGGCGGAGCACGATGCCTTCGCGGCGCGCGCGCTGCTTGAAGGTGGTGATCATGCGCGGGTAGTCCTGAGTGGTCGTAAGGACTTCATCGCCCGGCTTCAGATCGAAACCCAGCTGGCAGATTTGCAAGCTCTCCGATGCGTTGCGCGTCAGGGCCACCTCTTCGGGATCGCAATCGTATTCCCGGGCGAGGCGTTGCCGGACACCCTCACGCTGGGGCTCGAGGATTCGCCACATCGTGTAGACGGGCGCCTCGTTGGAGTAATCGAGGTGGCGCTTCATCGCCTCCTGAACCCACGTCGGCGAGGGGCTCACCCCGCCGTTGTTCAGGTTGATCAGGCTACGATCAACGGAGAACGCCTTCTGAACCTCGAACCAAAATTCCTCTTGCCGTGCGACGTCGTCGGGCGAGCCGGGGTGCTCGGCGAGGGATTTGGCGATCTCGGCGGCGCGGGAGCCGCGGAGTGCGGCGAACGGGGCGCCGGCGGCTGCGGCGACGGCGGGCAGGCCAATGGCGCCCAGGAATTGGCGGCGATTGTACATGTCGGTCTCCCTGCGGGCTCGTGCCTGCGGTGGATGGCCGGGCGTGTTCGACCGGGGGACTCCCTAAATGGGCGGATAAAAACCCATAAAAGTGGGTGATTCATGGCGGGGCCACGGCAGGACGGTTGCCGTACCCCCCCCCCCCCCCCGAGTACGGAGTACCGAGTACCGGGTACCGAAAGACAATGGAGGCGATATGCGCAAAGGTAAGGTCGTATGGAATCGCGGCCTGCAGTTCGTCGGGACTTCTGGCAGCGGTCACGGGATCGTCATCGATACGAAACCTGAGGAAGGCGGTTTCGACGCCGGGCCATCCAACACAGAGCTACTTCTTATGGCGCTGTGTGGATGCACCGGTATGGATGTCGTGAGCATTCTGAAGAAGAAGCGCGTCGAGTTCGATGACTTCGAAGTGGACGCAGAGGGTGAGGTGACTTCAGAGCTTCCCAACAGACTGACGGCGATCCACGTCACCTATCGGATTTGGGGAAAGGTGCCGGAAGCGGCGCTGGAGCAGGCGATCGAGCTATCCAAAGAGAAGTACTGCACGATCTCGAATACGATCAAAGGGGTCGCTCAGATCTTCTACGAGTATCACATCAACCCGGCACGTTGACCGCAGCGGCTACCCTTTATATAGGACGCGCCAAATCCTTCCGCCTTTGTCGCTCGAGATGTAGAGCGAGCCGTCTGGCCCTTGGGCGAGTCCGCCGGGCCTGTAATCGGCGTCACGTGGACTCATTATCTCGCCGGCAAAGCCATCGGCGAAGGTCTCGTAGTCCCCTTTGGGCCAGGCGCCGTCGAAGGGGACGTAAACAACCTTGTAACCCGCCTGTGGAAGCGGCGCCCGATTCCAGGAGCCGTGGAAAGCGATGAACGCGCCTCCCTTGTACTCTTCCGGGAACTGATCGCCCGTGTAGAACAAGATCGCGTTGGGAGCCCAGTGCGCGGGGAAATCCAACATCGGCTGACCTTTATCGCGACAGCGGCCCACTTTCTTTCCGTCTCCACCGTATTCGGGCGCGAGGACCAGACTCTCCAGCTCCGAGTCGTAGTAGCAGTAAGGCCACCCGTAGTCATCGTCCTTTCGAATCCTGACGAGCTCTTCGGCCGGCTTCTCCGCCTGATCCTCCTCGCTGAACAGTTCCGGCCAGTTCTGGTGCAGCTGATCGCGCCCGTGCTGAACCCCGTAAAGCGCTTTGCTCGTCGGGTGAAGCGTCAGAGCGACGACGTTCCGCAGGCCGGTGGCGAAACGCTCTCCATCGGTTTGCGTCTGGCCTAGCGTATTGGCATCGAACTTCCATATCCCGCCCCGCGTCGCCAGCTGCGGGCAGGGGTCGATGCCCGGAGAGCCCGCGGTCCTGTCCTCTTCCTGGCAGGTATTCGAGGGCGCGCCGATGTTTACGTAGAGGTCGCCGCCGTCGATGGCGAGGCTCTTCGCGCGGTGGCTGCGGACAGCGGGCAGGCCGGATACGACCACCTCCGCTGGGCCCGAGGGTTCGAGGCTGCCTTCGGGGAGCGGGAAGCGCACGATTCCGTCGTTGGGTCCGAAGTAGAGGTAACCGCCGTGCAGCGCGATGCCCGTCCCGGCCCTATCCGCGAAGTTCGCCTGCACCTCGGCCCGGCCATCCCCGTCGCTGTCGCGAAGCGCGAGTACGCCTACGGGCGCGGTGCTGTCGCCGCGAGTACGCCTCCGCGCGACGAAGATGTCACCGTTGGGTGCCACAACCATGTGTCGCACCCCGCTGATGCCGTCGGCGACCACGAGAGCGCAAAAGCCTGGGGGAAGCGTGAGGCCACCGTTATCCGGGTCGCAGACCAGATCTTCGCTGGGCTGAGCAGCTTGGGGGGCGGGGGGGGCGTGACCGGCGTACCCGGCGATTGCAGCGGCGATGACCAGCGTGCCCGCGCTCTTGAAGAGGAGATGGGGGGGGGGCCCACGCATGGCTATGCACTCCTATCTTTTGGTGAAGACACTGTGTAAAAAAAACGTCCCGCTCCAAAATCCGCTCGGGCAAACTCGTGCGGCGATCTCGGACAGTCAACCCAAAGGCTCAAAGAGTGCCCGCTGCGGAGGTGTCGGCTTCCTGCTCCCCCGCTGCGGTGGTGTCGGCTTCCTGCTTGCCAGTTGCGGAGGTGTCGGCTTCCTGCACCCCCGCTGTGGAGGTGTCGGCTTCCTGCTCGCCAGTTGGAAGCACGGGATAGTCCGGTCGCGTCGGCGTCTCCAGTCCATCCGCATTGTCGACTATGTGTTGAAGGACCGCCTTCACGGCCGCATCGAGTTGGGGATCTCGCCCTTCACGCCAATCCTTTGGCATCCACTCGACCTCGATGTTGGGGGAAACGCCATCGTTCTCGATATCCCATGACCCCGACGGATTGTACGCGGCTCGAGTCGGGATGGTGACGCTGCCGCCGTCGATCAGTTTGGGCACGAACGCGTAAGGGCCAATCCCCGCACCCATCGTTCGCGTGCCGATGACCCTGCCGACCCTACCCAGCTTGAACATCAGCGCGAAGGTCTCGGCGGCCGAGCCGTTCACATCGTTGATGAGCAGCACATTCGAGTTGGGCATCGGGTTAGTAGGGACGGCGATGTCCTCTCCGTGGCGGAACGCGTAGTAGTAGAGCGGCCTGCGGCGGAGCGCCTCGATCAGGAAGTCAGATGTGATGCCGCCGTGCGCGAACCGTTGGTCGATCACAAACCCCTTGACGCCGGCTTTGGCCAACATGCCGCGCAAAAATTCCTCTACCCCCGCCCTGTAGTTGCGCACGTAGATGTACGCCAGCTGCCCCTGACTCTGCTCGTCGATTCGGCGCCGGTTGCTCTCCGCCCAGTTGGCTCGCCGCAGTGTATTCTCGCCGGGGAGCGGCACCACGGTGTACGTGCGGAGAGCTCTGGGTCGCGGGTCGGGACCAACGGTGATCCGGACCGGAGTGAACGCCTTTCCTTGGAAGTAGGAGTAGATGTTGCGGCTGGCCAGGACCGGCTCGCCATCGACTTCCAGAAGGTACTCCCCTTCGGCGACATCTATGCCCGGCTGGTCCAGGGGCGCCTGAAGCAACGGATCGGTCGAGTTGTAGTGCCCCGAGCGGTAGATCCGCGTGATTCGATAGCGCCCGTCGCGGACCTCGTAATCCGCTCCGAGTAGGCCCACGAGGCTTGGCGTCACGGGTCGCAGCGGGATGTCGCCGCCACGCGCGACCAGATGGCTGGCCGAGACGTGACCCAAGGCCCGATTGAGCAAGGCGTTCAGATCGCTGCGGCGCGTCACGCTCGGCAGGTAGCTGGCATAATGAGCTTCGATCTCGCGGATGTTCTGCCCGTGATGGCCTGGATCGTAGAAGTAGTCGCGCATTAGCCTCCAGGCCTCGTGGTAGATCTGCCGCCACTCGGCGGGCGGATCGACGTCGACCTGAATCGAGTCGAGATCGAGGTGCCCGGCGCCGGGCTCTGGCGGTTCGGCCGCCGGTACGACCGCCCAGTCCTGTCCCCTGCGATAGAGGATCGTGCTGGCGTCGGCGGACAGCTGGAACTCGTCTATGTCGTCGAGAAACTTCGCGAGGCGCTTGGGCTCGGCGAGTCTGTAACGGTAGAGCGACTGCTTGGGCGAACGGCCGAGCGCCGGAGAGTCCGGCCACTCGTTGATCAAGATGTAAAGCTCTCCGGACCTGCCCGCCACCAGGCCGGCGAAGTCTTTGGCCTGGAGCGGCAACGGCACGATCCGCCGGTCGATGCCCTCTGTGTGGATGAGTGCGCGGCCGATTCCCGAATCGGCCTGTGCCTCCATGTTGGGCTCGCCGGTCAAAGGCAAGACAGGGGCGGGGATGTCGTTGCGCAGCACGACTACGTGGAGGCGTCGGGTCACGAGCGGCCGTTGAAGGGCGCCCGAAAGCACGCTCCAACCGAATTCGCCAAGCGCAGAATTGTCGCTGGCCACGAAGTAAAGGTACTTGCCGTTCTTATCGAAGACGGGGTGCTCGGCGCTCGAATCTCCACGAGTGACCTGGCGCAATCGACCCCTGACGATGTCGTAGAGATAGATGATCCGGTTGCGGTTCTCGCCGTACTCCGAGTAGGCCATGATCGTCCCGTTGGGGGACCACGATACCTGATAGCTGCCTTGATCCGAGTATGTAGATGTGGCGACCCGCCGCGCGCCTCCGGTCTCCAAGTTGGCTACCCAGAGCGAGAGGCGCTTGTCTATGAACGCGACCCTGGTGGAGTTGGGCGACCAGGAAAACTCACGGTAGAAAGTGGGGCGAAGCTCGATCTGGCCCGTCCGTTCCACTTCGCCCGAGCCGTCAGCGCGCCGCAGCTTCAGCTTGTATTCGCCGTTGTCATCGGACTCGTAGCCGAGCCACTGGCCATCCGGAGAGAGCGACGGATAGCGATCGGCGACGTCAGGCGAGTTCGTGATGTTTATAGCCTGCCCGCTCAGCCGGTCGTAGCTGATGATATCGCCGCGCGCCTCGAAAACGACCTGATCGCCGAGCCTCGAGATCGCTGCCGACTGGATGTAGGGGGCGATGGGTACGGATCGGGGCGCGAGCTCGGAGGTGTCGGGGCTGACCTGGACGTCGATGCTATCCACCGCTCCGGTCGCTGGATTGTAGCGTCGGATCCCGCCGTCTTGGACAAAGACGAGCATGCCGCCCCCGGCGGCGGCATGTGTAACTCCGTACTCCAGGTAAGCGGTTAGCTGTTCCACGTCCCTACTTCTGGGCGTATACAAGTACAGGTTGTGAGTACCCGAGCGATCGGAGACGAAGAAGATACTATCGCCGACCCACATCGGGTGCGTGTCGTTCGAGTTCTCTCGCGGAACCCTCTCGATGCTGCCGTTGCCCAGGTCGGCGATCCAGAGGGGGGCCGCTGCACCGCCTCTGTAGTAGCGCCAGTCCAGATCGAACAGCTGAAGCGGCAAGGCGTATGGCACGTAGGCGATCTTGTCTCCATCGGGTGAGAAGGAGCCGTCGAAGCCTCTGGGAAGGGGAAGCGGCTCGGGGAAGGCTCCGTTCCGCTCGATCGTATAGAGGCGGTATATCCCCTCCTCTTCGCGGTGGGACATGAACAGAATGCTCTGGTCGTCTGGGCTCCAGCCGCGGGCGATGTCCGCCTCCGGGTTGAAGGTCAGCTGCTGCGGCTCACCCCCGTTGATTGAGATGGTGTAAAGGTCCCAGTCCCCGCCATCCCGTCGTGAAAAAGCGATCAGGCTCCCATCGTGGGACAGCGTAGGGAAGGCATCGTCGGCGCGGCCTTGCGTCAGCGGTGTCGCCTCACCGCCCGAGTGCTCGACCCTCCATAGGTCGCCCGCATAGGAGAAAACGATGAATCGACCGCTAATGGCCGCCTGGCCGATGAGCCGCGGCGTTTGGTCCCCGTCGTTCACAGTGGATACGCCGCCGGTCGCGAGGACCGAAACGAGCATCAAAGCCAGCGGCTTCAGCATATTAGATTGTTCTCCAACGGTTTATGGAAACTGGCGACCCAGTATTATGGTGAGTGTTGTTCGCTGGTGCTACGCTTGGCGGCGGCTCGGAGTTCCCCGGTGATTCACGGGATCGCGAGTCCGGGAGCGCTTCAAGACATCCCGGCCTGGGAGTCTAGGACTTGCTGGAATCGCGCAGCGGCGGGCTCTGCCGGGCAGTTCGCCCTTCGATGGACGAAAGCATTCGCTCGCTGAAGTCCTGCCGGTGCTCCAGCTGGTCGAGGCGGGTGTCGAGGTGTTCGAGGAGCTCTGCGATGCGGCCCACATCCTCGTTCTGGGACATCTGTTGCCGCCGCTGTATCACGTCGATCAGATCGCCGAGTCGTTTGGTCAGCGGGCGGAGTATGAACACACCCGCCGCGGACAGCGTGACCGTAACGGCCACGATCATAGGTGCGATGAATTCCCATTCCATGTCGCTATCGTCTCCCTTCCTTCGTTGGCCTCTCCTGTCTGACCCCGGCCTCCTTCATGGCGGACAATAGCGATTGGCGCTCGCGAGAGCTGGTTTCCAGCATCCGCTCGGCGAAGTCGACGCGCTCCTCCAGTCGATCCATCCGGTTGACCACCTGTTCCAGCAACCGCGTCATACGCTCGAGGTCG